>CAZKLU010000122.1:762-1649 GCA_964553775.1 uncultured Oscillospiraceae bacterium | reverse complement strand
CGCCTAAAAAGCCGCTGACGATAGAGTTGTATGTCGGGAGCATGATGTTCGCCACAATCGTTAAAACGAGAAGCAGCGCTATAAACACGCCCGATATAGCTGTCCGTACTATCGGTTTCTTTTTCATTGTGTTTCCCTCCGAATATTAAAAAAGTTTGCTTTCACGTTCGCCGCACCGCTTCACATGAGTGCGCGCCGCTCTGTGAAGTGTTTTCGGCTTTTATGAAAGCAATTATAAACAATATTTAATATTTGAAAAGAGGTTGTGTCCTATGTTGCCGAAAAAACGTCCTGATTTGCGTCTGAGAGTATGACATCAAGCGCAAATGACCCGTCCTCTGTTGACGCTGTGAGCGACCCTCCGTATTGCTCCGCGACAGTCTTCATGCTTAACATACCGAATCCGTGAAGATTCTTGTCCTCCTTGTCTGTTACCGGCATACCGTCACGGAAGATAACAGAGCCGGTACACGGGTTCTCTATATGCAGATGGAATATATTTCCCTGATGGCGCAGATAGAGAGCGATAATCCGTTCCTCACTCGGCAGACGTTTCACAGCGTCAACCGCGTTCTCAACAGCGTTTGTACACAGAGCGTAGAGGTGGTGCGGCTTTACGAAATCAAGCCCTTCGCCGTCAGCCATGCAGAGAAGCTCAATACCCTCCCCACGACAGAGAGTGTTCATTTCGGTCAGAATGATGTTGAGTGTATCGTTGCCTGTCTCAACCCGCGTCTCATCATCGGACAGTACACTCTGAAGCTCCTCACGCTCCGGCTGTGACATGGATACGCCTCTCTCGCTTTGGTGTTTCAGGTCGTGGTACTTAATGTTTATTAGCTCCGCGTTTTTCTTTGACAGAGCGTACTGACGTTTGCCCTGTTCAA
>CAZKLU010000122.1:0-752 GCA_964553775.1 uncultured Oscillospiraceae bacterium | reverse complement strand
AGAATGAACTGTGTGGCGGCAAGCTCGTCACTCACAGCCTTGCCGTTAAGCCCTATATAGACTATAGAGAGTATCATAAGGCACACAATCACATTGTACCCTATCTCCAGACCCCACGACACGGTGCGGACGGTGGTGTAGTGAGAAGTCACCATATTTGTCACAACATCTCCGGTTATCAGAAGGAGCGACAGACCCGAAAGAGCCGCGTTGCCGAGCTTTATGTTGTGGTTTGAGCGTATAAGCGGGTCGTATATGTCGAAAACGGAAATGTATATGACAAAGTAGATGGATAAGTAGATAACAATGTTGATATGGAAAAAGAGAAGCGTCTGTGCCGCGTCCATAGTGCCGACAGCGATAGCTTCGGGGTTATACGGGTCAACGTCAGGAACGCCGAGACTGTTCACATCGAAAAACAGCGTCTCGTTTATGGCGGTGAATGTGAGATACGACAGGTGCTGAACTGTGTAACCCGCGATTCCGCATAGAAGCAGATTCTGAAACGGTTCCGAAAAGCAAAAGAGCATAGCTATCAGTGTACAGGCAAAAATCAGTATATACTCAGCTGAAGTGCCGATAACACCCCTGTCTCTTGCCGGTAAAAGGAGCGCGATAGCTGAGAGTACCGCGATTGAAGCGACCATACGGGCAATAAACCCGTCACGTCTTCCCAGACGAATGAGAAACAGCCCCTCGCCGACAAGAAGCTGAGCGAGAAACTGGAGCTTATATAACCCCGCCATGTCTAT
>CAZKLU010000121.1:0-1689 GCA_964553775.1 uncultured Oscillospiraceae bacterium | reverse complement strand
GACGAGATAATACCGGAGTTTCTTGACGAGTGTGTGCTTGACGGGGCGCACTATGCTCTGCCGTTTATGCGTTCAACGGAGGCGTGTTATATCAACAAAACATACGTTGAGGCTCTGGGCTATGAGCTGCCGGAGACGCTGACATGGGATTTCGTGTGGGAAGTGTCCGAAGCGGCTATGGAGAAGGACGAGGACGGAGTATACAGGATAAACGGTCAGAAAGTCATGATACCGTTTATTTACAAGTCAACCGACAACATGATGATACAAATGCTGAAGCAGCGCGGCGCGGGTTATTCCACAAGTGACGGCACTATTGAGATATTCAACGACACAACAACCGAAATACTGTATGATATAGCCGAACACGCGAAAACAGGCGCGTTCTCAACATTCAAAATATCAAGCTACCCCGCGAATTTTCTGAACGCCGGACAGTGTATATTCGCCATTGATTCCACGGCTGGTGCGACATGGATGGGCGGCGACGCTCCCTTGCAGGACATAAGCGAGGAGGCGAGAGTAGACTTCGAGACTGCCGTTATGACGATACCGCAGTATGACACGGACAACCCCAGGATGATTTCACAGGGACCATCGGTTTGCATATTCAACAAATCCGACCCGCAGGAGGTTCTTGCGTCGTGGCTCTTTGTGCAGTTCCTGCTGACCGATGATGTTCAGACAGCATACGCCGAAACTGAGGGCTATGTGCCTGTGACAAGTACCGCTCAGCAGGGCGGCGAATATCAGGACTACCTTTCAAGAGCGGGAGAGGACAACGACACATATTACAGCGTCAAAATCGCGGCATCCGAGCTTCTTATGGAGAATACCGCGAACACGTTCACGACACCTGTTTTCAATGGTTCCGCGTCGCTCCGTGACGCGGCGGGTCAGCTTATAGAGAATGTGGTGAAGTCGGAGCGCAGAAAGCAGACTGTGGACGATGAGTATATCGAGAAGCTATACAGTGACGTTACAAGTTTATACCGTCTCGACCAGATAGAAGCTGACGGATCGGGGCTTAAAGAGCTTGGCGAAATGCCCGCAATGTCTGTGGCACTTTTGATAACACTCGCGGTAATTTGGGTGCTGTTGGGCTTATACGCGATTTTTAAGGCGGTAAGACGCAAAAAAACAGTGCATAATCACTATTGACTTATTTCGTTAATTGTGTATAATTAACATGAGAATATAAATATATTCTTAATCTTATCTTAAAAGAAATGAGGAATCAGATATGAAAAAACTTGTATCACTGCTTCTGGCAATGGCTATGGTGTTCTGTATAGCCGCCTGCGGCAGCAGTGACGACACAACCGAAGACACCGACACAACGGACACCACCGAGCCGGAAGACACAACAGAACCGGAGGACACCACTGAGCCGGAAGACACGACCGAACCGGAGGACACGACAGAACCGGAAGACACCACAGAGCCGGAGGACGCAACAGAGCCGGAAGACACCACAGAGCCGGAGGACACAACAGAGCCGGAGGAAACAGGCGATGTTACTGTCATGAGCTATGAGGAATTTGCGGCGGCTGACGTTGATACCGAAGTCACTGTTGAGACTTATGTTCAGGCGAAGCAGTCATGGTGGGATGACAAGGCGACCGTGTACACGCAGGACGAGGACGGAGCGTATTTCCTTTACGACATGGCGTGTTCCGAGAGCGACTA
>CAZKLU010000120.1:0-1848 GCA_964553775.1 uncultured Oscillospiraceae bacterium | reverse complement strand
TGGCATACTGCGCCATGTTAGTGATAAATATGATACCGAGAGCGGGGTCTTTTGAACGCACCTCGTGTGCGACTTCAAGACCATCGCTCCCTGGCATTTCAATGTCAAGAAATATCACATCCGCTGTGCAGTCGAAGCACTCTAAAAACTCAACACTTGAGTTGTATACAGCTATATCTATCGGGACATCATTTTCGCGCTTATATCGTGTCAGATAGTCCGCAATCAGTTCCGCGTCAGATGGAATATCATCAAGAATGACGGCTTTCATCTGGTTTCACTCCTTCCTGAAAAAATTGCCAACAGAAGCTCCGCTTTGAAAATACCCTCCGTACACATTTCGTACACATTTCCCCTTCACCTCACGCACATAGCGAATGTTTACATTTACTCTCTTGACTGTCTCACCACGGTATGTTACGATATTGGCGGTACTTCGGTACACATTTTCATAACAGGGGAGGAAAAATATGTTAGGGAGCATAGCGGGAGACATCATAGGGTCGATTTATGAGTTTCACAACATCAGGTCTAAAGAGTTTCCGCTTTTCAGTGACACAAGCAGATTCACGGACGATACGGTCATGACTTTTGCTGTTGCTGACGCGATTATGAACGGCGGGAGCGAGGACAGCTTCATTGACGCGATGAAGAAGTACGGCAGACTGTACCCAAATGTTGGTTACGGCGGCAGATTCAAACAGTGGCTGCATTCTGACGAGCGCGAACCGTACAACTCGTGGGGTAACGGCTCCGCAATGCGTGTGTCTCCGTGCGCGTGGGTCATGGACATGGGGTACTACGATTTGACAGGGTGTTTCCCAAACGAGCTTGCTGAACGCTCCGCTCGCGTCACTCACAACCATCCGGAGGGCATAAAGGGTGCTGAGTGTATCGCGGACGCTATTTTTATATGCAGGCTCTATAAAGACGGCTTCGTCGCGGATTCAAGCTCTAAGCCCGAAATTTCGACGCTGGACGAATGCAAAAATCGGGTGTATAAAATGGTTACTGAAGATTTCGGATACGCTCTTGACGAAACTATTGACGAAATTCGACCACATTACAAGTTCGATGTGAGCTGTCAGGGCAGCGTTCCACAGGCAATACAGGCGTTTCTCGAAAGCAACAGCTTTGAGGACGCTATACGCAACGCGATTTCAATCGGGGGAGACAGTGACACTATAGCCTGTATGACCGGCGGTATTGCGGAAGCCGCCTATGGAATACCGTGCGATATTGCGCTTGAGGTACTCGACAGACTTGACACCACACTCAGAGATGTTTATTTCGAGTGGCGCAAGTTCATCAGGAAAGGCAACTTTTTAATGCTGTAGGGTGCCGCTCAAAAGAATCTCTCGCGACTTTTCGGACATACCACTCGCAAAACCCAATACTATACGGTCATGAACCGGAGCAAAAATATGAAAGCAGGATTATAATGGAAACCAAAGCAAAACTCTCACCGGTAATTTACATAACAGCGATAATCGTCACACTTCTTGCCATCGCAAGCGTCACGCTCTCCGCTATGTCACTGATAAACAGCCACAACATACTCGCGCAGGTAACTGAGGACAGCGGCAGCGAGGAAACGCAGGAGAACGACGTTGACATCATGGGCTACAAGATACGCGCTACAACTCAAATCTCAGACGCTTATATCTCCGGCGACACATCGGAGCTTAACGAGAAGGATATTGAGACGCTTGATATGGCATCGTCTGTGCTTGACGAGATTATCACAGATGATATGACAGACTTTGACAAGGAGAAAGCAGTCTACGACTGGATGACACACAATCTTCAGGGCAACACATCACTTCTCACCGTGATACCGTCCACAAC
>CAZKLU010000119.1:0-2377 GCA_964553775.1 uncultured Oscillospiraceae bacterium | reverse complement strand
AAATACAGACAGTAAAATAACGCAAATGGTTATTGTGGCTTTCGGAATATAGCTTCTATACATTGAACCCTCCCGACCGCGAATAAAAAACGCGGTATCAGTGCTGATCTCTGTCTTTATCGATTGCGTTATTTTTGCTCATAGCGCACTTATAGTAACCCTCACGACGACCGCTGTCATATATTTTACGCAGCTTTTCATACAGCTCCGTATCGTCCAAAAGGTTCAGAATCTGAGATGAAAAACGTGTACCTGAGAGCTTCTTTGCCAGATAAACCTTTTGCTCAAACGGAACAGTGCGTATGGGAAGCATGGCGTTATCACATTTTTCCGCGTCGAGATAATCAGTCAAAGCGACAATATCAACGAGAACCCTGTAATTATCGTTCTCGCGATTATACTCATCAGGGTACCCTCCGTTTCCGCAATACCATTTGTGATGACCGAGTGCCACCGACGCGAACTTTTTTGTTGATTTTCGCTCATCAAGCTGTTTTCGACCGATGAGAGAATGTACGCGCATCATCGTCTCCTCGGAACGCAGGAGATGTCTGCCGGCGTGGTTATAAAGCGTCGCAAGACCGATTTTGCCTGTATCGTGCAGCAAACCGGCATCCATAGCAAGTTCTCTTATGGCGTCGCGTTTTCTGAATATATCGGAAATATCCGCGATAAAAGGAATATCATCGAAAGCATTGTTTTGTTTTAGAAACAGAGCGTCAGCAATTTCCGCTGTCTCACAGCCGACTGAGTAGCCGTGCGCGTAAAGCTCCGGAGTAAAGCGTTTCATAATAGCGAGTACAAATTGGCTGTATGTGATGCCGCCGTCAAGTTCCACAAAACCCATCATAAACTGGCGGGCGTAAAATCTCGTATGCTCTGTCACATAACTATCCGGCATACGTTCGATATAATCCAGAGCGCGTTCATAGAGCGAGAAAACGTAATTAGTGCGTTTTTCAAGCATTTTATCGTCTTTAATTAACTCCTGAATGTAAAAAGCCGGAAGAGAGATCACGCGGTACATAGTTTCATCGTCGTAGCTTTCGAGATTAGTGACATTCAGGTTCTTTTCAAATTCAGAAAGCAATTCCCTGCGGGTGATTATGCCGCAGCAAAACTGAACATTAAAATACGGAATACGCCTTCTGGCATCATACTCTGTATTGCCATTTACTGCCTTCCCATTCTGGGATTGATATACAATATAAGCTGAATCCATAATATCGGCGATTGCTTCCGGAGGCACTGTTCCTATGGGGTACGGATGCGGAATAACGGAACACATTTGACGATGAATAGCGTCAATAAATCTATCCCATGGAACATCCGGCGCGGATTTTCTGTAGCGGGGGTCATTAAAAACAGACATAGTATGGCGCACACAGGCGGCTTTATCCTGCCAGTTGTCGAATTGTCCGAGATAAATATTAGCGAGCGAACGCAAGGCATAGCTTTTCGTTTCGGAATCGAGGCTATCAAAATACTCGAACGGAGTAACATAGCTTGCGCCCTCTGTAAATAGCTGCCTCATACGGTTGCTCATACTTATAATTTCGGGATAATTCACAGCCGTAAAGAGGTTAAGAATACGGTACTTCACCATTCCCGACTTATAAAGCAGACGCACAAGCCGAGGAATTCTCTTATTGTATCTTGCGACGGTGAGCAGGGCGGAAAAAACCTGATCAGCAAGGGCAATATCGAGCGGAGCAGGCGGCTTGGAAAGCTCATCGGCAAAATCCTCAAGTTCCTTAATTATCTCAAGCGGCTGACCATACAAGTCATTCAGAACGGGCATAAGGTGTTCGTTCAAAAGAATGGTGTTGCGCCGAGAAAGATCTGTAGCCTCGAGCATATTTTTCATGGTGTTTCCGAACTCAGCATCGAAACTGCCTTGATTAAACCGTGGCAGTGTAGTAAGTGAGCGGAAATTGGAACAATTTTTAATATAATCAAGCTGATAAGACTGCAACGCCGATCCCTTTCTCTCCCTGCAAAACTCTGTAACATGAATAACGAGTCTCAGATTTTCGTTATAAAATGTATTTTAGCACAGCCGACAAAAAATTACAAGAGTAAATTCACAATTTTTCAGCTTTGAGAGTCAAGTTTGAGAAATGTTCATAATTATGGATTAGATTTCCGAAGTACCGGTTAGGTAAATTTATGAGTTCCGCAGATTATAGGGTGAGCGAGGAAGGCACTGTGAAGATAAATGCGGAGAAGCACTGATACAACCAAAAGCACAATAAATTTTCAATAGAAGCGAAGCTCAGTAACAAACAGGCTTTGAGTATAGCAAAAAGTCCCCGCCAAAAGGCGAGGACTGGCAGGGGTTGAAAGGATCGAACTCTCGGCCTACGGTTTTGGAGAC
>CAZKLU010000118.1:0-2649 GCA_964553775.1 uncultured Oscillospiraceae bacterium | reverse complement strand
ATCTTTTTGACCATCTGACCGCCGATGGAGCCTGCCTCGCGGCTTGTGAGGTTGCCGTTGTAGCCGTCCTTGAGCGTCACGCCGACCTCGGACGCGGCTTCCATTTTGAACTTATCCATTGCAGCCTTCGCTTCAGGTATATTGAGCTTGCTTGTATTATTTGACATCTTAATGCGTCTCCTTTTACTGTTTTAAGAAAAACGCTCAGCGCGTTTTCGATTTATAGCATTACCGCAAACATTAAAACTATTCAGATATTCCATGTTGTAAGTTATTGAAAAATTTGAAATTCAATCCATACTATACTCCGCTCTCATGAACATGATCCTCATATCTCCGCCGCCCCTGATCTGAAAATCGGGATTCCCGATACCTTACGCGGACTTCTCCGTAAATCAAAGCGGATAACTGCCTGAAATCTTCAGCCTTTTATGCTGATGGCACTTAGAATAAGCCTGTATTCTCAAACGCTCAAATTTCCGGAAAATCCCGCATCTTCAGCTCCTTATAAAAGGCTTTTTGGCATTGTGAAAACTCCATATAATCTCAAACATGATTTTAACATTTTGTAACAACTTGTAAACTTATTATGTTCGTTCACTCTTTTTTAATACGCGGGTGGTATAATCAAATCAACCAAAAAAGAGCGGCAATTATCATTGAAAATTGATTATATAAATGTTGAAGGGAGCAAATGGTATGATAAGACGCTTCATACAGCGGTTCATGTTCGGGCGTTACGGGGCGGATCATCTCGGCGTGTGTACCTTTGCCGTATCCCTTGTTTTGTATGCCCTCTACATGATAACACAACTCATTATTTTTGAAATGCTGGCGTGGTTTGTCCTGTTCTTGAGCATTTACCGTTTTCTGTCAAGGAACACGAAAAAACGCAGAGCTGAGAATGACAGGTTCATAACGCTTCTATGGCCGATAAAGCGCAAGATAAAGCTGCTGGTACAGCGGTTCAAGGATCGCAAGAGCCACAAGTATTTCAAATGTCCGGGCTGCGGTAATATGCTGCGCGTACCGAGAGGAAAAGGCAGGATAAGAATAACCTGCCCAAAGTGCGGTGAGCGGTTCGAAGGAAAAACCTGACGAAACTGAAACCGCGTTATAGTTTTTATGGCGGTTCACTATGCCCATTTCGGGTTTACATTCCGTGAGCGGAGAAGCATTTTCACAGCGAAGCCGCGTTATAAAACAGGCTCTAATTTCTTACGCTCCAGTGGCGCGAAGCTCCGCAAGACTAAGTTTTCCATTAACCGCCGGTTTACAGACAGCAGGCTCTCACCCATTGGGCAGTAGACAGGTTCCGGCGGTGATCGAGCGTTGAATGAAAATGCCCCGTCAGGGGCAGAAAGAGAGAAACAGATCATGCAGAAGAGACTTGGTATATATATTCACATACCGTTTTGCGCCGGTAAATGTGCCTACTGCGACTTCTACTCTCTTGTCGGCAGGGAGGATTTCATGCCCCGCTATCAGAAGGCATTGCTTACACACATAAAGGAGTCTTCACCTCAGCTTCAGGGCTATCTTATTGACAGCATTTACATCGGCGGCGGAACACCGAGCTATTACGGCTCCGACTACCTTGTGGAGCTTATGGGTGCGCTTAAAAAATACGGTCGTGTTCTCATAGACAGTGAGGTAACAGTAGAGGTAAATCCCGACAGTGTAACACCGCGTGACCTTATGAAGCTCCGCAAAGCCGGTGTAAATCGTCTTTCCATCGGTGCTCAGTGCGCGAATGACGGTATATTAAAAAGCATTGGGAGGCTGCATAATTTTGCCGATGTAGAGGAAACTGTTTTTGAGGCGCGGGAGGCGTATTTTGAGAACATCAGTCTCGATTTAATATACGGTCTTCCTTCTCAGACGCGGGAGGACTGGGCTGACACGATAAAACGCGCCGTTGCTCTAAAGCCCGAACACATCTCATGCTACGGGCTGAAAATAGAGGAGGGAACGGCTCTCTATCCGTTCAAGGACTCTCCGTTCATCCCCGACGATGACACTCAGGCTGATATGTACCTGTACATGGTTGACACGCTCGCGAGGTACGGGTTCCAGCAGTATGAGATTTCCAATTTTGCGAAACGCGGATTTGAGTCGAGACACAATCTCAAATATTGGCGCATGGGTGAGTACATGGGATTCGGCGCGGCATCGCACTCGTGTCTGAGCGGGCAGAGATACAGCTGTGTCTCGGATATGGAGCTGTATACTGAGAATATACTGTCCGGCAAGGATGTAATTGACCACGCCGAGACGATTTCGGCGTTTGAGAGAGCCGGAGAGTATCTTATGCTGGGTCTAAGGACAACACGCGGCATATCCGAAAAGGAGTACCATGATATATTCCCGTGCAAATTCGACCTTGCGAGAAAGCTGCTTGATAAATATGTGGAAAACGGTTGGATGACAAAAAGCGATGACCGCTGGAGCTTCACGCCCAAGGGATTTTTGCTTTCGAATATACTGATAGGCGAGGTTCTTGACGCTCAGACGAAGGAGAGAATGAACATAGTATCTCCGTGGAAGCGCGAGGAGAACGAGAGCTATCAGTTCTCAATGTTCACAAAGCAGCTTGGCGGGATGGGAATGGAGATATTCAACGGGATATAGAGACTCAGCCGGTGCTCA
>CAZKLU010000117.1:0-2801 GCA_964553775.1 uncultured Oscillospiraceae bacterium | reverse complement strand
TTCCTCCTGACAGGCGTGACCGGAGGCGTGCAGAAGCGCGTTTCTCTCGTATACGACAGTGGCACCCTTCCTGAACAGTTCGTTTATTACCTCGCTTATAGAGTGCTCGTTGCCCGGTATTGCGGACGCTGATATTATTATTTTGTCACCCGCTGTTATCTCAACCTGTCTGTGTTCCGAGAAAGCCATGCGGTGAAGCGCACTCATTTCCTCACCCTGACTGCCTGTTGTGATTATAGCTACCTTCTCTTTTGGAAGTCCCTTGACCTGATTTATATCGACCAAAATGCCCTGCGGTATGTCCATGTATCCAAGCTCATTCGCGACTTTCAGAACATTCTCCATGCTGCGTCCCGTAACCGCTACTTTCCTGCCGTACTTTCTCGCGCAGTTGATTACCTGTTGGAGACGGTGAACATTGGAGGCGAATGTTGTGACGATAATGCGCTCGTGACAGTCCTTGAACTGATTTTCAAAGTTCTGCGCTACTACGCTTTCAGACAGACTGTAGCCCTGATTCTCAACATTTGTTGAGTCGGTGACAAGTGCTAATACACCGCGTTTCCCAAGCTCTCCCAAACGCGCAAGATCTATCATGCCGCCGTCTATAGGGGTGGTGTCGATCTTATAGTCACCGGTGTGGATTATCATGCCAACCGGAGTTTTTATTGCGAGGGCTACTGAATCGGGTATAGAATGGTTTACATGGATAAACTCCACCTTGAAGCTGCCTACATTGACGGATTCCCCCGCCTTCATGCAGCGTATTTTTACATTGTCCACCGTGCCATGTTCCGTGAGCTTCAGCTTTACAAGCGCGGCGGTAAGCGGCGTTGTGTAAATCGGCACGTTCATTAATTCATCCATGACAAACGGCACCGCACCGATATGATCCTCGTGACCGTGTGTGAGGAAGATAGCGCGAACACGTTCCTTGTTCTTGACAAGATACGTTATATCCGGTATTACTGAGTCGATTCCGTACATCTCCTCATCAGGAAAGCCTATGCCGCAGTCAGCTACTATGATGTCGCTGCCGTACTCATAGACGTACATATTTTTGCCGATCTCGTTAAGTCCTCCAAGCGCGATAATTTTCAGTTTTTCTCTTATAGCCATTTAATCTCCTTTTCCTTTTTATTTTATATATGACGCGCATAGATTTTCGTGCGCGGAAGAAACAATTTAATTTTCGCCGGTATATTCTCAGATTTCCCGTCTGCCCTCAAGAGCGCGCATCAGCGTTGCGTCATCGGAAAACTCAAGACTCATACCCACAGGTACACCATAGGCAAGCTGGGTCACTTTTACACCAAACGGGTGCAGCAGTCTCGATATATACCTCGCAGTCGTTTCGCCCTCAGTGTCGGGATCCATCGCCATAATTACTTCGTCTATGCCGCCGTTCGAGACACGCTCAACAAGCTCACGAATACGAATATCATCAGGACCTATGTGATTGAGCGGTGAAATTACTCCGTGCAATACATGGTACTTGCCATTATACTCGTTGCCGCGCTCTATTGCCGCTACATCACGGGGACTTGCTACTACACATATCACTGACCCATCACGCGAATTGCTCCGGCATATACTGCATTCATCGGAATCACTCAGATTCTGACAGGTTTTACAGAAACATATCTTTTTCTTCGCGTCTCGTACCGCGTCGGCAAAATCGAACACTTCCTCATCGGAAAGATCAAGCAGATGAAACGTCAGTCTTTGCGCTGACTTCATGCCAATACCCGGGAGCGAGGCAAATTTCTCAACAAGCCTGTCAAACGCGGCGGGAAACAAACTCATAGTTATTATACTCCTCAAATCAATTTCTTAACGCTTTTATCGCGTCAATTCTGTTCTTTTTTCCGAAAATTTCACTGCCGGAAACAAGCACGTTCGCTCCGGCTTCTACTGCCAGCTTCGCTGTCTCGCGGTTAATTCCCCCGTCAACCTCTACATCACAGTCAAGCCCAAGACGCTCTATTTCTCCGCGCAGCGCGGCAACTTTATTCAGTGTGCGGTACTTGAACTTCTGACCGCCGAAACCGGGTTCAACAGTCATTACAAGCACCATGTCAAGCTCCTCAAGAAACGGCATAACTCTCTCAATGGGAGTATCGGGCTTTATCGCAAGCCCTGTCTTTTTCCCAGCAAATTTTACCGCACGAATAGCCGAAAGTATCTCTTCCGGTGCGTCAGCCTCTATGTGACAAACTACTATGTCAGCACCGCGTCTCGCGAACTCAAGCGCAAAATGCAGCGGCTTTACTATCATCAAATGCACATCAAGAACTAACGATGTAACGGGTCTTATCGCGTCAAGAACCGCAAAACCAAACGAGACATTCGGCACAAAAATACCATCCATAACATCAAAATGGATGTAATCAGCGGTAGAAACTGAGTTAATTTCATCTTCAAGATGCAGAAAGTCAGCGGCGAGAATAGAAGCGGCGATTTTTGTCTGCCCCATAGTATTATACCTCTTATTTATACTCAAATTTTCGGAATTTTCAGTAACATCGCGGCTTTTGGCGCATAGAATGAATCGGTTGACGGCGCGCAGTCAGCCTTTGAATAGGGGTCGGGAGCGTAACACTCCCGGCTCCAAAGAGAATATGCCATGCGTCAAGCTTGATTTTACCACTTATCGGCTGTGTTGTCAATGAAATTTTGTTTTCCTCTGCTTGCTGTTCGTGCAGTATAAACATATAACGCAAAACGCCATCGGACATTTCGCGTCCAACGGCGTTTTTTGTTTATTCACCATTCAGGGTTTCATCAACCTCTACAGGTTC
>CAZKLU010000116.1:0-3042 GCA_964553775.1 uncultured Oscillospiraceae bacterium | reverse complement strand
GCATATCTTCTTTCTGGTTTTCCGTCATAAACGTAAATCCATGAAACGGCGGATTGAGAAAGATTAAGCGGCGGAATAATCAAAGCGAGATAAGGGATATTTCTTACCTCGCTTAAAATAATTTTAAAAACTCTTGGATAGACTCTATTAAAGCGGATCGCTCATTGTGCATTCATCTCGCGCCTATTTTTTTGATATTTCTTATCAGCATAAGGATCGAGCCAACCGCCAGTACGCCAAATACAATGTCGGCGGCAACAATAGCGTTCTTCCACCAAGGACGAATTTCAATGACTTCCGCATTCGCACTCAAGCCGTTCATAGCGTTGGAATTTGCTACAGTATAAAAAATGTGCTTTGTCGCCTCGCGCATGGCGGTTACAACGTTGGGATCGCCCTGATACTGCATCAGCTTGTCTGTCCACTTTGAGGCGTCATTGCAGTCCCAGCCGTCTCCTCCTGCCATCAGACCATTTAGTACATCCATATAGCTATTGTTGTTGGAAAAGTCTGTGAGAGCAAAACCTGGCATACTCCATTCTCCACGCAGAATTCCGGTGATAAGGTTTTTGTCACCGCCTGCCCAGACGCAGCCGAGACGGTTAAAGCTGGTCATGACACAGTACGCTCCGGCATCCTCTACTGGATATTCAAATGCCTGAAGGTATATTTCGCGTGCTGCCTGCTCGTTTGTCCAGACGCAAATCCCATCTCGGGCGGTCTCCTGATCGTTTAGAGCGAAATGCTTCAGGTAAACATACACACCCTTGGACTGTATACCAGTCACCTCGGCGGCGCAGGTTTTGCCGGAAATAAAGGGATCCTCAGAATAATACTCGAAGTTACGCCCTGAGTATGGTGTGCGATGAATATTTACGCCGGGACCGTATATTCCAGAATATGCCTTGCTGTTTGCCAGAAGGCAATCATTGCCCATACTTGTTCCAACCGCCTCTGCAATTTCCACATCAAATGTCGCGGCAAGAAGATCCTCCGAGGTGTAGCTTGTTGATGAACCACCGCCTGTGAGTGTCGCTGTGATTCCCTGAGGACCGTTCTCGTCTTTTGTGGCGGGCTTGGATACGCTTGATACAGGCACTGTGCTGTGATAGGTCTGACCGATAAGACGCGCCATCTCGTTGAAGGATACCTGATCCATGAGGTCGTCCCACGTGTAAGCTTCACCGTCTATTTCGACGCTGCCGTCAAGCGGTACTCCGATGAATTGTGCAAGATTGAGACTGCCGTCCGCACCCGTCACGGGCATATCGCCGGAGGTATCTTTCTCGTAAAGAGCGTTCATTTGAGTAACCATATCGTCGCTTGCGGCTATCTGTACAGCCGCCTTGTAGCTTGTAGCGGTGAGGTCGGCGTGCGGCATGGTACCCTCCCAGTCGGAGCGGCTCACATAAACAATATCATTCGATGTGTCGCTGTCAAAGCGATTAAGGTCGGCATGGTCAAGCTGGTTCACAATAGCGGTTCCGTTCACGGCAGTCGCGAACACTGTCGTGTTAAGCTCCGCGACGGTATATTTGACAGACAGGCTCGCGTCGCCGTCCGATGTCATGCCGTCGGATACGTTATAGTCCTTTGCGGCAAGGATATTGTTAAGCGCGTCATGAGCACCGTTTCCGCAAGCGAAATAGTAATCGCCGGCATCGAGGATGTATGTTCCGACTCCGTTTGCGTCGTATGAGCGCATCTCGGTTTTGTCAACGGTGACGGAAGCGGTTACTGTTTCACCGGCTGAGACGTTTACTTTGGTGTAACCAACCAGCTCCACAGCAGCTTTCTCAATGCCGTTTTCCTTATCGTAATCGGTATATGGCGACTGCATGAATATTTCTACAACCTCCGCGCCGTCAACGTCTCCGGAGTTTGTCACATCCACGGTAAAGATAAACTCGTCGTTCTGCTCGGACATTGAAAGCTCTCCATAAGTGAAGTCGGTATAGCTCAGACCGTAACCGAACGGATATGCGACAGTGGTAGAATAGTCGTAATTTCCAGCGTTGTCCGTACCCATTACCACATCTTCATAGCGTGTTTCATAGTAGCGGTACCCGATATATATACCCTCCTGATAGGCTACATAATACTCGTTATTCGTTCCCGCGAAAGCAAGATTCTGAGCGGCGGAGTTAGTGTAGGATGTGGCATGGGCGTTCTGGATAGCGGGTGAAGTCAGGTTGTCATAGCAATATGTATCAACTAACTTACCAGAGGGGTTGACGGTTCCATTCAGCAGGTCGCCTATGGCGCGAATGCCGCTCTGACCTACTTCTCCAACCCACATACAAGCATCGATAGCGTAGTCCTCACCGCATATCGCGGGTTCAAGAAAATCAAGCTCCACGGCGTTCGCGACATTCAGCAGCACGATAATTTTTTGCAGCTCACCCGCCGCTTTAAGCTCGCTGAGCTTCCTCAATAAATCCTGTTCCTCGCCGGAAAGCTCCAGAATATTTCCGTTCCCGTCGCCGGCACCGTACCACGGGAGGTCGGCTCCCTCGCCGCACACGCGGGAGATCACGAATATTGCCGCGTCGCCGTATGACTTCACGGAATCCCACTCGGCGTCGGAGTACGCGCTCATCGGTACCTCGTTTACGGTGTATTCCGCGTTGTCGAAAATATAGTTATTAAGACTGCCGCCGGCAAGCGTCCTGCGGTAATCCTTCCCCGCGCCCTCGGTGTAAAACGACCACATCGTCGGGTTGACGGAGAAGCCATTGGATTCGAGAGCGTCCTTTAGTGTTTCAGTATTTGATGTATCCATACCGCCGGAGCCGGTGCCACCATACACAAAATCGGCGGAGCCTGTTCCTGTCAATGTGACTTTTGCGCCGCTTTCAAGCGGAAGCGCGTTATCACGATTGAGAAGCAGAACCGCGCCATTAGCGACGACGCTTTCGACTACCGACTCAGCTTTCTCTACTTGCTGTGCGCTGGTAAAGTCTGCTTCAAAATATGTTTCGCCCTCGTCTCCGATGGTTTGCGTCGTCTCGATGCTAAGAACCATATTGATGATTGAATCAT
>CAZKLU010000115.1:0-3311 GCA_964553775.1 uncultured Oscillospiraceae bacterium | reverse complement strand
GACGGCGACCTGATAAACGGGCGCGGAGACGCATATTGCGGTATGCTGAACTGCTCGTACAATCTCGGTATGCGGCATATTCCGGCGTATATACCGGAGTACCCCGTGGGTACGGCGGAAGAGTGCGCGAAGATGATTGCTGATTTCGTTCCGATAGCAAGAGCCATAATCGGCGTAAACAATCTGAAAATAATCACATTCGGTCCGCGCCCACAGGATTTCTTTGCCTGCAACGCGCCGATAAGAGGATTATACGAGCTTGGCGTTGAGATTGAGGAAAATTCAGAGCTTGACCTCCTTGTGAGCTTCAAGGCGCATACGGGCGATAAGCGTATACCGGAAGTCCGCGAGGATATGAAACGCGAGCTTGGAGAAGGACGCTGCGATGAAGACCTCTTTGAACGTATGGCTCAATTTGAGCTGACGCTTCTTGACTGGGCGGAGCAGCACAAGGGCGCGAGGGAGTATGTCGTGTTCGCTGACAAATGCTGGCCTGCGTTTCCGGAACAATTCGGGTTTGAGCCGTGCTATGTGAACAGCCGTCTTGCAAGCAGGGGAATACCTGTAGCGTGTGAGGTGGATATTTACGGTGCGCTCTCGGAGTATATCGGTGCCTGTGTTTCAAACGACGCTGTGACGCTTCTTGATATAAATAATTCTGTACCTGAGACGCTGTATAACGAGAGTATCAGGGGCAAATACGATTATAAGCTCACCGATACATTCATGGGGTTCCATTGTGGCAACACACCGTCCTGTAAGATGTGCGCTGAAAGAGCCGTCAGGTACCAGCTTATACAGAACAGGCTCCTTGAAAACGGAGGAACACCGGATTTCACACGCGGAACACTTGAGGGCGATATTGCCGCAAGCGATATAACATTCTACCGTTTGCAGTGTGACAGCGAGGGAGATTTGAAGGGCTATATAGCTGAGGGAGAGGTTCTTCCGGTCAAAACCGGCAGCTTCGGAGGTATTGGGCTTTTCGCTATACCTGAAATGGGAAGGTTCTATAGACACGTTCTCATTGAGAAACGCTATCCGCATCATGGCGCGGTTGCGTTCAGACACTGCGGCAAGGAGATTTTTGAGGTCTTAAAATTCCTTGGAATAGACGATATATCATATAATCAGCCGAAATCATTACCATATACGACAGAAAACCCGTGGGCATAAACGGTCTGCAACCGTATATACAGTACGCGGGATTCGATGACGGTTCAAGCTAACCGGCGTAATGAAAGCGCGATTATATATATTGTGAACTAATATAAATGTACCTTGGCAAAACAAGGCTGCAAGTACAAGTATAAGGAGAAAAATATGACAAACGAAGAAAGAAAGAGACTTCGAATAGCCGCGTGTAAGGTGCGAATGGGCATAATAGAGAGTACACACGCGGCGAAGTGCGGTCACCCAGGCGGCAGTCTCTCAGCCGCTGAAGTTCTGACGTACCTGTACTTCAAGGAGATGAACATAGACCCGCAAAATCCCTCGATGGACACACGCGACAGGTTTGTGCTGTCAAAGGGTCACAATTCTCCGGGACTTTACGCGGCGTTGGCATATCGCGGGTTTTTCCCCGTGGAGGATTTGCTGACGTTCCGGCATTTAGGAAGCTATCTTCAGGGACACCCGAACATGATAACTGTACCGGGTGTAGATATGTCCACAGGCTCTCTCGGTCAGGGAATCTCTTGCGCCGCAGGAATGGCACTAGCGGCAAAAGTCAAGGGGCTTGATCTCAGTGTATATACACTTCTCGGAGACGGAGAGATTGAAGAGGGAGAGGTGTGGGAGGCTATGATGTTCGCGTCGCACTACAAATTAGATAATCTCTGCGTTATCATAGACAACAACGGACTTCAGATAGACGGCGCGATCGAGGACGTTATGAGCAGCTACCCGATAACGGACAAGGCGCGGGCGTTCAACTTTGAAACCACTGAGATAGACGGAAACGACTTTGACGAGCTTGAATCCGCGTTTGAGGGATTTCACAGGACGAGAGGAACCGGAAAACCGTATTGTATCGTTATGAAGACAATAAAGGGCAAGGGCGTGAGCTATATGGAGAATGTCGCGGACTGGCACGGCAAAGCACCGAATGATGCTGAGTATGAGGTTGCGATGGATGAGCTGCGTGAAACGCTTGCGGGATTGGAGGCTGAGTGAAATGGGAAAATCGGCTACACGCGATGGGTACGGGAAAGCACTTGCGGAGCTTGTAAAAGTTCATGACAATATTATAGTATTCGATGCGGATCTTTCTGTATCGACAAAGACAGTTCTTGCAAAAAAGGCGCGTCCCGACAGGCATTTCAACTGTGGTATTGCGGAGGAGAACATGATGGCGGTCGCGGCAGGCGCGGCATCCATGGGTTTTGTGCCGTTTGCGTCAAGTTTCGCGATGTTTGCTGTGGGCAGGGCGTTTGAGCAGATACGGAACTCGATAGGCTACCCGCATCTGAACGTAAAAATCTGCGCCACTCATGCCGGAGTAAGTGTTGGAGAGGATGGAGCCAGCCACCAGTGCTGTGAGGATATTGCGCTCATGAGGGCAATACCGGACATGGTTATTCTGAACCCGGCAGACAGTATAGAAGCTATGGCGTGTGTAAACGCGGCGTATGAGCACGATGGACCTGTTTATATGAGGCTTGGCAGGTTCGCGGTACCGGAGTTTCACGATGAAGGAAGCTACAGGTTTGAGATAGGCAAGGGTGAGACGCTTACAGATGGCGGAGATGTGGCAATAATAGCGACTGGGTTAATGGTAAATGAGGCTGTTATTGCGGCGAAGGAGCTTTTGAAAAGAGGAATACACGCGAGAGTAATCAATATGTGTTCGATAAAGCCGCTTGATGAGGAATTGATAGTTAAAGCCGCGAGGGAGTGCGGAAGGGTTATCACCTGTGAGGAACATTCTGTAATAGGAGGACTTGGAGAAGCGGTATGTTCGTTGCTTTCGGAGAAATGTCCGACACCTGTTAAGAGAATTGGCGTAGATGATGTGTTTGGCTGCTCCGGAACGGCGGCGGAGTTACTAAAATATTTTGGACTCAGCGCGGAGCGCATAGTAGAGGAAGGTGTTGCTTGCGTGAAACGCAAGCGGGTTGTCAGCCGGAAGGCTGACCTGGAGCCGGTTGCAATCAACCGGCGATATTGCTTGCGGGAACCGCAAGCGGGTTGTCAGCCGGAAGGCTGACGTTCATCGCCGCCCTCGGGGGCGGCGATCTTACTTTCTCCGCAAATTGTAAAGGTAGTACAATTTGCACGCAATCGCTAAACTCGCGATTGCGCCTTTCCCC
>CAZKLU010000114.1:0-3322 GCA_964553775.1 uncultured Oscillospiraceae bacterium | reverse complement strand
ATTTCAAATTTTCACCGTTGACAAATTAACATAAATCATTTATTATTTAAAATGTTAGATTATGCGTAAATGCTTCGCCTTTCTTTGCGGCGGCTTGACAGAACTCCGGTCAAAATCACCGCTGTATATTGGGCGCGGCACAAAACCTCGCACAGGGAGGCGCGGCTTCGGTGTTTAACATAGCTATCCTTGAGGATGACAGACAGGACGCAAATAAATTGAGGGGCTGTCTTGACAGATACGCTCTCGTTCATGGACTGAAATTCAAAATCACCGTTTTTTCCGATACGCTCCAGCTTATAAACTCGTATAAGTCTAATTACGATATTTTATTCGCCGATATAGAGATGCCCGTAATGTCAGGCATGGAGGCGGCACGGGCGATACGGAGAGTCGATCGGAATGTTACTATCGTATTTGTTACTAATATGGCTCAATACGCGATAGAGGGCTACTCCGTTGAGGCGTTCGACTATCTTCTGAAGCCGATAGGTGACGCTTCGTTCGAGCTGAAGCTGAAAAGAATCCTCGCCCACGCGCAAAGTAATATCGGCGAAAAAATTACGATTCGCGCCGAGGGCGAAACCGTGAGCCTCCAGACAAAGGAAATACTGTATTTAGAGGTAAACGGTCACTATATCGACTGGCACACGTTCGAGAAAACGTATCGCGCCCTCGGCGCGCTCAAATCCGCTATAACTATGCTGCCAAAGAGCTTTTGCGCGATAAGCCGATGGTATATCGTCAATATGCAGCATATACGAAGTGTCTGGGGGGAGGACGTTACGATAGAAACCGAGACGCTGCGTATAGGACGTTCGTATAAACAGGAATTTCTGCAGAGATACGCTGACTATATGGTCGGGGGGTGACTGGCATGGAGGAGGTCCTCACTGTCTATATCGAGAACCTTATGGGGTGCGCTATGTTCTTCCTCGGCTGGCAAAAAAGGCGTAACTGTGTCGCTAAGTTTGCCACACTCTCTGTTCTTCTCGCGTTTGTTCTGCTCGGTGTCGATTACTTCTTTCCCGAATCAAGAGTTTTGCAGTTTGTATACTATGTCATAGAATTTGCCGTGCTTGTGCTGATTTTCCATACCTGCTTCCGCGCCGACTGGGAGCAGACGCTGTATACTGTCAGCGCGGGCAGAGTGACACAGCACCTTGTGTACCAGATATTGAGACTTATAGCCGTGTGGGTAAACCCCGCCGAGTGGGAGATTTACGGCAGCTGGCAGGCGTTTTTCGGTCAGATTCTGCTGTATGTGCCGTTTTATGTGATCATCTACTTAGGATTCGCGAGGAAAATCGATACCGCGAACTACAGCTCCGGCGGCTTCAGACGGCAGATGAACATAATGAGCCTTGTTATTCTTTTTGTCTGTATCGGTATAACGAGATTTGCCAAGAATGACAACCTTGACAGGGGCGTTGAAATCGGTCAGTGCTTTTACGCGATAACCTGCTGCGTTCTGTGCCTTATATTGCAATTTAAAGTATATGAGCAGTCAAAGCAGGATAAGGAGATGGATATGGTGCGTATGCTCTGGCAGGAGGACCGCAAGAGACTCGCCGAGCGGCGCGACACGATAGAGCTTCTCAATATGAAGTGCCACGATATACGCCATAAATTGGAGGACTACCACCTTGCCCTTTCCGAGACGGAGAAAACCGAAATGGAGGAGCTTATCGGGAACTACGACACAACCTACGACACGGGCAACGAGACGCTTGACGTGCTTTTGTCATACCGCGCCTTTCTCTGCCGCAAGGACCATATTGAGCTGACGTTTATGGGCGACGCGAAAAGCCTTAAATTTCTCACGGAGGATGAGACATATTCGCTTTTCGGCAACGCCATCGGCAACGCCGTTGAAGCTGTGGAGAGACTTGACGAGAATAAGCGCAAAATAACACTGCTAATTAAAAGCAGCGGCGATCTTATATCGATAAGCGAGAGCAACTATTATAAGGGAGAGCTTATATTCGAAAACGGTCTTCCCGCCACAACAGCGGTCGATTCCACGGAGCTTCACGGCTACGGCATGAAAAGTATGCGCTCAATAGCTGAAAAGTACGGCGGCGGCTTGAGAGTCAAAGCCGAAAACGGTGTCTTTGAGCTGACAGTGTGGATGATGGGCAGCCTGCGCGGACAATGAAATAATATCTTAATATTTCTTAACATAAATTTACCATCATGGCGGCTTCAAGCCGTCAAATTTTTTACCGTTTGTGCAAAATATCTGCCACTTGTGCATAAGTTATTGTTAAATTTATAAAACGTGATAAAATTGGCTCAAGAGTTTTTTAATGCTCTGAATAATTTGTACAAAAAAGAAAGGAGAAACAAAACATGAAAAAGCGCATCCTTGCACTGCTTCTCGTGACAGTCATGGTAATGTCTATGCTCGCAGCCTGCGGCGGCGGCGATGACGAGACAACCACCGATGACACCGGGACAACAGATACCGAGGAAACAACAGAACCCGAGGACACTGCGGAGCCTGAGGACACCACAGAACCCGAGGACACCACGGAGCCTGAGGACACCACAGAGCCCGAGGACACCACGGAACCTGAGGAAGAGGAAACCGCAACCGGCAACACCCTTGGTTTCGATGAGACTGTTCTCACACCGACGTTCTATGAGAACGAGGACGGTCCGACTATCGGCGTAACCCATGATGAGTTCGTCCTTGAGGTTGACGGTGCGTACTACCGCGACCTTGACCACGATGGGGAGCTTGACGATTTTGAGGACTGGCACAATGACGCTCAGGATCGTGCAGCCGGTATCGCGGCGGCTATGACCGACACGCAGCTGACACATCAGGTTGTAAACTGCATGGCGTACAGCCCCAACAGCACCTCCGTCGCTGATGTCACCGACGAAAACGGAGACCCCGTATGGTCGCTCCTGTTCCCGATTGTCGGCGGATTCGGTGCGTCAACCGACGGCTACGGCAGCAACGTGGACTGGCTCTACGAGGCAAAGCTCCGTACATACGTTATGCGTAACAACCCCGAGACCGAGGTCGCCGTATGGTTCAACAACGGTCTTGAGCAGTTCGCTGAGTGGGACGCTCTTGAAAACGATGAGATTGACATCCCGTTCACCTGCTATGTGAACCCGATCTCACACGGTCTGCCCGGCAGCGAGGGCGTAGCGGCTGCCTGCCTTGGCGACGGCAACGCTGATCTCGTTCTTGAGGATTCATCCCTTGACAGCACAATCATGTGGGCAAAGGGCGTTGACGGTATCTACGGTCCGCAGGTCGATATAGCTTCCGACCCGCGCTGGTGCCGTAACTCCGGTACATACG
>CAZKLU010000113.1:0-3435 GCA_964553775.1 uncultured Oscillospiraceae bacterium | reverse complement strand
TTTTTTCAAATTCACCTTATTCTATATACCGCATACCGCGTTTTTCATATGCGGAAACTCACTTTTTCTCAAGCTGATACTCATTTTCATCGCTGTAGCAATAGAACTTGACACTTGTTTCGGACACCGGAGTTATTCTGAACTGTTCGAAAGTCTCCTCATCCTCCCCATCGTTAAACACATACATTATGCCGTTTTTGATGCTGTAGAAGCTCTTGTCGTATTTCCACGGTAAATTATACGATATGCCGCCTTCTGAGTCCTGACTGTAATAATAATCCCCGTTCGAGCTTTCCCACTCTCCAAGAAGATAAATATTCGCGTAGTTCTGGTTCAGCACAACAACCGAAGCCGCGTCCTTGAAGTCAAGATACTTCATTATCGCCGGTATGAGTGTCTCATAATCTCCGCGATTGAGGTGCGCGTTTGAAAGCTCCACAAACCTCTGACTGTCAGAGTACGGCGCGAGAACACTGAATACCTCAAGCGCGTCCTCATAGTTTCCGGCATCGTAATATCCCTCGCCCTCGGTGTAGAGCGGTTCCGCGAGAGCGTTTTTGTCGGCGGTCACATCTATAACGCCGCTGTCAACCTCGTTCAGAAGCGAGTATGCCGTGAGTGAATCTCCTTCGTCAATCAGTTTCTTTGCCCAGTCGTATCGGACATGACTGCACATCGTTTTCGCGTCGCCATAATTTGTCTCCGCAAGCTCCTCAAACGACGAAAGAGCCGATTCATAATCTCCGTTTTCATACAGCTCATTCGCGGATCCGTATTTTGCCTGATTTAACAGTTCACCCGCATCGTCATAACCGCCCCTATCGACGAGCTTCTTGAAACTCTCGGCGGCTGATCCGTATTCACCGCTGTCAAGCTGCTGCTTCGCGAGAAGATACATCGCGTCATAGTACTTATTCATGGAATCGCCGTATGTGCCGAGTGCCTTGAAGTTCTCCATAGCACCCTCGTAGTCTCCGCCGTCAATGAGGGAGCTTGCGTAACGGTATTGCGCCTCCTGAAGCTGCTGCGCGGAATCCTTGTAGCTGTCCTCGGCAAGGAGCGCGTAATTCTCCGTCGCGCCCTCGTAGTCTCCGTTCTCAAGCTGCTGTCCCGCAAGAAGATACCTCGCGTCTCTCAGAAGCTCCACAGCCTTGTTGGAACCATCGTTCACAAGCTGTGTAAGCTCATTAACCATGCTTTCATAATCATCAGTCGAACCAAATTCACTTTCTATTTTGTCGCAGCGCGTGTCAAGCCACAGTGCTTTGGCGTTGCTATAGCCGGAATCCGCCAGAATCTTGTAGTTCGCGATAGCCTCATCATAATTTCCTGCGTCAGCCTGCTCACCCGCCAGCTTGTATCGCGCCTCTTTAGCGTAAATATCGCTGTCAAGGTAGCCGCTCAGAGCCTCGAACGATGTGATTGCCGCGGCGTATTCGCCGTTATCAAGCTGCACTCCGGCGGCAATATAGTCTACAAGCTGCGAGTCCAGTGCGTTTGTTATCGGCTTCATGAGAAGGTACCCATCGGCTGCTTCAAAGTCTCCGCTTTTCGCGGCGGAGGACGCCATGGAATATGTAATAAAGTACACAGCCAAAACAGCGATTATAGCTGCTGCTAACACCGAAACCGTTATGATAATCGGTGCTTTGCTCTTGGGCTTTGGCTTGTCCGGCATATTGAGTATATCGCTGAACGCTTCCTTCGGGAGCGGCTGACTGCTGTCCTCCGCGCCGCTCTCCGAATACTGCGTTTCGGGAGCATAGCTGTTGCTGTCACCGCCGTAGCTGTCACTGCCGTAATTGCCGTTGCCATAATACTCTGATGATATTATTGTCTCATCGGATTCGTCCTCCATGCTGTAATTAACAGGGCGTGGACGGGTGTACCTCTTTGGTTTCTCCTGATATTCATCTTCATCTTCAGGCTCAGGTTCAGGTTCCGGCTCCTGACTGTAAAGCGAATCATTCGCGGAGCGGTACCTGTTCAGCGCAATGCAAAAATGCTTGACCGACTCAAATCGGCTGTTGGGGTTGAACGAAAGACCGCGCTTCAGTATTGCGTCAAACTCACTTTCAGGCGGTACGCTGCCATCATAGGGGACGGGATCGAGCCCTGTCATCATGTACTTCAGTACGGCACAGACGGCATATACATCAGATTTGCCGTCGGGCTTTTGTCCAGCACGAACCTCCGGAGGTGTGAACGGCGACTGGGTATCCCACGCGCCGCCGGACGGTCGGATATAGAGCTTTCCATTATTAAAAATCAAGGTGTCGGGAGATACAGGCTCATGAACCGCGTCGCTTCCTTCGATGTCCATGAGCTGCTTCAGTATTGGGGTAATCGCGTTAATTGAGTCCTCCTCCCACAGCGGTGAGGAACGCTTTGACATAATATCGCGAAGGGTAACGGTGCTGTCAGGCATGAAATCAGCTCCTTTCTGTTTGCTTGCCTTTTGTACAGGAACACATTGCTCCGTATATGGGACGTTGTGTTCCTGTACCGCTGACAATTTTGCGTGTAATTAAGTCTTTTTACGGTCAAAAGACACGGATTTGCGGTTTAACGGAAATTTTCGAGTGCGGCAAAGTGCCGCGAGTAAAGCTTTCGTCTCGGCTGCGAACCCGAAATTTGCTTCGGATTTGAGTGTAACGCTGTTCAGTGCGGACACGCCTTACAGCTTCTCAATAATATCGGCAACAGGCTTTATGGCATCGGAATTTATATTCTCAATATCTCCGACATCGCACTTTTTGGCGTACTCAGGGTCGATTGGGAGACGAACGGCAAGATTTATACCGTGTTTCTCCGCTGTTTTTTCTATGCGGCTGTCACCGAATATCATGTGGCGTTTGCCGCAGTCGGGACACTCAAAATATGACATATTCTCAACTATAGCGCAAACAGGAACCTTCATCAGTTCCGCCATGCGAAGCGCTTTCTCCACTATGGTTGACACCAGATCCTGCGGCGAGGTGACTATAATTATACCGTCAACCGGTATGGACTGGAAGACAGTCAGTGGAACATCTCCGGTTCCCGGAGGCATATCGATGAGCATATAGTCCACATCTCCCCACACCACATCCTTCCAGAACTGCGTCACAACGCTGCCGATTATCGGTCCGCGCCACACAACCGGATCTTCAGGACTGTCAAGGAGAAGATTCATAGACATAATTTTTATGCCCGTTCTTGTCTCGACCGGAAGAAGCCCAAGATCCGTGCCTGACGCTCTCTCAATCGCGCCAAACATACTCGGAACAGATGGACCCGTTATGTCAGCATCCATAATCGCGACACTTTTACCGCGTCGGTTAAGCTCCACGGACACAAGCGAAGTCACAAGGGATTTTCCTACACCGCCCTTGCCGGAAACAACTGCTATCACCTTCTTAACATCGGAAAAAGTATTCGCGCTCTCGAAGCTCG
>CAZKLU010000112.1:0-3478 GCA_964553775.1 uncultured Oscillospiraceae bacterium | reverse complement strand
GAGCTTGCGGCGTTCGCGAAAACGAATCTTCTCACTAAGGACAAAAACCTCGGCGTTGTCAGGCTTCAGGCACTTTTCATCCCGATACTTGACCTCATTATAGGTGTGAGCGGTCTTCTCACACTAATATATGGCGGACGGCTCTGTATCTACGGAGAGATTACTCTGGGTCAGTTCGTGGCGTTCAATACATACATAAATATGCTTGTGTGGCCTATGATTGCGGTTGGTGACTGCATAACGTACATCTCACAGGGCTTCGCTTCAATAAAGAGATTACGCGACATATTCGATACCAAACCGGATATAGTCGATTTCCCAACGGCGAATGTAGAAAAGCTGGACGGCAACATTGAGATAAATAACCTCACGTTTACATACCCGAACGCCCCCGTTCCCGCGCTCGAAAACATCTCCGTAACGGTAAAAGCCGGAGAAACTCTCGCGATTATCGGCAGAACCGGCTGCGGCAAAACTACCCTTGCGGATCTGCTTCTGCGCGTCCACAATACAGACGAGGGCGCGATAAAATTCGATGGCAACTCAATATACGATGTTCCTCTCAGCGTCCTCAGACGCGATATAGCCTACGTCCCGCAGGACAGCTTCCTGTTTTCTGATACTATCGAGAACAATATTGACTTCGGTGCGCTCAAGAAAGACCATGACGGCGTTGTAAAAGCCGCCGAGGATGCTTGCATACATGACAATATCATAGAGTTTCCGGATGGCTACGACACGCTTGTCGGTGAGCGCGGCGTGACGCTTTCAGGCGGGCAGAAGCAGAGGACATCAATAGCCCGCGCCCTTTTGAAGGATTCGCCGATACTCATTCTCGACGACGCTCTCTCGGCTGTCGATACAGACACAGAGGAGCGTATACTCACTAATCTTCGTGAAAACCGCGCCGGAAAGACAACTATAATAATCGCGCACCGCATTTCAACAATAGAGGATGCCGACCACATACTCGTTCTGGACGACGGCAAAATGATACAGTACGGTACCCATGATGAGCTTATGGCTGTTGAGGGCGTGTATAGAAGCGTTTACGAGAAGCAGCAGCTTGAAAAGCAGCTCGCGGAAGAGGAGGATGAGCAATGAAGAAAAAACAAGGCACAGTCCCGCGTATGCTCTCCTACGTTAAGCCGCACATAGGCGCGTTCATTGTCTGTATACTGCTTCTCACCGCGATAACCGTTTTAGAGCTATATAAGCCGATACTCATAGGCGACGCTATAGACGAATACATAACCGGAGACTTTGAACCGGGTGAAAACGCTGACGAACGCTTTGCCGGTGTGCTGTGGGCGGGAGCGGAATATATCGCACTGCTTGTCGCGCTCTTTATATGCGACAGGGTGCAGTATGTGCTGATTCAGAAGACGGGTCAGGAGATAATCTACACAATGCGAAACGAGATATTTGAACACGTTGAGAAGCTCACAATGCGCTACTTTGATCTCACGCCCGTTGGAACACTCGTTACGCGGATAACAAACGACACCGAGGCTCTCAATGAGCTTTACTCAAATATGCTGGTGAACCTGTTCAAGAACACGCTGAAGGTAATCGGTCTTGCGGCGATAATGCTGATTCTTGATGTGAAGATGGCTCTCTGGTCTTTCGCGCTTATGCCGATTATATTTGCGCTGACATTTGTGTTTGAAAAGATAGCGCACAAGGTACACCGCGAGTGCCGCACGAAGCTCACAATAATAAATACGTTCCTATCCGAGAACATCTCCGGTATGAAACTCATACAGGTATTCAATCGCGAAAAGGAGAAGTACGCGGAGTTTTTCAAAAAGAACGATGAGCTGTATAAGGCGAATAAGAAGGAGATAATGATAAACGCCGTATTTCGCCCGATAACATTCTTCGTATCAAACCTCGCTCTCGCGCTGATACTTTTCAAGGGCAGCGAGGGTGTGCTGTCACAAACGATAACAATGGGTACGATGTACATATTCACACAGTACATACGCTCATTCTTTGACCCGATACAGGAGCTTGCGGAACAGTTCACCAATATACAGCAGTCTGTGGCGTCGGCTGAGAAAATATTCACCGTGCTTGACACCGAGCCGCTCATAAATGACCCTGAAAGCCCAAAGAAAGCCGATGAAATAAAGGGCAAGATAGAGTTTAAGCATGTCTGGTTCGCGTATGACAACGAGAACTATGTTCTGCGCGATGTCAGCTTCACGATAAACCCTGGGGAAAAGGCGGCGTTCGTCGGCGCGACAGGCGCGGGTAAATCGTCGATACTGAACCTGATAGGACGCTACTACGACGTTCAGAAGGGCGAAATTCTGATAGACGGCGTAAATATAAAGGAGATGTCACGCGATGATATACGCTCCGCAATCGGTCAGGTGCAGCAGGATGTGTTCATCTTCACCGGCGATATAAACAGCAACATACGCCTGAGAAACGACGAGATTACGGACAACGAGATTATCGCCGCCTCGGAGCATGTGAACGCCTCGAAATTCATAGACCGTCTCCCGCACACATACCACGAGTATGTATCGGAACGCGGCTCGACGTTCTCGGCGGGGCAGAGACAGCTTCTTTCGTTTGCGAGAACGCTTGCACACAACCCGAAAATCCTGATACTTGACGAAGCTACCGCGAATATTGATACCGAGACAGAGCAGTGGATCCAGGAGGCTCTTGAGCGTCTGATGACGGGGAGAACGACAATAATGGTGGCGCACCGTCTTTCAACGATACAGCACGCTGACAAAATTTTCGTCATGCACAAGGGCAAGATCCGGGAGAGCGGAACTCATCAGGAGCTTTTGGAGCGTGACGGCATTTACAAAAAGCTGTACCAGCTCCAACTGTCGTAACGGTTCACGCGGCGCAGGTCTATACTCACGGCACAGGTTTGCGAAATCAGTAAATTGCGCCGCGCATAATACGTTCTCACATGGGAAAACTAATCACGATACAATATAGTGAAAGGAAGAACCATGGCATGGACTGTACAAATTTCGCGAAGGGAATCGCGCTTGGCGCGGTATCGGGCGGTTTAATCGTGTTCCTTCTGGCGCGTCCGAAACGCCGCCGCCCATCTGTTATGGGCATTATACTGAGAACAGCCGGCTGCATAATTGACTCGGTAAATAAAACTCTTGAGCTGTAAATGAGATCCCCCGAACTTTCCGTAAAGTCGGGGGATCGTTTAGTATATAGCGGGCGGTGTTTAGCGGTAAAAGATGTGCGCGTTTTTTTCCATCATATCGCCAGCGGGACCATCGTAGACAGCTTTAGTGAGATAAAGTCCCTGCGGAGGTGCGGTGGGACCCGTGAGACTTCTGTCGCGGCTTTCAAGAAGTCTTGGAATATCATCCGGGTCAATCTTTCCCTCTGAGCAGTAGACGAGAGTTCCGACTATGGCGCGAACCATATTATACAAAAAACCATCCGCCGCGACACGGACGCTTATCTCTGAACCGTTTTGCGTGAC
>CAZKLU010000111.1:0-3551 GCA_964553775.1 uncultured Oscillospiraceae bacterium | reverse complement strand
CACGTCCCCATTGGAACAGAACCTTCTAAAAGGCAAACAGAAGCTCCCATGCCACGGTTGGATGGCACGGGAGTTTGCTGTCATAGCCGTAAAAAGAAAGTCAGTGGCTTTATCTTAGCGATGTCTCAGAGAGCTTTAACTCTATCTATAAGCTATCATATACTCGCGTTGGCGGGAAGAAGATCGCCCTCATCCATGAATACAAATAATACCGGTACTGACTGACAACAGTCTGCGCCCATGCTTTTTCCAGCGCAACCTCGTCCCAGTCTGCCGCCGTTGTTTAAATGTTCGCCCCGGTTTTGGCAAAAGCAAACGTCCCGATTTCTGCCATGTAGCCGAATCTCATCTTTGCCTGTAGTTATCATTTTTTCGCATTTGTGTGACGAGATAGACACTCACGGTACGCGCGTGAAAATAGTTGACATCACGTTCACAATGTGGTTCAATCATATGGACGGACGCGGTTGGGGTGCCGCGGGAATATTTTGGATAACTATCAGATCGCCGCCAGACGGGGAGAATGAAACGCAATAATCGTCATGACTGTTCTTGTAAAAATTACTGCGTTTCCCGAGGCGGCGCGAAAACACCGGAGAATAGAAAACGCGCTTCATTGGTATCCGGAGGAGAGATAAACGAAGCCATTGATAGTTATTGCAGATATGGAAGGCGCGAGCGGAGTATCTGATCTCAACAGAGAAACTATCTGCCATAAGGAAGCATATCCGCAAAACACGTTGTGGAGCTCTTGTGGAAGAGCGCGCGTCACAAGTGATGTCCTTGCGGTTCGTAATGCCGCGATAGACGGCGGGATTGACGGCGTTATTCTTTTTGATATGTATTATGTAGGCTGCGAGGAATCCGATGCTGAATCAGAGAAACTACCGGAAAAGGTTTGAGCCTTTGACCTAAATAAAAGATGTACGAACGAATCGTTCCGGATCAACGGAATTCATGTAGCGGAAATCGGAGAGCGCGTTATGTGCTTCAGCGGCGTACCTTATATCGCAATGTGGGCTGTGCCGTGTCACACAAAGAAGCGATGGAATTGTTCCGCACGGTATCCATGCATTACCGTGAAAGACAAGAAGGCTAATTGGGAGCTGTCAACATATCCTATAATCTATGACGGAATCACTAAAGCCATAAATAATTACGAAAAAAAGAGCGCTTATACTGAACAGGAAATGCACTCATGTAAATTGATTCTCACCGATGCTTATCGCTTCAAGGCTCCGAAAAAATTCCCTTGGAAAGGGAATTTTAATAGAAATAGCGCTGAATTGACAACTCACGATATTCTAACAGCTTTGAGCTTGTTCTGGAAGGTCCATGACTATATTATTATAAAAACACCAAAGTGACAGATGACTTCCGGTCGCGCGCCACGCAAGGGAGTGAAGTCGGATCAGCGGGAGGCGCTGCCGTCATACAGCTCTTTGGAGGCCAATGCTTATTTTATTGGAGATTTCCCTTAAAATCAGTACTATTTTTTGAGACAAAACGCAGATATCAATTATCACTGCCGAACCGGTACAGGAGAAACAGAAAATGAAAATGAAAGAAACGCAGAAAGAGATATATCAGAACAAGTTGAATAAGGGATTCAACGTTACGGATGTTAACGAAGAGTTCTGCCTGCTCTATGGTGAGGTTGCCGAAGCATACGACGCGTGGCGTAAGAATAAAGCGGATGTGGGCGAAGAACTTGCTGACATCGCCATATATCTTATGGGATTAGCTGAAATTCTTTCTATCGATTTAGAAAGTGAGATAGAGAAAAAGGTGGCAATAAATAAAGGCAGAGTTTATAAGCTCGTTAATGGTGTGCTGACAAAAACGAAACCGGATAGTTAAATGATGAATTTATTATACATAGCAAGATAAAAACTTCTCGCCGCACCTCTCTGTGTAGTGAGGAATACCTTTTTACCCTTATGTCCTAATCTCCGTTCCGTTTCTGACGGTAAACCGCACATCGTCCATCGGGCAGGCTGCCACGAAATCCGCCACAAGTGCGAGAGGCGGCGGCGCGACCGTTACAGACAGTACTTTGGCGGCCTCAAATCGTGTGGTCAGCCCGTCATAGCGTTTCTGATCTTGTCAAAAGCGATATGGGCGTTTTCGCGGCCGCGGTTCTGCGTTAGCCCCGAAACATCAGGGCTAACGAATAGTAATATGAATGTCGGAGATGTTGTCATCTTTACCGGGGCAAAACACTATACAAACGAAAACGCCGTTATACATTGCCGGCATTTTGCCTGTCGATCCATTCTTGGAGTACAGGTTTGACGGGCGGAGAGATATTTTCTGGCAATTCGTCTGCCGCAAAGAAACGCAGCCTTTCCACTTCGCTATCTTGCGCTTTGAGCGTACCTGTGTACTTTTTGCAAAGATAAACAATATCCACAATATAAACCTCATCGCCATTGGGGTATACATGATGAAAATTTTCGCCGGAAAAGACGCCAAAAAGTTCCATTTCATTTGCCAGCAGACCAGTCTCCTTCAGCAGCTCACGCTTTGCGGCAACCTCCGTCGCTTCACCCGGTTCAAGCGCTCCACCCGCGTATCCCCAACAATGGTTATCTGTCCGCAGCTGCAAAAGAATCTTCCCTTGCACATCCTCCACAATGACGCTTGCGCCTACCATAATGATTGGCCTGTTTCCGATCAGCTTCCGTAGCTCCGCAATATAATTTGACATCGGCGTTTCCTCCTGATTCTGTCAAGGACTCATTTTCTATACTATAACATCAAAACCGCCAAATCGCAAGAGCGGATCCACTGTAAAAAGAAAGCTTCAAAGCCGCCCGGACTTATCATCGTATATGATTCCCTGTTCGCGCAAAGCTCCCTTAGTATAACCGTAAAAATTCGCGGATGACTGTTACTATTGAAATCTTCATAGCCTTACGGCATCATTCTCGTCTCGTGCCGCGCGCGGCGCGTCACGCCTCCTCATAAGTTACTTGCGCTCCTCCGGTGCTATGTATATATAAAGCATTAACGCTTTTTAAAAACCAGTATCAAAATCCATGAACCTTTTAGCCGACTGGATTGTATGTATATATGGAAGGGGGTGCAGAGAGCTTGATTGATCAATATATACGACAATACGGGAAACGGCTGTATGGATTGCGCATAACTCTCTGTGCCGATTCGTTCAACGCCGACGATCTTTATAAGGATACTTGGTTGAAGGCGGTAAAAATATCTCGCAGTACGATGAAAGTCGGGAGTTTGAGCCGTGGCTGACACGGATTTGCGTAAACATCTATCGGAACAGGCTTCGGCGTGTTTTGAGAAGTCCTATCTTTGACGCTTTTTCAAGCGCAGAAGAGAAGACGGCAGCTATAGAAAATGTTTCTGCCCCGGAAGGGGAGGACTATTCCTGGCTGCGCGACGCGATTAACCGATTGCCTGAGAAGCTGCGCGTCACGGTGATCCTGTTCTATTTCCGGGATACGGATGTTGAGCAGACAGCACTCGCGTTTTGTTGATAGTCTTTTTGGTATTCAGCTTTACAGCGGTAACGAGCAGCGGGT
>CAZKLU010000110.1:0-3749 GCA_964553775.1 uncultured Oscillospiraceae bacterium | reverse complement strand
GTCTCCACATATACACCATTGGCACTGTTCCAGCTCACGTTGAAGCCAAGAGTTTTCGCTAAATCGCGGAGCTTATAGTAAGTATGACCGCCACCGCTGTCGTCTGATATGGAGATGGCTTCAAGAGTTACCGCGCCGCCGTTCAGCGTTGTCTTGTCCGCCGACACTCTGTAAACCCTGTCGCCGGTGAACGGAACCTGCATCTCGGTGCCGTTGCGTGATGTGTAGGCTGTACCGGATACTAGATTTATAACTCCGTTTTCCCATTGTACGTCAAACTGCTTCGATGTGCCATCTATGGCGTATGCCAGGTCTCGCAGCTTTATGTAATTTGTAACGCCGCCGCTTTCATTTACAAGAGCGTATGTCGTAAATTCCACGGCTTTGCCGTCTATTGTTATATTTTGAGTGTTCCTGCGCGCTATGTACCTCGGCGGTGTTGAGACGGTCACGGTTATACCCGCTACAATCTTAGGCTCGGTCTGACAGCTCACGCCGCCGGAGGAGATAGTGCCGGAATCGGAATAGCCGAGCTGTCCGGAGCTGTTCGCGCCCCAGGTCAATATAGTTCCGCTTGTCGTTACGGCGGCAGCGAAATCGTACCCGCAGCTCACAGACGCTATCTCAGTCACGCCGCTGACAGGCTCCAGAGTTCCCGTTGTGCCGCCAGTTCCGAGTCTGCCGAGGGCGTTGTAGCCCCACGAATAGAGCGTTCCGTCCGCTGAAACAGCCATCGTGAACTCGCCGCCGCAGCTTATTGATACGGCGTTTTCAAGCACCTTGACGGGCTTCCGCGTGTTCTCCCGCGTTCCGTCACCGAGTTGTCCCCAGACGTTGTAGCCCCATGTGTAAACATAGCCGTCAGCCGTGACCGCGCCCATGTGGTGCCAGCCCGCGCTCATTGAGATGACGTTTGTCATTATGAGCTTAGGGGCAAGCACATTCGATACTCCGCCATCGCCAAGCTGACCGTACTTGCTGTTTCCCCATGTGTAGAGTGTGCCGTTGTCGCTTAAGGCGGCGGTGAACCCGTTTCCGCAGCTCACAGCGGTGATGTTATCCATAATTTTGACGGGCTGGAACCTGTATGTTGTCGTCCCGTCGCCGACCTGACCGTAGGTGTTGCCGCCCCAGACGTATAAAGACCCGTCGGCTGTTATAGCTGCCGTGTGATCCGCGCCGCAGCTCACAGCGGCGGCGTTTTCCATAATTTTGACGGGGTGCGCGGCACCGTCACCCCACAGGTAAAGTGAGCCGTCAGATTTTATCGCCGCAGTGCTGTAATTTCCGCAGCTGACAGCAACAACATCATCAAGAACCTTCACGGGAGCGGCGGAGCTGTTCGCATCCCCTGTTCCAAGCTGACCCTGACTGTTGTCGCCCCATGTAAAAAGCTCACCGGAGCTTGTGACGGCGGCGGAATGGTTAAATCCCGCACTCACAACTGTGTACGCGCCTGACGTTCCGGTATCATAAGCTCCCGCCGGTACACCGGAGAGAACGAGAAATGCTGCTATAAGAAGAAATAATAATGTGCGTTTTTTCATATTTTAAACTCCTTTGGGTTATTATATGAACCCGCTTTAGTTACGCTGCTGTGAAAGTAAAACAATGACTCTGTGAATATTTCAGCGGCTTTCGTTTGCGGCGGGCTTAATAAAGCGGGGGATATTGCTTCAGAGCGCGGAAATCAGCTTAAAACTGACCGCTTGCGCCGTCACAGGTACGCCCTTGCCAGTTGGCAGGAGGCAAGCCCCGCGGGGCGTTGGCTACAGACCCAAAATGGAGCTTGCTACTTTGAAATAGATGAGCAGTGAAAGCGCGTCTACTATTGTCGTTATAAACGGGCTTGCCATCACAGCCGGGTCGAAGCCGAGTCTTTTCGCAAGCAGAGGAAGCGTACAGCCCACAAGCTTCGCGCAGATAACTGTACACGCGAGGGTGAGGCACACAACGAGAGCTACTTTTATCGTTATATCCGTACCGCCCATCAAAAGCACGTCAACAAGCTCTATCTTCGCGAATCCCGCCGCCGCGAGAGCCACGGCACAGAGTACCGCGACGCGGATCTCTTTCCACAGCACCCTGCCTATGTCTGAAAGTTCAAGATCGCCTATAGACAGTGCGCGGATAACGGTTACGCTCGCCTGACTTCCGCAGTTGCCGCCGGTATCCATCAGCATTGGAATGAATGCCGTCAGTGCCACCCACTTAGAAAGAGCGTCCTCAAACGATGATATTATCATGCCTGTAAATGTCGCGGAAATCATCAAAAGCATAAGCCACGGTATGCGCGACCGCCACAGCTCAAACACGCTCATTTTGAGATACGGCTTGTCGCTCGGCGTTATTGCCGCCATCTTCTCAATGTCCTCCGTAGCCTCCTCCTCCATGACGTCCATAGCATCGTCCACGGTGACTATGCCGACAAGACGGTTCTCTTTGTCAACGACTGGCACGGCGGCAAGGTCGTACTTTCCAAGTGTCGCGACAACCTCCTCCTGATCGTCTGTGGTAGTGACCGAGATTATATCGGTACCCATCATGTCAGAAACAAGCTCATCATCGTCGGACAGAATGAGGTTTTTAAGCGTGAGGTAGCCAAGGAGCTTGCGGTTGTTGTCAGTTATATAGCAGGTATAGATCGTCTCCTTGTCAACTCCTGTGCGGCGAATACGTTTTATAGCAGCCTCGGTCGTCATGTCGGGGCGGAGCGTGACATACTCTGTTGTCATTATGCTTCCGGCGGAATCTTCGGGGTAGTTGAGAATTTCGTTTATCATCTTGCGCTTTTCGGGGTTTGCCTGAAGAAGTATGCGCTTGACAACATTCGCGGGCATCTCCTCAACTATGTCAACAGCATCGTCAACATAAAGCTCGTCAACGACTTCCTTTAGTTCAGCGTCTGAAAACCCGCGTAAAAGCAGCTTTTGCGTGTCACTCTCCATTTCGACGAACGTCTCCGCGGCAAGCTCCTTTGGCAGCAGCCTGAAAAGCAGCGGCAGCTTTGCCGCGTCAGCGTCCTCAAGTAAAATTGCGATGTCAGCCGGCTGCATTGTGATGAATATATCACGCAGCACAGCGTATTTTTTGCTCTCTATGAGCGCGTTAAGCGTCGCGGAGAGCAGAGCCTCTCTTTCCATAATTATGCCCTCCTTCGTTTTTATACTAAGTTCCGCCGCTCTGCTGACGGAATCGTTTGCACGCAATATTACAGTAAATGACAATGGAAATTGCGATTTGCTGTAATTTCACGCGATGTATAAATTTTCCGGTAAGGCACGGGAGTAAGCAGCAGGTGTCTGTATTTGGCGTGGCGGCAAATGACAGCTTACAGATAACGGCTTTGATTACTGTCTATAAACCGCTTTCGCCATGAAGCTGAGAAGAATCCTCTAAAAATATGCTGTAAAATCCGAGATTTTACATCTTTGGTTCATTTTATACAGAGGTAACAGAGTGCAGCTTCTCAATGAGGGACACCGGCCGCAATCGTTCGCCCGTACCTCCTCCGTCACCGGTATCCATATTATTTCACCTCCGCAACTGAATTTTCCCGCAACACTATAATAACCTGTTTTTTCTCCGCTGTCAAGAGAGACACCGCCGCTGAATTTGAAAAAAATAAAAAAACACTTGACAAGGGCGATTTTATTTGTTATAATACAAAAGCACGAGAGATGAGGACACGCTAGTGTAGCTCAGCCGGTAGAGCAGCTGATTTGTAATCAGCAGGTCGGGGGTTCGAA
>CAZKLU010000109.1:0-3782 GCA_964553775.1 uncultured Oscillospiraceae bacterium | reverse complement strand
CGTATAAAAGGCGAACCGGAGATCGGCTACTGGCTCGGCGCGGCATATTGGGGTCAGGGACTGATTCCGGAGGCGGTGGCGGAGCTTTTGCGGTACAAATTTGAGGAGACGGACGCTCAAAGTGTCTGGTGCGCTCATTTTGAGGGGAATCAGCAATCAAAGCGCGTCATAGAAAAGGCGGGTTTTCGCTACATCTTCTCAACCGGCACTGACACCCGCGCGCCGAATAATACAGCCACACATTATTACCGTGTGACGAAAGAGGAGTATTTATGCCGAACCGCCTGATTCCCCTCTCCTATGGAGAGGGGGCATTCACTGAAAAACGGTCAAAATTCACCGGTCGTGTGTGGCACGTTGAAACCGAGGCTGACGCTCTTGGCAAAATCCGTGAGATGCGCGAAACATACTGGGACGCTACTCACAACGTCTATGCCTACTCGGTGGATGAGGGTTCACGCACAAGATACTCCGATGACGGCGAACCATCAGGAACCTCCGGTATGCCGGTTCTGAATGTTTTCCGCGCAAGGGAGATAACGGACTTCTGCTGCGTAGTGACACGATATTTTGGCGGAATACTTTTAGGCGCGGGAGGACTTGTGAGAGCGTACTCAAAAGCCGCGACGCTTGCCCTCGACAATGCCGGTACAGCCGAGCTTCGGGAGCTTATCACATTTGAGATTTTAGCGTCATACAGTCAGTACGAGAGACTGAAACCGGAGCTTGCCCGTCTCGGCGTAATCACTGAAAATGTTATCTATGGTGCTGATGTGGAGATTTCAGCTCTTGTGGAACCGCGATTTTATGATAAGCTAAACGACCGTGTGACAGAGCTTACTTCCGGAACGGCATTGATTGAGAGAACCGGAACCACTTCAAAACCTGTTCCTGTATCAGAGAATTATATTCAAAACTGAATTGAATTTCGGTTTTGAATTTTTTATATCCGAATACTTGAGGTGAAAAACGAGCGTTGATAACTTGCCATTAAAATTCAAAGCTTTTTGGCTTCAAACTCCTCAATGCGCTTCACGGATAATCTCCGAGCCTGTTCAAAGTCTCCTCTCACACATTTTATTTGCGTCTTTCGGTGCGCGATTTGAAACTTACCCTTGACAATATGGAGTTTGCGGTATATAATACCTATTGACATACTAAGTTGATGTGTGTTTTTAATATATATTCAACAATACAACGATAACGTAAGGAGTGAAAGCTTATGATATACGCAGACAACGCCGCGACAACAGCTCTCTCTAAGACAGCTCTCGACGCGATGCTGCCATATTACACCAGCAAGTACGGCAATCCATCATCGCTCTACGCTTTTGGATCCGACGCGAAAGCCGCGCTTGAATCAGCTCGCGAAACTGTCGCCGGCTGCCTCAACGCTGACAAGAGTGAGATCTTCTTCACCTCCGGCGGCACTGAAGGTGACAACTGGGCTTTGCGAGGAGTTGCGGACGCTCTCAGCAAAAAGAGCAAGCACATTCTTATTTCCTCAATAGAACACCACGCTATTCTGCACACCGCCGACTGGCTCAACAAGCACGGTTTTGAGGTTGAGAAGCTGCCCGTTGACAAATATGGCATTGTGAAACCCGAAACTCTCAAAAACGCGCTGCGCCCTGACACTATTCTTGTCTCTATAATGCTTGCTAATAACGAAATTGGTACCATTGAACCTATAAAAGAGCTTGCGGAAATAGCGCACAAGAATAAAACGCTCTTCCACACTGACGCTGTACAGGCTGTCGGACACATACCGGTTGATGTGAAAGACCTTGGAGTTGATATGCTAAGTCTCTCCGGTCACAAGTTCCACGGTCCGCGTGGTACGGGAGCGATGTATATCCGCAAGGGTACTGCTATATTGCCGCTTATTCATGGCGGCGGTCAGGAGAAAAACAGACGTTCAGGCACAGAGAACGTGGCAGGCTGTGTCGGTCTTGCGGCGGCTTTGAAGGAGTGCTGTGATAATTTAGACGAGACTATGCCTAAAGTTACAAAGTGCCGTGACAAAATAATCCGTGAGATAACGAAGCTGCCCTGCACAAGGCTCACAGGCGACCCCGTGAACCGTCTGCCATCAATAGCGTCGTTCACGTTTGAGGGCATTGAGGGCGAGTCGATACTTTTGCAGCTTGACGTTCGCGGAATATGCGTGTCCAGCGGATCAGCGTGTTCATCCACGTCACTTGAACCCTCGCACACGCTTATAGCAATCGGGCTGCCGCACGAGGTGGCTCACGGATCTGTGCGTATAAGTCTCGGCGAAGATATTACAGAAGCCGAAGCGGATGAGATAATCGAAAAATTAACAACAGTAGTAAACGTATTGCGTAAAATGTCTCCTGTGTGGGATATGGAGAAGCAATGTGTGCTTTGGTGAAGGGAGAAACTTAAATGATTTACTCTGAGAAGGTAATGGATCACTTCCAGCACCCGCGCAATGTTGGGGAGCTTGAGGACGCTAACGGGGTTGGAACTGTAGGAAATCCCGTGTGCGGCGATATAATGAAGATGTATCTCAAAATTGATGACGGCGTAATAACAGACGTTAAGTTCAAGACGTTCGGCTGCGGTTCCGCTATCGCGACTTCATCTATGGCAACAGAGATGATAAAGGGCAAGACAATAGACGAAGCTCTCGATCTTACGAACAGTGCGGTTGCCGAAGCACTTGACGGACTTCCCGCGCACAAGATGCACTGCTCAGTTCTTGCGGAAGAGGCTGTTAAAGCCGCACTCGCGGACTATTATACAAGACGCGGTGAACCTGTGCCACCTGAGTGCGTTGTGGATGATGCCGACGCTTGCCCGCTGCACTGCTGAGAATAGTAATGACATACTCGAAGCCGAAACGCACTTTGGCTTCGAGTATTTTTTGGTTATCAGAAAAGCAAGTCAAAACCTTTGCCGCAAAAGTACCATCTTATCTTGAAATAGTAATGTATAAATATCTGCAGCGAATAAACTGAGGACGCAAAAATATTGACAGTACCAAACGGCACACAGGTCAAAATGGATGCGTTTTTCAAAGCTCTATCCCCTCTAAAATCAGTAAGGATTCCGCAGGGGCAGCACCGCGAAAGTATCATCCTTGCTTTGGGGGCAAAATGTTTACCAATGTCCTTTCTATCAGCGAATAATATAACTAAGCGAAAATTCTATATTCACGGCAGATGTGTTTCTTGAAGAAAGATTATATTCGTTGCTTTCTTAAATTTGAATTTCGCCTGTATAAAAGCCGTTGCCTGTTCCAAAAGTCACAGTTTCGCTGTAATTTGTTCTCCATATAAGTATCTTAAACGAACCTTGATTTCAGCCGAATATAAGCCGGTAATGGATACAGCTATTGACTTGCACTCACCTGCCCTAACTGTTCCAGTCGGCAATCCAGCACTGCGGCAAGGTTCATAAGAGCATTACCATTCATCGTAAGTTCGCGTGTATCTGCACCGTGTCTGATGTGATTCCTGCTCGTCAGACCGGAGGTTTGCTTACACCTTCCTTCAAATTACACATCACAACCGGCACCCTTGGTGTTCAGCTATATTCTTCCCACTGTCGGGCGGATCGAATTCTTGCGCTCATTAGAGGTGTGCGTCGGCAGACACACGAAAATCCCCACAATCAGTAACGATTGCGGGGATTAATTTTTTATTGTTCTTCACTTAGATTTTCCGTGGCGAAAAGCTCAATGCAGTCATTCATCATCTCGTCGCTGTAGTTTTCCAGAATCCCCGCCGCGTTCCAGTAGGCGTATGCGCCGTCAA
>CAZKLU010000108.1:0-4027 GCA_964553775.1 uncultured Oscillospiraceae bacterium | reverse complement strand
ATAGCGATATTCGCGCTGTTTTGCGCTTCTTTTATCGCCGTGTTCGCGCTCTATCGCCTGCCGCTTGAGGCGGCTGTGTACCCGTCGCTGCTTTGCGCTCTCTTTGGTATAATCTATATTATCACGGATTTCACCCGCTCAAAACGCAAACACAATATGCTGAAACGTCTCGCGGTGTCTCCGGCTTCAATGATAGACGAGCTGCCGCCGGAGAGCGGCATCGACGGCGCGGACTATCAGGCTATAATAAAAGCACTGCGCGATGAGGTCGCGAGTATTGAGAACTCGGCGGCGGCAAAATACCGCGATATGATAGACTACTATACAATATGGGCGCATCAGATAAAAACGCCTATTTCCGCTATGCGCCTTAGCTTGCAGAATATCGACAGCGCGGAATCTCGCAAGCTGCTGGCGGAACTGCTGCGAATAGAGCAGTATGTCGATATGGTGCTGGCGTTTTTGCGGCTTGATTCGGAGACAACAGACTATGTATTCAAGGAGCATTCGCTCGATAAAATCATACGCGGCGCGGTGAAAAAGTTCTCGTCTGAGTTTATCGGTCGGAAAATAAGCCTTCAATATGAACCGGTTGAGCTGAAGATCGTTACAGACGATAAATGGCTGTCGTTCGTGCTTGAACAGGTCGTTTCAAACGCCCTGAAGTATACCAGAGAGGGCAGTGTCAGAATATATCTCAGTGAGCCGGAGACGCTATGCGTTAAGGACACGGGAATCGGTATTGCGCCGGAGGATCTGCCCCGCGTCTTTGAAAAGGGCTACACGGGCTATAACGGCAGAGCCGATAAAAGGGCGAGCGGTATAGGGCTGTATCTATGCAGGCGCGTCTGCGATAACCTCGGCATAGGTATCGCGCTGTCATCGGAACCTGAAAAAGGAACGGAGGTGAAGCTCGACTTAAAGCAGTACAGGCTCCAGACGGAATGACACTTCTTACAAAACTGTAAGAAACGTAGCCGGAATTGTAAGAAAATTCGATGGCGATTCAAAAGCGCGTCCTGTTATAATAAGTGCAGAAACTGAAGGAGGTAATACAATGAGTATTCTTGATGTAATCGGTCTTAAAAAGACATACTCCACCCGCCTGGGCGGGAACAAAGTGGAAGCACTTAGAAATGTCAATTTTACCGTGGACGAGGGTGAGTACGTCGCTATCATGGGCGAATCCGGCTCCGGAAAAACAACGCTTCTCAATATCTTAGCGGCACTCGATAAACCCACGGCGGGGAGCGTGATACTTGACGGAATGGATCTGTCGAAAATCAGGGAATCGGCTATAGCCGCGTTCCGGCGTGACAATCTGGGCTTCGTTTTTCAGGAGTTCAACCTGCTTGACACGTTCACAATAGAGGACAACATCTATCTGCCGCTTGTACTTGCGGGAAAAAGCTATAAAGAGATGACTGAACGTATTCAGCCTTTAGCCTCAACACTAGGTCTTGTCGGTCTTTTGAAAAAATACCCCTATGAAGTCTCCGGCGGGCAGAAGCAGCGGGCGGCGGTCGCGAGAGCTGTTATCACGAATCCAAAAATCATTCTTGCCGATGAGCCGACCGGCGCGCTTGATTCAAAATCGACAGATGAGCTTCTCCGTATGTTTGGCAGAGTAAACAGTCTGGGGCAGACAATCCTTATGGTAACACACTCCACCAGGGCGGCAAGTACGGCGGGGCGCGTGCTTTTCATCAAAGACGGAGAGGTCTACCACCAGATCTATCGCGGAGAAAGCACAAACGAGCAGATGTACCAGAAAATTTCCGATACGCTCACTATGCTTGCGACAGGGGGCGGCAGAAGATGAAAATCGGGTTTTACCCCAGGCTCGCTTGGGATGGCATACGCAAAAACAGGCGTATGTATCTGCCGTACATTCTCACCTGTGTCGGCATGGTTATGATGACATATATAGTGTCGTTCATAGAATACTCGCCCGTAATCGCGAGGATGAACGGCGGCGCGACACTGCAAACGATAATGGAAATCGGCGTTGTCATTATGATATTTTTCGCGGCACTGTTTCTTTTCTACACAAACTCGTTTCTGATAAAACGCCGCAAGAGGGAATTTGGATTATATAACATCCTCGGCATGGGAAAGGGCAACCTGGGGCGGGTACTGCTCTGGGAGTCGATTTTTATCGCGCTTATCGCTCTCACACTGGGGCTTCTTTTTGGCATAGCGTTTTCAAAGCTCGTGGAGCTGGGTTTCGCTAATATGCTCGACGGCGAGATAACATACTCAATGTCACTTCCGAAGATGGCGATCATAGCGACAGCCGTGCCGTTTGTTGTTATATTCGCGCTGCTGTTTCTCAATTCTCTGAGACAGATTTGGATGTCAAGCGCGGTGACGCTGCTGCACAGTGAAAACGCGGGAGAGAAGCCGCCGAGAGCAAACTGGTTTTTCGGTATCCTCGGCGTGATGATTCTCGCCGACGCATACTACCTTGCCGTCACGATAACGGATCCGATCTCGGCGATTACGACGTTCATGATAGCCGTAATAATGGTAATCGGGGCGACGTATCTTATTATGATAGCGGGTTCTGTGCTTTTCTGCCGGATACTGCAAAAGCGCAAAAGCTACTACTATAAACCGAACCATTTCGTCTCTGTCTCCTCGATGGTCTACAGAATGAAACGCAACGGAGCGGGACTCGCTTCGATCTGCATACTCGTGACAATGGTTCTTGTGATGATTTCATCAACCTCCGCGCTTTTTATCGGCGGCGAGAGCGTCATATACAGTCGCTATCCGAGGGAGATAAACATCACGTTTCATATGTACGAAAATAAGGATATTACAGATGAGGACAGAGAGCTTTTTGAAAGCACCGTCAACGACGTTCTCAAAAAGCACAACGCCATGACAAGCAGGGTCGTGAAATACTGCTCCACAGCTATAGCGGGTCTGCTCAACGGCGGCGATGTGATATTCGATACCGAGGATGTAAATGAGCTGAATATGGATGTTTACTCCGATCTCTGCCAGTTCTATCTGATTCCGCTTGAGGACTATAACAGCATGATGGGGGAGAGCAAGACGCTGGAGAACGATGAGGTTTTAATCTATTCCCCTCGCAGCACATTCAGCGGAGAGACATTCGGCTTCACGGGGCTTAAACGGTACAGTGTCAAGGAGATTCTGACGGACTGCTTCATAAGCCCCGACATAACAATGGACATCGCGGCGTCTGTCATGGTGATAGTGCCGGACGTCGCCGCCGCCGCTGAAGGGCTTGTCGATTCCTCAGAGAATGACATGACTTACAAGAAATGGTACTACTGCTTCGACACGTCCCTCGACGACGAGGAGGACATAGAGACGCACAAGGAGATTATATCATCGCTCAGAGAGCTTCAGCTGGATGGGAACGACACATTCTCATACAGCGTCGAGAGCCGCGAATATGAGCGCAAGGATTTCTACTCACTCTATGGGGGACTTTTTTACCTTGGAATAATTTTAAGCATTGTATTCATCTTCGCCGCTGTGCTGATAATATACTACAAGCAGGTGTCGGAGGGGTACGAGGATCGGCCACGGTTCGAGATAATGCAAAAGGTTGGCATGACGAAGCGCGACATAAGAAAAAGCATTAACTCGCAGCTTCTGACAGTTTTCTTCCTGCCGCTGGGGATGGCGGGGCTTCACCTTGTTTTCGCGTTCCCGATAATCGAGAAGCTGCTGCTGCTTTTCAACCTCAGCGACCGCGCACTCTTCATAAGCACAACGGCGGGGAGCTTTCTCGTGTTCGCGATATTCTATGTGATAGTGTACCGTATCACCTCCAACGCCTACTACAATATAGTGAGCGGCGACCGCTGACCGCCGATGGCGTGAAATAATTAAAGCGGAGTTCGTTTTTTTCGGGGCGGTTCCAACCTGAAAGGTTTACGTTGGCAAGCTACAGATTCTGATTTGAATAGATAAAGCGGTTCCCTGTCAGAGCTTCCGCTCCGGCGGGGAATTTCCATCTTTATTCGCGTTAAAGGCAAATAACAGC
>CAZKLU010000107.1:0-4127 GCA_964553775.1 uncultured Oscillospiraceae bacterium | reverse complement strand
CGCAAAAACCATAGTTTTTGCGTTGATCTCAAAGCAAAATAAACAATAAAGCACCCTGAAGCATAGACTTTTGGGTGCTTTTTTTACTATAAAATACAGATAATGGCTTGCGATTATGAGCGGAATACCTATATAATGCAGATATTTCACAAATAATAAAGAACGGGGAGTGTAAACGGAATGTCTGGCAGAATGTATGGATATGCCCGCGTGTCTACGAGGAATCAGAAGGAGGATCGTCAGCTTGCGGCGTTAAAGCAGTTCGGGGTTGAGGAGAAGTATATAGTAGTAGAGAAGCAGTCGGGGAAGGATTTTGACCGTCCGTTATACAAGAGGCTGCTGAAAAGGATGCGTGAGCATGATGTTCTTGTTGTCAAGAGCATTGACAGGTTAGGGCGCAACTATGACGAGATACTCAAGCAGTGGGCGCATTTGACGAAGGAGCTGCGAATAGCGATAGTGGTAATTGATATGCCGCTTCTTGACACACGCGAGGGGCGCGATTTGACAGGTACTCTGGTGGCTGATATTGTATTGCAGCTATTGAGCTATGTAGCGCAGACAGAGCGGGATTTTATGCGGCAGCGTCAGGCTGAGGGAATAGAAGCTGCTAAAGCGCGCGGTGTCCGTTTTGGCAGGGAGCGCATAACCATGCCGGAGGGCTTTGAGGTTCTGGCGGAGGACTGGTGGAACAGGAGCGTTTCCGCGACTGAAGCCGGAAAAATCATCGGGGTGTCCCGCGACACGTTCCTGCGCCGTGCCAAAGAGTGGGGTACCGCGAACGGTTACACAGAGCGTTCCGCGCCGAACAGCAAATGAAGTCCGGTTCCGGACGCGCAGCGCGGTTATAAAAAGCCATATTATTTGTAATGTACAGAGCATAAAAATACCCCTCGGAAATCTCCGAGGGGTTCATTTTGCGCATTACGCGCTTTACGCGACCGCTGTTACCTTGTAATCCTGATCCTCAACAGCTTTTTTGAGTACGTCATTCGCAACATCTGAGGTGAGCGTCACGACTGCTGTACCCTTCTCGTGGCTGACTTCCGCTGATTCAACGCCGTCAAGAGCTTCAAGCGTCTTTTTCACTCTTGCCTCGCAGTGAGTACACATCATTCCCTCGATCGTCATTGTCTTTGTCATTGTTTTCGTCTCCTTTTTGATGTTATGTTTTATTTTCCTGTCCTTTGACGCGTCATGCACACGGACAAGATTCAAACGCAGAGCGTTCGTTACCACACAGAAGCTCGAAAGGCTCATTGCCGCCGCGCCGAACATCGGGTTAAGCTGCAAATTGAAAAGCGGGATCCACACACCCGCCGCAAGCGGTATTCCGATGGCATTATAGAAAAACGCCCAGAATAAATTCTGATGAATATTTCTAAGCGCGGCGCGGCTGAGTCTTATTGCCGCGGGAACATCCGTTAGTTTACTCTTCATCAGAACGACATCAGCCGCGTCAATAGCGACATCGGTTCCCGCGCCGATTGCTATGCCAATATCAGCTCTTGTGAGAGCCGGAGCGTCGTTTATTCCGTCACCGACCATAGCGACCTTGCCGTATTTTTTAAGTCCGCGTATAACACTCTCCTTGCCCTCCGGCAGAACACCGGCTATAACCTCATCGACACCCGCTTCCGCGCCTATAGCCTTCGCGGTCCTCTCGTTATCTCCGGTCAGCATAACGACCCGTATTCCCATATTCTGAAGCTGACGTATAGCTTCAGGGCTTTCCTCCTTGATAACGTCCGCGACCGCTATTATACCGCACGGCTCCGCGCCCTTGCAGAAAAGAAGCGGAGTTTTGCCCTTATTCGCGAGAGCGTCCAGAGATTCACGCATTGTGTCCGGCACATTGGCAAAGCTCTCAATAAACCTGAGATTGCCGCCGCGAATGTTCACACCGTCCGCAGACGCTTCAAGCCCGTTACCGGGAAGTGCCTTGAAATCGGCTGTTTCTCTGATTGCTGTTCCGCGCTTTTTGCCCTCCTCAATTATAGCTTTCGCGAGCGGGTGTTCGCTTTTTGATTCGAGAGAACACGCAAGCTCCATAAGCTCAGTTTCCGTCACGCCGTCAGCGGGTATGATGTCCGTCACCGTTGGTGTGCCGGATGTGATAGTGCCTGTCTTGTCAAGAGCAACTACGGCTGTTTTGCCTGTTTCCTCAAGCGAGACTGCTGTTTTGAACAGTATGCCGTTTTTCGCGCCCACACCGTTACCGACCATAATCGCGACAGGTGTCGCAAGCCCCAGAGCGCACGGGCAGCTTATAACAAGCACCGAGATCGCCCTCGCGAGAGCGAACCCGAACGTCTGACCCGCCACAATCCAGACAACAAACGTCACAGCCGCTATCGCGATAACCGTTGGAACGAACACACCGGAAACTCTGTCGGCTATCTTCGCAATTGGAGCTTTAGTAGCCGCCGCGTCACTGACAAGTTTTATTATCTGAGCGAGTGTTGTATCCTCTCCGACACGGGTAGCTTCACAGCGCAGGAAACCCGACTGGTTTATAGTTGCCGCAGATACTTTGTCACCGACCGACTTGTCAACGGGTACACTCTCGCCTGTGAGCGCGGCTTCGTTCACCGCGCTTGCGCCCTCCACGACAACGCCGTCAACAGGGATATTTTCTCCCGGACGCACTACAAATATATCTCCACGCGAAACCTCGTCAATCTGCACTGTAGTCTCTTTGCCGTCTCTCAGCAAAGTCGCTGTCTTTGGTGTCAGCCTGATAAGGCTTTTAAGAGCGTCTGTAGTTTTGCCTTTGGAGCGGGCTTCGAGCGTCTTGCCGACTGTAATGAGCGTGAGAATTGTCGCGGCGGCTTCAAAGTAAAATTCGTCCATATACGCCATGACAGCTTCCATATCGCCCCGCGCCTGAGCGTTTGACATTGCGAAAAGCGCGTATGTGCTGTAGAGAAACGATGCCGCCGCGCCCATAGCGACGAGCGTGTCCATATTCGGCGCACCGTGAATCGCGCTCCTGAAGCCGCTTATAAAGAACTTCTGGTTTATGACCATGATTATGACTGTAAGCAGAAGCTGAGCAAGTCCCATAGCAACGTGGTCGTTCGCGAGAAACGGCGGCAGCGGCGCGTTCCACAGCATATGCACCATCGAGATATACATTAGAATAACCCAGAAAAACAGAGAAGCGAATAATCTCCGTTTCATAGCGGGAGTTTCGCGGTCTTCAAGCTCATCGCCGCCTGATGAAGCTGGCGCACTCTTAGAACCCTTGAGTGATGCGCCGTAACCCGCGTTTTCAACGGCGGCTATGATGTCTTTTTCGGACGCTGTACCCTCAACGCCCATCGAGTTTGTAAGCAGACTGACCGAGCAGCTTGTAACGCCGCTCACCGCCGAAACAGCCTTTTCAACTCTCGCGCTGCAAGCGGCGCAGCTCATGCCTGTAACAGTATATTGAACCAAAGCTATCACCTCCGAGTTTATTATTTACAAATGAAATTGGTTAAAATGAATTTCAGAAAGCTTTTACTGAGCAAAAAACTATAAACTTAATCGGCACAGAGCAAACTTAAAGCCTGATGTTTTACGGAGCTTTCAAAACGCGATTATAAAACCTCTCAAAGTTGAAAGACCGAAAACGTGAGATTTCCTGAGATTTCAGTGTTTCGGTTTCTGGAAGTTTATTTTTTAGATTATTAAAAAGACGGATTTGAAATTAAAAGCCGCACTGTAAACATTGTGAGAAGCAAACGCGAGGTTTAATTAACTTTCAGTGTCTCGTTTTCGGGAGTTCCTGTTTTGGATTCTTTTCCGGTTCAATACATTCTGTCAAGAAGAGCAATCAGTTCATCGACCGCGCCATCTCTGCCGTTGGCAATATCCCGTGCGACGCAGGTACGCAGATGACTTGCAAGCAGCTTCTTGCTGAAACCGGAGAGTGCGGAGATAACGGCAGATGTTTGAATAAGAATATCGGCGCAGTAGGCGTCTTTTTCAAGCATACCCTGAAGTCCGCGAACCTGTCCCTCGATACGTTTCAGGCGATTCATGAGGTCTTTAAGTTCCTCATCTCCGCGAACGGTTTTTCTCTCGCCGCAGGTGCAGCAATTCTCGGCATTGTCCACGAAGTCACCTCCCTTCACATTTCA
>CAZKLU010000106.1:0-4628 GCA_964553775.1 uncultured Oscillospiraceae bacterium | reverse complement strand
TTGTGAACACGCCGCCCAGCGTCTCAATGCCGAGTGACAGCGGAGTTACGTCAAGGAGCAGTATGTCTCCTCCCTCGTTATTCAGAACGCCAGCCTGAAGAGCCGCTCCAATCGCGACGCACTCATCGGGGTTAATGCCCTTGAAGCCCTCTTTTCCGGTGAGACGCTTTACCATATCCTGAACCGCCGGAATACGGCTTGAACCGCCGACCATGAGAACCTTGCTTATATCGCTGCCGGAAAGATGAGCATCGCTCATTGCCTGACGCACAGGACCCGCTGTTGCTTCGACAAGGTGTGCTGTCAATTCGTTGAATTTTGCGCGTGTGAGTGTGATGTCAAGGTGTTTAGGACCTGTAGAGTCCGCGGTGATGTATGGGAGATTGATATTAGCGGATGTCACGCCGGAAAGATCGCATTTTGCTTTCTCAGCAGCCTCGCGGAGTCTCTGCATAGCTACGCGATCTGTAGAGAGGTCAATGTGTTCGGATTTCTGAAATTCTGATATAAGATATTTCACTATGCAGTTGTCGAAATCATCGCCGCCGAGACGGTTATTGCCCGCCGTTGCTTTCACCTCGATAACTCCGTCCTCAATCTCAAGGATAGATACATCGAAAGTGCCGCCGCCAAGGTCGTATACCATTATTGTCTGCGCCTGCTCCTTGTCAACGCCGTAAGCGAGAGCGGCGGCTGTCGGCTCGTTAATAATACGTTTAACATCAAGACCTGCGATTTTACCGGCATCCTTTGTTGCCTGTCTCTGAGCGTCGGTGAAGTACGCCGGAACAGTTATAACAGCCTCGCTGACGCTCTGACCGAGATAGCTCTCCGCGTCTTTCTTGAGCTTCTGGAGTATCATCGCGCTTATTTCCTGCGGGGTGTAGGACTTGCGATCTATTGTCACCTTATAATTTGAACCCATCTCGCGCTTGATTGATGAAACGGTTCTGTCGGGGTTCGTCACAGCCTGACGCTTAGCAACCTGACCGACAAGACGTTCGCCGTCTTTGGAGAATGCCACAACTGACGGAGTAGTGCGGTTGCCCTCGGCGTTTGCTATTACGACTGCCTCGCCGCCCTCGGTGACAGCTACGCAGCTATTGGTTGTACCCAAATCTATTCCTATGATTTTTCCCATGATATATACCTCCTGTTAAAATTATACGTTGCTCTTGCGTTTTATATTTACTGGTTTCAATTTGCGACTTTGACCATAGAAAACCTGATAACTTTGCCGCCGATAGTAAAGCCCTTGCGGAACTCCTCAACTATTTCGTTTTCGCCGTGTTCATCGTCCTCAACGTGCATAACGGCTTCGTGGAGCTTCGCGTCAAACTTCTTGCCGACAGCCTCAATAGGCTTCACGCCTAACTTATCAAAAACCTCATTAAGCTGCGTCATTGTCATCTCAATGCCCTTGTAAAATGCCTCGTCCTCGGTCTTTTGTTTCAACGCACGTTCAATATTGTCGTATACCGGCAGAAACTTCGCAACCGTTTCAGACTTCACAACCTCATAAAGACCCTCGCGCTCCTTCTGGCTTCGCTTGCGGAAGTTTTCGTACTCCGCGTAGAGCCTGACATATTTGTCCTTTTCGGCTTTGAGAATCTCCTCCGGAGACGGCTCCTTATCTTTTTCATCTGCATCATTGGCATTTTCAGAGTCCTCGGATGGTTTTTCGGAATCCTGCGTATCAGTTTCGCTGTCAGGTGTCTGCTCGTCAGAAGTCTGCTCGGATGTTGTCTCATCATTTGTTTCGTCCTGCGGCTTGTTCACGTTATTCTTCTCTTTCTTCGTCATTCTCTTCATCTCCTTTTATCATAAGCTTTCCAAAACCGGCGGGAGCGGAGCCTTGAGTATTCAAAAGTCTTGACAGCAGTTCAGCGATATAACTCAGCTTCGCCGCGACATTTGAGTAGTCCATTCTCGTAGGTCCCACCACGCCTATAAGTCCTCTTGTATTATCCCCCGCATCATAGCTTGCTAATACTACGCTTGTGTTTTTTAATTCCTCCGCGATATTCTCAGGACCGATTATGACTTTTACGTTGCCGTCACCCGTGATTGCTGGAAGATCCGCTAAGTTTTCCGAGTTGCCAAGGAAACTCATAAGCTCATGAGCCTTATGCGGGTCTTTGTACTCCGGCAGTTTCAAAAGATTTTCGCCGCCTGAAACCTGTGCCGCTGTACCTGTATCGCTTCTCATTGTTTCAATCATGAACTGCGCTATCACAGCAACGATACCCAAATTATCTCCGGAAGCCTGTTCCGCTGAACGCAAAAGCTCTGATGTAATCATTTCCGGCGGTTTATCGGTAAACGCGGCATTGAATACTGCGCTAAGTCTTTGAAGCAGTGCTGTTGTGAAAGAGAACGGGAGCCGCACGAGCTTGCTGCACACCTTATCATCTGAAAGCATCAGCACGATTATAAAAGTATTTGCGTCAATATACAGCAGATCGAACCGTTTCACCGTGCGGGAAATTGGCGATGTAATTGTTACTGCCGGATAATCGGTAAGCCGTGAAGTAACCTGTCCCAAATCGTCCACGATATTATCGGAATGCGTATTCTTCTCTGTGAGGGCATCTCGAATATTCTCCATCTCCTCGGTTGTAAGCTCGCGTTCATACATAAGCTCATTCACATACAGTCTGTAGCCTTTCGCGGTTGGAATCCGTCCTGCCGAGGTGTGCGGCTGTTCAAGGTAGCCGCTGCTGCACAGGCTTGCAAGCTCGTTTCGTATTGTCGCTGACGAACACTCAAGCTTCGCCCTCTCACGAACCGCCTTGCTTCCCACAGGTTCTGCCGTCTCAATATGTTCCTCAATAACGGCACGAAGTATTCTCTTTTTTCTTTCGCTCATCTCCGCTTCTGACATATCCGATACCAATAACCTTTCGTTGTACCGACGTACTTAATGACTTCATATCTGTGTTAGCACTCTTTCCTTTTGAGTGCTAAATATAATTTATCACTTTATGTTTAATAAGTCAATAGGTAAGCAGATATTTAACAAATATTTAATTATCTGAGTCTCTGAGTGCGGTTTTGCCAGTTGGTTGCAGCCGGCGGGGTGTGCTTGCGGGAACCGTAAGCGGGGTTGTCAGCCGATGGGCTGACGGCAGAGAGAAGATCCGCGCCTAAAAGTAAAGAATGTCATCTATATGCCCGCTAAGTTAGCGTGGCTGCTTGCAATAGCTGATTTTTGCCCGCACGGGGGTGGTCTTTTGAACGGGCTTGGAGTGCGTTGGTGGGTTTGGGGTACATATCCTTTTCGGTTTTCCTGCATTGGCGCGGTGATTTCGCGTTGTTCACTGCTGCTTGCCTTATAGTGTCTCATCTCATTAAAAAATTCGGAAAAATCTCAAAATTTCACTTGCAATATATTCCGTGTCTTGTTATAATAGATAAAGAGGTATCAGGACTCGTGGTTCGGAACTTTATTGGCATTTTTCCGTAATTCCATGGGTCTTCCCATCTTTTTCGGTCTGATGGGTAAAGTATATTAAATTTTGGAGGATTTGTAAATGGGTAAGAAGTATGTATATCTCTTTTCTGAGGGCAACGCAAATATGCGTGAGCTTTTGGGCGGCAAGGGCGCGAATCTCGCCGAAATGACCAACATTGGTCTGCCTGTTCCACAAGGATTCACCATTACCACCGAAGCCTGTACTCAGTACTATGAGGACGGTCGGGAGATAAACGACGAAATCATGGCTGAAATCTGGCAGAATGTTGCCAAAATGGAGGAGTTGAACGGTAAAAAGTTCGGTGATGTCAAGAACCCTCTTCTCGTGTCAGTTCGTTCCGGCGCAAGAGCATCTATGCCCGGCATGATGGATACAATATTGAACCTCGGTCTTAACGATGAAGTCGTTGCCGCTATGATAGCAGGAAACCCTGATCCCAAATTTGAGCGTTTCGTTTACGATTCTTATCGCCGTTTTATTCAGATGTTCTCCGATGTTGTTATGGAGGTCGGTAAGAAATACTTTGAAAAACTCATCGACGATATGAAAGCAAAAAAAGGTGTCAAGTTCGATGTAGAGCTTACCGCCGCCGATCTCAAGGAGCTTGCCTCGCAGTTCAAGGCTGAGTACAAAAAACAACTCGGTCAGGACTTCCCTTCCGATCCGAAGGTACAGCTCTATGAAGCTATTCGCGCCGTGTTCCGTTCATGGGACAACCCTCGCGCAAATGTTTATCGTCGTGACAACGATATTCCTTACTCTTGGGGTACTGCCGTAAACGTCATGCCGATGGTGTTCGGCAACCTGAATGAGGAATCCGGCACGGGTGTCGCGTTTACAAGAGATCCGGCTACCGGTGAGAAGAAGCTGATGGGTGAGTTTTTGACAAACGCTCAGGGCGAGGATGTTGTCGCGGGCGTTCGTACTCCAATGCCCATAGCTCAGATGGAGGAGAAGTTCCCGGCGGCATTTGAGGAATTTAAGCAGGTTTGCCAAAAGCTTGAAAATCACTACCGCGATATGCAAGATATGGAGTTTACCGTTGAGAGCGAGAAGCTCTATATGCTTCAGACAAGAAACGGCAAGAGAACCGCTCAGGCAGCGCTCAAAATAGCCTGCGATCTCGTTGACGAGGGTATGAGAACAGAGAAA
>CAZKLU010000105.1:0-4737 GCA_964553775.1 uncultured Oscillospiraceae bacterium | reverse complement strand
AACAGCGGTAACCGAATGGGTTGGCTTGATGTGCTTTTTCAATTCATCGTAGAGCCAGACGGCATCTATACCATATCCCTCATATTCATCATGTGTAATTACCTCATATTTTCAGAATTTCGCACTCTGTTATAGCCTGTTTCAGTTTTGGCTTCCCTCATTTTTGCCCTTATGAAGCGGCAAGGAAAGCATCAACACGAGCGAAACCATATAAATGAGCAAGGAAACACACTGTGATAAATCCTTTGTTTTCAAGCATTTTTGAAGATTTCATTAAAACCCTATGAGGGGCAGTAAGCACTTATGAAATTGTGGTTTCAAATTTTTCAAAATCTATCTACGCTTTTACACTTAAAACAATAACCGCGCACTTTTCGGTGCGCGGTTTAGACTTGTTAATATGTATAATTTGAAAAGTAATTGAGCGGATTTACTCTCACTCCGTTTTTCCATATTTCAAGGTGAATATGTGCACCATTCGCGATTCCGGTAGCTCCGACTTTCCCGATGGTCTGACCCTTCGAGACAGTTTGACCCGCAGAAACACCGAGTCTGCTCATGTGCGCGTAGAGCGTCGTGTAGCCGTTGCCGTGACTTATCGTTACATAATAGCCGTAGGAGCTGCTGTATGTAGCCGTAAGAACAGTTCCGCTGTCACATGCCAGCACATCAGTACCATACGATGCGCCTATGTCTATACCCTTGTGGTTCGTTGATGCACCTGGTATACCGGTGTTTCTCGCGCCAAAGCCGCTTGTCACCCTTGTGGAGACAGCCGATGGCCATGAAAAGCTCCCCGTTCCCGTGACGGTTCGTGCCGCCATCTCCTCAAGCTCTTTCTCCATCTTGACAATCTGGTCTTTTATCTCGTCCTCTTCGGCACTTTTTGTATTGTATAGCTCCTGCTGCTCCTCAATCGTCAGGTTAAGCTCACTGATAACAGCCGCAGCCTCCTCAAGCTGCTCCTCAAGATTCGCTTCCTCAACAGTAAGCTCATCCTTTGCCTCTTCCATCTCTTCTGCCGTTGCCTGTAGATCGACTTTCGCCTGCTCTGTTGCCTCGCGTGCAGCTACCATTGTCTTATACAGATTCTGGTCGTAGTTTATGATACTCTCCACCGTATCCATGCGTACAAGCATATCAGCAAAGTCACTTGCTCCGAAAATTATAGCGTAGTATGAGATGGTTCCGTTTTCTTCCATCGCACGCATACGGATCTTATAAAGCTCCCACTGATCCTCTTCCTCGCTTTGACGCTGCTCAACTTCTTCCTGCTTCTGTTCTATAAGCAGACCGTATTGCTCGATCTGCTCCGTGAGATTGTCGATGCCGCGCTGAGTAAGCTCAATCTGCTGGTCTAAAACAGTCTTCTTCGCAATCGCGACAGACTGTTCATATTGCAGGGAGTTAATTTCGGACTGCACCTCCTGCATTTCCTGCTGTATCTGCTCACGCTGCTTTTTCAATTCCTCGAGCGCACTTTTGGATGCAGCGGCACCAACGGTGGATGCAATTATAGACACAAGTACGGAGAGTGCCATTATAACCGCCAAAATCACAGCAACAACGCGCACAAAAAGCTTTCTTCTTTTATCCATACATCATACCTTCAAATAATTCTTAATTGCCGACGCACTCCCTATAACACCGACTCCAAGACCCACAACGCAGAACGCGATGAGCAGCGGTACTGCGAACGTTGAGAACGGCAAAACCGTCAGAAACGAAAGTCCTGAACCTGACAGAGGACCATCGATGAGCAGCTTGTAAACGCCCCACTGTGCCAAATACGAAGACAGTGAACCAACAAATCCGAGTATCATTCCCTCGATGATGAAAGGCCAGCGTATGAAGCTGCTCGTTGCTCCTACCATTTTCATAATAGCGATTTCATCCTTGCGTTCTATGGTCGTCAGCTTTATTGTGTTTGACATGATAAAAAGTGAAATGATGAAGAGAATCAGTACTAAAAACACCGAGACTATTGTTACGGTATTGCGAAGCGCAACGAAACCCTCGCTTATCTCAAGGTGCAGACTGACCCCGCCGATACCAATGGTGTTCTTTATAAGATCCTGCGTCTGCTCCATCAGCGCAATATCCTCAACATATACAACGTATCTATGGCGCAGTACTGTCGCGTCAAGTCCTTCAAGAAATGTTGTGTCCTTATAGGTATTTATAAAATCTTCCATAGCGTCCTCGCGGGACATGAACTCAACGTGGTCAACGTTTATTATGCTCTCAAGCTCCGTTTGAAGATCCCTCGCCTCGCTTTCAGAGAGGGAGTCATCAACGTATGCTATTATTACATCCTCCTTCTCAAGGCGATCTATTATGTTGTCAACATTCAACGCCAGCAGCGTGAAACTGCCCATAATCAGAAGACATGCCACTATGATTATAACAGACGCGAAAGACATAAAGCCGTGAGTGAATATGCTGCTTATACCCTCGCGAATGTAATAGCCCAATCTGAATGCCCTACGTCGCTTCATATCCGTAATAACCGTCCATTCCGTCACTAATAATTCTTCCGGCATCGATCGCTATGACGCGCTTGTTGAAGCTGTTGACAAGCTCCTTTTCGTGAGTAACGATAAGCACTGTCGTGTGAAGCTCGTTGATTTTTTCAAGCAGCATCATAATTTCGAGACTTCTTGCTGGATCAAGATTGCCCGTTGGCTCATCCGCTATGATAAGTTCCGGATTATTGACAAGTGCCCTTGCTATCGCGACACGCTGTTGTTCGCCCCCGGAAAGCTCTTCGGGGCGCATTTTTGCGCGCGCATCGAGGCCAACAAGCTCCAGCACATACGGCACACGCCGACGTATCTCTTTATTTGGCGCACCGATAACACGCATAGCGAACGCCACATTCTCGTATACCGTCTTATCCTCGATAAGTCTGAAGTCCTGAAACACTACGCCGAGGGTTCTACGCACATACGGCAGCTTGGAAAACTTAATGGTACTCATCTCGAAACCGTTCACCAGAACTTCACCATCCGTCGGCGCAATTTCACCGGTCAGCAGCTTGATGATTGTCGTTTTACCGGAGCCTGATGGTCCAACAAGGAAAGCGAAATCCCCGTCCTTAATTTCGAAGCTGATACCCCTCAACGCTTTGGTTCCGTTCTCATAGGTTTTAAAGACATCTGTAAAACGAACCATAATTTTATCGACCCTTGCGCGGAGTTCTCTGCGAGTCAAGATACTTCTTAACCATCAACGCGACTTTAAACACTATCGCCTGATCGAACTCGCGCAGATCCAGTCCTGTGAGCTTCTTGATTTTGCCAAGACGGTAAACAAGTGTATTTCGGTGTACAAAGAGCTTTCGGGAAGTCTCGGAGATATTGAGATTGTTGTTGAAGAACTCGTTTATTATCATCAGCGTCTCTTTATCGAGAGACTCTATCGGGCTTTTCTTAAAGACTTCGTTAAGGAACATCTCGCACATAGTTGTCGGCAGCTGATAAACAAGTCTGCCGATACCAAGGCTCTCATAACTCACGATAGACATCTCTTCTTCAAATATCTTGCCAACATCAATAGCGGTTCTTGCTTCCTTGTAGCGTGACGCAAGCTCACGAAGGTGGTTCGCTATCGTGCCAATACCGATGACGGTTTTAATTTTCAGGTCATCGGAGATAGCCTTTTCGATCATTTGGGCTATCTTATAAAGCTCCTTCTCCTCAGTGAGCGCGGGTACTTCTTTAACAACACATATATCCGTCTCATTTATAGATATGACAAAGTCCTTCTGCCTTTCCGGAAACAGCCTTCTGAGCAGATCCATAGTAGAAACGTCAGAGCGGTCAAGCTGACGCACATAGAATATTGCTCGCGGCGCGTCAGACACAAAATGCAGCTCCCGCGCGTGAACATAAATATCGCCCGGCAGTATGTTTTCGGTTATAATATTCTTGACAAGAGTTGTCTTGTCGAATTTCTCCTCATAGTACGCCTTAGCCTGAGTAACAGCCACCGCCGCCATTGTACAAAGCGATGCGGCAAGGCTGTCGATTCCCTCCACAAACACTGCGTATTCGAGGTTCTGCTCCGCACCGATAATAGGCTTAAATGTCTTGCCGTTGTTAGTTACAGTCTTCTCTCCCGGCAGAGGCACCATATCAGCCGGTTCGATAATCTTTGTACCCATAAGCCCCAAATCACCGGACGCAATTACCTGACCATCCTCATTGACTACCCCTAACGTTCTTGATGTCGCTTCCTTCATTTGTACTATAACACTCTGGAATATTCTGCTCGCCATCTTTACGTTCCCCTCTTTTCTTTTGAGTCTGAAAAAGAAATTCCTTGTATATAATACATTGAATTGAGCAATTTTTCAATCCCTTTTTGATAAATTTTTATGAAATATCGAAAAAAATTTTCAATTTCCCATCCAGAAGATGTCGAATCTTCCATAATATAGGAAAACTTCCTGTTATAAAAAGTCAACAGTTCCCGGTTGGATCTATTGGAACCTGATTTATTGTAATTTTTGGAAATTACCAAATCTAAGCAGGTTCTTCTCGTGTTTACCCCAAAGACGGTACAAATATAGATGAAGACAGAAGTCAAGGAAAATTATAGGAAACCAATTCCCAGAAAAAGGAGCAGAGCAATCATTTGAATTGGTTGAAGGCAAGCCTATAATAGCATTGTTCATGAGGAATTACAATATAAATACCGACACTGATGAGGTCTTTTTCATTCAGTTTGTTTGAT
>CAZKLU010000104.1:0-4916 GCA_964553775.1 uncultured Oscillospiraceae bacterium | reverse complement strand
ATCTGTGCTGTAGTCGGATACGGAGGAAAAATTGTTGACTTTATCTTCCATGTAAAACTCAACGGTCACTGTTCCACCGCCTGTTGTTGTACCCGTATCATCGGGGCGTGTCATTCCGCCGTTTCCAAAGTCTCCCTCGGTTCTGTCACCCGCGTCGGGTGGAGTGGTGCCATTGCCAGCGTCAGGCGGTGTAGTGCCATTGCCAGCATCAGGCGGCGTTGTGCCATCACCCGCGTCAGGCGGAGTTGTGCCGTCGCCAGCGTCAGGCGGTGTTGTGCCGTCGCCACCTATACCGCCCATGCCAATATTTTGCCATGTACCCGCATAGCATTGTTGAATTGCGCCGCTGAATCCGGTAACTGTAGACGCATCGTACACACCCGCTGTCTCGGTTCCCGTCACATCGCCGCCTACATAGACATAATAGCTTTTGCCGACTTCAAGAGCGGGGAACGACAATATCGCGCCCTTGTAGCTTCTTGTCTGCGTACCCGCTACTTCGTCCTTATCAGGGTCATAAGCGAATACTATATTGCCGCTTGTATCGGTGACAATTATCGCCTCATCGGAGCTTTGAGCCTGTGAGAACTGGAGGTTCATCGTTACCTGAGTAGAATCGTTAGAGTCATCAGACTCCGCCCAGTCCATTGTAGAGCCGAGAGCGACAACTGTACCGCCATTTATATATGAGCCGTTATCGGAGTCAAGTCCTGAGTCGCTGGTGGGGTTTGCTATTGATATAACCGTACCGCCGTTTATCATGACGTACCCGTTCGAGTCGATACCGTCACCCTCGATACCAAGACCCGCCAGAATATGCAGATTACCGCCGTTCACTGTCAGTACCGATACTCCGTCCTCGTTTACGTTTATGCCATCGTTATCGGCGAATATATTGATATTGCCGCCGTTTATAGTGAGGTGAAGCTCACTGTCAAGCCCCTCATAGCCTGAGTTTATGTTGAGAATACCTGTACCCTTGTCACCGCCGCCTATATTCATCGAAACGTATGAGTAGAACGCGCCGTCAGTTTTACGCTGTTTCTTCTGCACCGGAACTGCCGCGCCATCCTGACCGCTCTTGTACGTCGTTTTCAGCATACGGTAGATATTGGTTCCCGTGAAATTGTTCACAGTACCGTCAGCGATTATAACATTCGATCCCGCGTCCGAAGTATCAACATTCGCGCTGTATGAGCTTTGTGATTTCCAATCGTTGTCACACTCGTAAAGACTGTAGAACACAATCGCAGGCGCAACTGTGCAAGTGACATCAACTCCGTTAAGAATAACCGTCACTTTCGCGCTTTCATCTGTAAATGTATCATCTGTATTTCCTAAGTCTATCCAGATTTGACCATGCCACTCACCTTCGAGGATATAAGTTCCGGCTTCTGTGATATGCAGGACAGCGTTCTGGTAGGCTTCTTCCGCTGAATGCATACGGTCAGTCGGGACAGTTGTTCCCTCGACAGGCAGAGTACCGAAGATGTAGTCATTATTCACACCATCGGTGTAGTAATATGCCCACTCCTGCTCACCGTCATATGTTACCTTCTTAAAGCCGCTCACGGGCAGTTCACACCAATAGTATATGTCATGAGCGATATAGACTGAATCGCTGCTGTCCGGTTCTGTGCCGGTATAATACTCGGCTGGCGCGTTTTTGACTTCATCGTGCGCTGTCGAAGGGTCAGCGTGCCATGTATAATTGTATTCCGTCACGCTTTTGCCATCAACTGTTGCTGTGTGTGTCCATGTGCCGTCACTGCTCTCAGCTGACGAGAGAACGATGGTGTGTGCGTCAGAAGTCTCTGCGGCAAACGCTGTCGGCAGAAGCCCCGCGACAAGGCACATTGCAAGTAATACGCTGATTAGTTTTTTCATGTCGGTATCTCCTTTAATTTATTTTTTCACCGCGACTTGTGGACATATTCCGCTATCACCCACATTCACAAAACGCCAGAATAATACCAAATCCGTTTTATATCTCGCGGTGTATGCTGTTATTGTATAGTCTTAACCTGAAACAGACTGAAAAAAGAAGATTATTTCTGTGAAAAAACTGTAAATCGTCAGGTGATACGCTGATTACGGCATGAGCCTACAGCTTTGGCACGGTGCCGTTTTCGCTTTGTGCTAACGGTGCTTCACGGAGATTATTTACACCTACTCTCACCGTCACCGATGTGCCAACGCCAACCTCGCTTTTCAGCTCTATACTCCCGCCAATATCAGACACCGCGTGTTTAACTATCGAAAGCCCCAGACCGGTTCCGCTCGTCTTTCCCGACCGGCTCTTATCCGCACGGTAGAACCGCTCGAAAACGCGGTCAAGCTGCTCTTTTGGAATACCTATGCCTGTATCATTCACAGTTATACTCGCCGTTATACCATCGCTTGCTATCAATATATTAACACTGCCGCCATCGATGTTGTATTTTATCGCGTTGTCGCATAAATTGTACACTATCTCACCGAGAAGCCGACGGACGCTCACTACCGTCACGCTGCCGCCTGTTACCTTCACGGTTACGTTTTTATCGTTCGCCGCCGTCTCAAGCGATTTCACGTTCTCACGGACAACCTCAAGCAAGTCTACATTCTCAAAGTTCAGTTCGCCGCCCTCATCAAGCTGAGACAGCCTTATTATATCCTCAATCAGCGTCAGAAGTCTCTGCGCCTGTGTTCTTATATGCCCGACAAACTTAGGAATATCCTCGCTCTTTACAAGCCCGTTCTCCATAAGTTCCGCACTGCCCATAATAGACTGAAGCGGCGTTTTCAGTTCGTGCGATACGTTAGCGGTGAACTCGCGCCGCATACGCTCATTAGCCGCGCTCTCTGTCACGTCAAACGATAAAAGCACCTCGCCGACCGCGCCAAGCTCCGACTCTATACGGCTCACATCAAGCTGGTACTCCCGACAACCGCGTAAAAGCCGCGTCTCACTGTGACCCGTCTCCAACGCTTTGTTGATAGTCTCAGTAACGGCGGAATCGCGCTCTATCGTCATGAAATCTTTACCGATACACGCCGAGGACGTATTGAATAAACCTGACGCTGCGGGGTTTATGTTCAGCACAACACCCTTTTCACCGAGAAGAATAAGCCCCTCCTTCATATTCGCTGTTATCTGCGTAAACTCGCCGCGCTGACGCTGAAGTTCATGAAGCTGTGAGTTTATCTGCCGCTGCTGCTGGTTTATGCGCGTCACAAGGGGGCGCAGTTCATCGTAAATCGGAGATTCAATCGTGGAATCAATGTCCATCCGGTTCAGCGGTTCCACTATTTTCCTTGATAGCCTTGAAGACAGCACCGCAGACAGTATTAACGCGCCGACAAGTACAACAACAATCGGCTGTGCCATACCGAGAAGCAGTACCCAAACCGTATTCTGACTGACAGATATTCTCAGCACCGAGCCATCGCTGAGAAGTCTCGCATAGTAGATAGTCTTTTCAAGAAGCGTCGCGGAGTAGCGAACACTCATGCCCGTGCCGTTTTCACGGGCGGCAGCAATTTCCTCGCGGTCGGCATGGTTCTCCATTGTCGCGGGGTCGCTCTCGCTGTCGTAGAGAATTGTGCCGTCTTGAGCTGCCAATGTCAGGCGGCATTGTATGTTATCGAGACTATCAAGATACTCAACGCCGTTTTCCTCGACACCCTCGGCGGCAAGCAGCAAATCATCCCGCAGCCGTTCCTCCTGAATCGCGCCGAAATACGGGTACAGACACCCCACAATAATCGCGATACATAAAACCGTCACAGCCGCCGCAACGACAAACACCGCGTAAAAAATCTTTTTCGTCATAGCGAACCCTCGAATTTATAGCCGACGCCGCGCACAGTAACGATGTGTCTGCCGTAATCGCCGAGCTTCTGCCGGAGTGTCGTTATGTGCATATCAACCGTTCTTGTCTCTCCGGCGTAGTCAACGCCCCAGACATCGTTCATGAGCCGGTCGCGTGTAAATACCATACCCGGTCTTGTCAGGAACACGCGCAGAAGCTCAAACTCTTTCAGTGTAAGCTGAAGTCTCTCACCGTCAAGAACGGCTGTTCTCTCGTCAGTGTTCAGCGTCAGTTCCCCGCACCGCAGGACACTGCTGTTATTTCGCGGTCCGGCACGGCGCAAAACTGCCCTCACACGCGAAACCATCTCCATCATTCCAAACGGCTTGACAAGATAATCATCCGCGCCTGAATCAAGGCACCGCACTATGTCAATCTCCTGACCCTTCGCGGTAGCCATTATAATGGGTATACCGCTTGTCGCGGGATTGGCGCGTAACGCCTCAAGAAGCGCGACGCCGTCCTCGTTCGGGAGCATAACGTCAAGAATAATAAGCTCCGGCAGCTCTGCCGCGAGAGCGTCACGCATTGACGCGCCATCAGGGAACCCTTTAGCCTTAAAGCCGGTTGAATTGAGCGTGTAAACCTCAATATCGCGTATGCTGTCATCGTCCTCAACGCACCAAATCACAGAAATCACCTCATTTTCGACCGTTTTTGAAATTATACCGCGCCATTGTAAAGTTCGGGAGCGGTGCATTGTAAAATGTGTGTAAAGTCGAAATATTAAATTTTTTAGAATTTTCTCTTGCGTTTTTTCAGGGAATAGTGTATCATATTATCATGAACGCAAATCCGATTATACCACAGATCTCTCACGCTTTCAAGAGGGGAACGGAGAAGCGGGAGGGAGCTTTAAGCGTGTAAAGGGTTCGCGAAAAAAATCACTTTATTTTGGAAGGACGGGTTCAATTATGAAAAACGGTTTGAAGCTTGCAAAGCGGTTAGTGTGTCTCACGCTTGCGGTGGTGCTGCTTGCTGCGGCGTGTCCGTGGAGCGCGAGGGCTTATGATATGGGCAAAGATGGCGAGTATCAGACAATAAGTGCGGGTGGTGAACACA
>CAZKLU010000103.1:0-4953 GCA_964553775.1 uncultured Oscillospiraceae bacterium | reverse complement strand
CGTATACGAGAGAAACGCGCTTCTGCACGCCTCCGGTCACGCCTGTCAGGAGGAATTGAAGCTGATGCTTGCCCTGACGAAGCCAAAATACTTTATACCGGTTCACGGCGAATATCGGCACCTGAAGCTCCACGCGGAGCTTGCGAAGACAATGGGCGTACAGCCAAACAACGTCATAATAAGCGACATAGGTCAGGTTATTGAGCTGAATGGTCGTTCTATCAAGCTGACAGGTAACACTGTTCCGTCCGGCGTGGTGTTTGTTGACGGCACAGGCGTGGGCGATGTGGGAACAGTTGTGTTGAGAGACAGAAAGCACCTTGCTCAGGATGGTATGCTTGTTGTGGTAGTGACAATCTCTCACGAGGACGGCAGCATAATATCGGGGCCTGACATCATAACACGCGGATTTGTATATGTAAAAGAGGCTGAGGAACTTATGCGGGAGCTTAAAGAAATCGCGTCTAACGCGATGGAATACTGCGCCGCGCACCATATATATGACTGGACATCTATGAAGGGCGTACTCAAATCGCGTCTTTCCGACTTTCTGTACAAAAAGACTAAGCGCAGCCCAATGGTACTGCCGGTTATAACGGAGATATAGAATGAATATACAGATATTCGGCAAATCAAAGTGCTTCGACACAAAAAAGGCGGAGCGTTTTTTCAAGGAACGCCGAATCAAATTCCAATCTGTTGATGTAACACGATATGGCATGAGTCGCGGGGAGCTTGAGAGCGTAAAAAGAGCCGTCGGACTTGACAGCATGATAGACACGTCAGCCGACGGCGCGGAAATAATAAAATATCTTGCTCATGACAGCGATAAGCTCGATAAGCTATACGAAAACCCGAAGCTTCTCAAAACGCCGATAGTAAGAAACGGAAAACAGGCCACAGTAGGATACTGCCCCGATGTGTGGAAAACGTGGGAATAATCGTCCTGAAAAATCAGCGCACACTGAGGTTCCGGTCGGCACTGAATTTTACGCGGTGCAGTGATAGCCTCGGTGCGCGGTGAATTTTGATTGCGCTATTAACATTGAGGAGGACAACATAGCATGGAAACCGGATACGCGAAATACGTCAAAGCGGCGGAATATCTTAAAGCGATTATACCACAGACTCCGGAGATCGGCATTATACTCGGTTCCGGTCTTGGCGGGTTTGGCAATAAAATAGAAGACCCCATCATCGTAAACTATGGCGATATACCGAGATTTTTAACGTCAACGGCAACAGGTCACGCCGGTAAGCTCATATTTGGCAATGTCGCCGGAAAGTACATAGTCTGTATGTCCGGCAGGTTCCACTACTACGAGGGCTACAGCTTCGAGGACTTGAGCATACCCGTGCGTGTTCTTAAGCTCTTGGGTATACGCGCACTGCTTCTGACAAACGCGGCGGGAGCGGTAGATAAAAGCTATAAAGTCGGAGATATAATGATAATTGAGGATCATATAAATCTCTGTGGAGCAAGTCCTATGCGGGGCAAAAATATTGACGAGTTCGGACCGCGCTTTTTTGATATGACGCGGGTATACTCGCCGGAACTTATTGCCGTTGCTGAGAAATGCGCGGAGAGAACGACACTCAATGTTCACAAGGGAGTATACTTCTTCATGGTTGGTCCTCAATACGAGACAAAAGCGGAAATTCGCGCTATACGTCTTCTTGGCGGAAACGCTGTAGGTATGTCAACAGTGACCGAGGTTCTGACGGCGGCGCACTGCAATCTTCCCGTTCTCGCGCTCTCGGTTATGACGAACATGGCGGCGGGTGTGCTTGATGTTCCGCTGACGATGGAGGAAGTTGTCGAGACAGCAAACGCCATCGAGGAGCCGTTCACTGAATACGTCAAGGATATACTGTCAAATATGTGAGGTAAATTACATGACAACACTGCTTGCAAACTGCGATATACTGTGCGGAGACTATAGCGTAATAAAAAGCGGCTTTCTCGGTATAGACGGTGATACTATAGATTATATCGGCAAGGAACGACCGGAAAAAGAATACGATTTCGTTAAGGACATGAGTAACCGTCTTCTTATGCCGGGACTTATAAACGGTCACACGCACACACCTATGACGCTTCTTCGCGGTGTCGGGAGCGACCTGCCGTTACAGGAGTGGCTTTTTGATAATGTATTCCCGATCGAGGACAAACTGACAGCCGAGGAGATACGCGCCGGTTCCGAGCTTGCTGTCCTTGAAATGCTCAGTACCGGCACCACGAGCTTTTCAGATATGTACATGGAACCGCAGGTGACGATTGAGACTGTAATAAAAGCCGGTATGAAGGCAAATATCTGCCGTCCTGTACAATGCTTTGACCCGAAGGAGAAACCGGAGGACAACAGCAGAATAAAAGAATCGATCTCACTCTACAATAATTATAACGGCGCGGCAAACGGCAGAATACTCATAGATTTCAGCGTACACGCTGAATACACCTGTACGGCACCCGTTGTAAAATACTACTCATCGCTCTGCAGAATGCGCGGCGGCAATATGCACATACACCTCTCAGAGACAAAGAAAGAACACGATGAATGTGTTGCTAAATACGGCAAAACACCCGCGAAGTGGTTCAGTGACCTTGGGGCGTTCGATTCGAGAGCGTTTGCGGCGCATTGTGTATGGCTCACAGACGAGGATATGGAGCTTATGCGCGATAAAGGCGTTACAGTCGTACACAATCCGTCAAGCAATATGAAACTCGGCAGCGGCTTCGCGCCAGTGGAGCGTATGCTGAACATGGGCATAAACGTCGCTCTGGGAACCGATGGCGCGGCTTCTAATAACAATCTCAATATGTTTGAGGAGCTTCACCTCGCGTCACTCATTCACAACGGCGTGAGCGGCGACCCGACAATAATGAATCCCCGCCGTACACTCAAAATGGCGACTGAAAACGGAGCACTGCTTCAAGGGCGCGGCAATACAGGTTCGCTCACCATCGGTAAAAAAGCCGATATAATCGCTGTTGATATGGATAAGCCGCACCTCGTGCCGAATATAGACACTCTCGCGCTTCTATGCTACAGCGCACAGGGTTCAGATGTAGTGATGACGATGGTTGACGGCAAGATACTGTACGAAAACGGTGAGTTCCTCACGCTCGATAAAGACGAGATAATTGGCAAGGTAAAAAAGATAACTGAGCGATAAAAATAACGGCGGGAGATGTTGTAATCGCTCTCCCGCCGATGTTCATCATATCATGTCAAGAAGACTGTCAAGAGCCTCGGAAACGCTGTCAGACGCGGTTTTGAAATTCAATGCGCGTTCCTTAACAGCATCGCGGAGCTTATTAAATTCACGCTCCTTCTCCTCAAACTCAGCCTGTTTTTTTGACAGTTCTTCTCTCTCAAGCTCGGCAGAGGAACGCTGCTGCTCACGCTGACTCAGAAGATCCTCGCGCAAACGGTCGTTGTCGGCTTTGAGAATATCGCGTTCGGAGATAAGAGCGTCACGGCTCTCACAGAGAGCGGCATTTTCACTTTTGAGAGCGTCCCGCTGCTCAACTGCGCCGGCAAGCTCTTTCGATAGTTTATTACGCTCGGCGGCAAGCTTTTCTATGTAATCCATCACATCAGCTTTGTCGAAGCCGCCTATAACCTGTGTTTTGAAAGTCTTTATTAACTGCTGCATTTTTCTGCCCTCACTATATTTATGTATATTACGCACCTGCCCTTGAAATACAGGTCAGCCGCGAGTGTAAACGTGATAATTATACCCGAATCCTGAAGGATTTTGGAATTTGAAGGTTTTTGTACAATTCGGCGCACGTTCCCGCGCACAAAAAATTCTGAAGAGTATTTTTTAGATGGCAAAACTAAAAAAGCTGTTTTCAGGCAACTATCAAGCCTTGCAAGTATTCCTTTCTGAATAAAGCATATATCGGCAGATTTGCAAGCCTGCCTGCCGGTACAATTAAAGCACTACTGAATTTGCGGACATATTTCCGAGGAGTTTCTGTAACATGATTGAAGTTCTTACTGACGCGATTTTGGATGTATTTAAGCTGTTGCCGTTTTTGTTTGTAACATATCTGCTGCTGGAGTGGATAGAAACAAAAGCGGAGCATGGCTCAATAAAGCTGATGCGGCAATCGGGAGCGTGGGGTCCTGTGCTTGGCGCGGCGGTCGGAATTGTACCACAATGCGGCTTTTCAGCGTCGGCGGCTAACCTTTACGCTCAGAAGCTCATATCAGCCGGAACACTTCTTGCTGTGTTTCTTTCAACATCCGATGAGATGCTGCCTATACTCATTACAAGCACAGTACCCGCCGGAACGATAATAATAATCCTGCTGCTGAAAATACTCATCGCCGTAATCGCGGGACTGGTCGCTGATAAACTTATACATCTCTGCCGACATGATGGCGAGAGTGTCGATCTTCACGCGCTCTGTGAGCGTGAACACTGCCACTGCGAGGAGAAAGGTATATTCTATTCCGCTCTTTTGCACACGCTTAAAATCGCGGGTTTTATACTTATTGTGAACCTCGTGCTCAATACCGTAATAACGCTCGTCGGAGAGGATACGCTGTCCTCTGTACTGACGAATAAACCGATTTTAAGCTGCGTAATAAGCGCGCTTGTGGGGCTTATTCCAAACTGCGCCGCGTCCGTAGTAATAACAGAGCTTTACGTCTCAGGTGCGCTTGGATTCGGCGCGATGATGGCGGGACTTCTGACGGCTTCAGGTGTCGGAACATTGGTGCTGTTCCGTGTGAACCGTTACGCGCTCAAGGATAATTTGAAGATACTTTTGACAACATTCGTTTCCGGAGCCTGCGCGGGGATAATATTGGAACTGTTGGGAATCGCATTGTGAACGGGAGGTGATTTAGTGAAGCAAAAATCGTTATCGTTAATTATAATCACAGCCGCGCTCATAATAGCCGCGTTCGCGCTGTTTGTATTGCCGAGCCTGTTGGA
>CAZKLU010000102.1:0-5114 GCA_964553775.1 uncultured Oscillospiraceae bacterium | reverse complement strand
GACTGTGTGGCGTCAGGCCGATCACTATCAAGTCCCCCGTATGATCTATGTCAACAAGATGGATATTATGGGCGCGGACTTCTTCAATGTCATAAATATGGTTCATGACAGACTGAAAGCGAATGCCGTTCCGGTGCAGCTTCCGATAGGCAAAGAAGCCGATTTCAAGGGTATCGTGGATCTCATTGACATGAATGCCGATATATATTATGACGAGCTTGGTCAGGATATGCGCGTTGAAGAAATACCCGAGGATATGAGAGAGCTTGCGGAGGAGTACCGCAGCAGGCTTTTGGAGAACATCTCCGATTTCGATGACGAGATTATGGAGAATTACCTTGAGAACAAGCCCATAAGTTCAGATAAAATAAGAGCAGCTATAAGACGTGCCACTATCGAGAATAAAATAGTTCCCGTAACCTGCGGCACATCATACAGAAATAAAGGTGTCCAGAAGCTGCTGGACGCGATTGTGGAATTTCTGCCATCCCCGCTCGATGTTCCGCCTATCAAGGGTGCAAATCCGGATACAGGCGAGGAGGAAGAAAGACCTTCAGACAGTAACGCCCCGTTCGCTGCTCTCGCGTTCAAAATCGCTACTGACCCGTATGTCGGAAAACTGACATTCGTGCGCGTTTACTCCGGTACTCTTGAAACCGGAACCGCTATAATGAATTCCACAAAGGGGCAGAGAGAGCGTGTCGGACGTATAGTTCTTATGCACGCGAACCATCGTGAGGATGTGTCAAAAATTTCCGCCGGTGATATAGCGGCTATAGTGGGTCTGAAGCACACAACAACAGGTGACACTCTGTGCGATCAGGATCATCGGATAATTCTTGAATCTATGGAGTTTCCGGATCCTGTTATCCGCGTGGCAATAGAGCCTAAGACGAAAGCCGGACAGGAAAAGATGGCAATCGCGCTCGCGAAGCTCGCTGAAGAGGATCCGACATTCAAGACGTACACCGACGATGAGACCGGGCAAACTATCATCGCCGGAATGGGAGAGCTGCACCTTGAAATAATCGTTGACAGACTTCTGCGTGAATTTAAGGTAGAGGCAAATGTCGGCAGACCTCAGGTGTCGTATAAAGAGACGATCACCGGCACCGCAGATGTGGACTGCAAATATGCGCGTCAGACCGGAGGCAAGGGTCAATACGCGCATGTAAAAATTAAAATTGAGCCGAACGAGCCGGGAAAGGGCTACGAGTTTATAGACAATATAACGGGAGGCGCGATACCCAAGGAGTATATTCCGGCGGTTGACACCGGTATTCAAGGCGCGATGCTGTCAGGAGTACTCGCGGGATACCCCGTTGTTGATGTCAAAGTAACGCTGTACGATGGTTCATTCCACGAGGTGGACTCATCGGAGCTTGCATTCAAGATAGCGGGTTCAATGGCGTTCAAGGAGGCTTGTCAGAAAGCGAATCCGACAATACTTGAGCCGATCATGAAGGTTACAGTTACCGGTCCGGACACATATATGGGTGACATCATAGGTGACATCAATTCACGCCGCGGTTCAGTGACAGATACGGACATCAGAAACGGCACGGTTCAAGTCACGGCGAATGTTCCGCTGTCAACCATGTTCGGCTACGCGACGGATTTGAGATCAAAAACACAGGGACGCGCAAGCTACAGTATGGAACCGAGCCATTTTGTGGAGCTTCCGAAAAGTATTCGTGAAGAAATTGTAAAGGCTCATAATCCGACAAGATAAAACGCTTGCATTTTCCGCCCGAATGGTGTAAAATAGTATTAGTTTATTTTAATCCGTGCTTCGGTAAGCCGCCGTGAAAGACGCGGTGAGATCACATCTCCGATACACGGCAACACATTACTCTAAAAAACTTGAGGAGGATTTTCAGTAATGGCAAAGCAAAAATTTGAGAGAACCAAGCCGCATGTAAACATTGGTACAATCGGTCATATCGACCACGGCAAGACAACCCTTACAGCTGCTATCACCAAGGTTCTCAACATGGCAGATCCAACGGCAGCGCAGTATATGGCGTATGATTCCATTGACAAGGCTCCGGAAGAGCGTGCGCGTGGTATCACAATCAACACCTGCCATGTAGAGTATCAGACAGCGGCGCGTCACTATGCACACGTTGACTGCCCGGGTCATGCTGACTATATTAAGAACATGATTACCGGAGCGGCGCAGATGGACGGTGCAATTCTCGTTATAGCAGCATCCGATGGACCTATGGCTCAGACACGCGAGCATCTTCTTCTTGCGCGTCAGGTGAACGTACCTTATGTACTGGTGTTCCTTAATAAAGTAGATCAGGTTGATGATCCGGAGCTTCTTGAGCTTGTTGAGATGGAAGTTCGTGAGCTGCTTGACAAGTATGATTTCCCCGGCGATGATACCCCGATAATCAAGGGTTCCGCTCTTGGCGTACTTGAGTCCGACAGCAAGGATCCTCACGCGCCGGAGTATGAGTGCATTTGGGAACTTATGAACGCTGTAGACACATATATCAAGACTCCTGAGCGTGCAGCTGACAAGCCGTTCCTTATGCCTGTTGAGGACGTATTCACAATTACAGGTCGTGGTACAGTTGCGACGGGCAGAGTAGAGCGTGGTCAGATAAAGATGAACGAGAAGGTTCAGATAGTCGGACTTATGGACGAGCCGCGTGAGACTGTTGTAACCGGCATTGAGATGTTCAGAAAGCTCCTTGACTACGCTGAGGCTGGTGACAATATTGGTACACTTCTCCGTGGTATCGCAAAAAACGAGGTTGAGCGCGGTCAGGTTCTTGCAAAACCGGGTTCAATTCATCCGCACACCAAGTTTCACGGGCAGGTGTACGTCCTCTCAAAGGAAGAGGGCGGTCGTCATACCCCGTTTTTTACCAACTATAGACCGCAGTTCTATTTCAGAACAACAGACGTTACCGGCGTAATCACGCTTCCTGAGGGAGTCGAGATGTGTATGCCTGGCGACAACGTTGAAATGGATGTTGAGCTTATCACTCCGATAGCGATTGAGCCAGGACTCCGCTTCGCCATTCGCGAGGGCGGTCGCACAGTCGGTTCCGGCGTTGTGACAGCCGTAAACGAGTAAAAAATAAGTGGATTTAGGTTGACAGGCGAGGAGGGGAACTAAATCGCCTGTCAATTTTCCAATTTCGACTTTGAAACGGCATTGAAAAGGGTACACTCGGAATCGGAATGAATTTCGATTGTGAGATGATACACAAATAGCAGATCGAGTTGGACTCAATACAAAAAACAGCCCGGAAAGCGGGCGGCGAGAGGTGAGCGTTCGGGAATCTCAGAATATTGATCAATAAAAATACGGGTTATATAATTGAAATTTTCACAGATTTTGAGTATTTATTTTTATATGTTATTTTATATATTTTTGAATCTGAAAATAGTTAATGTTTGAATATAACGCTCCGCAAGCATAGAATGTAATAGACCTGTGAGCATTTGATTTTACCGGTTTTTTATGTTCGCGATGTCAATACTACGATGAAACCATCCAAAGACATACTTGTGAGTTAAAGCGTTTGCCAATGTATAATATTCTCATGAGCATAATATTTTTGAAGCCTTAAAACTGAGCTGCAAATATGAGCGGTTTATTTTAGTCTTTTTGTTTTTTGAATACATTTCCGAAATTATTGTGTAATGGGTATCGAGTGCTGATTTGTGTAAAAGCTTAAAATTGAAAATATTATTGCCTTGAGTGCGGTAAGCACCTGCACTTGTTCAAAGTTTACCTAATGCCGGCTGTGCGGAACTGAACAAGCTATAAATGAGTGCAAAATATAAACCAGAGATAAGGTGAGTTTTTTTGAAACGATTGACAACGGTGCTTATATCCCTTATACTATTATTTGCATTGTCATCCTGTGATTCTGACAGCGATAAGGCTATAACAAAAAATCTCACCAGTAATTTCACTGAATCGGGGTTGTGCGGTGATAAACTCCACTGGTACTACAAAGACGGAAGCCTGGTTATAACAGGTACCGGAGAGATGGATACGTTTAAGTATTCAAGCGATATTCCGTGGTATGAATATATGGACGAAATAGAGACGGTTATAATAAACAATGGCTGTACATCGATTTCTCAGGCGGCGTTCTATGACTGTAGGAACCTTACAAGACTGACTCTGCCTGATTCTATTGTGAGCATAGGTGCATCGGCGTTCGCAAACTGCGGTATAGGTTCTGTATATATTCCTGCTGATCTTGAATATAGCGGTGATAAAATCAGTCTGGCATTTTACGGCTGCCCGATTAAAGAATTTACAGTAAGCAGTGATAATGAGTCATATATAGCGCGTGACGGTGTACTTTTTAGCGCAATTCACGAGCTTGTCTGTTATCCCAGCGCAAGCGACAACATTGTCTATGAGGTTCCCGATGATACCGTTAGAATAATGGGCTATGCGTTCAGAGGATGCAAAAATTTAGTTGATATCGTTATTCCTGAAAACTCAACATTTTTTATCGGTGCGAGTTCATTTTATGAATGCGAAAGTCTGATGAAGATAAATATCCCTGAGGGCGTTGATACAATCAGTTCCTACGCCTTTTATGGGTGTACTAATCTTTCATCTGTAACTCTCCCTCAAACGCTTGTGACTATAGAGGACTTTGCGTTTTCCAACTGCGGAAACCTCAAGGAAGTTACTATTCCAAGCGGAGTTGAAAATATTGGAGAAAATTGCTTTAAGAATACCGAACTTACCATGCTGTCTTATACCGGAAACGCCCAAGGGTACCCGTGGGGTGCGTCAATAGAATAGAATTTTCAAAAAAGATAAAATTTTAAGTATTTGGTTCGTCAATTTATTGGTTTTATAATGTGCGGAACCAAATCTGAGGAATATCTGTAGGATGAGATGTATTAGAGCTTGAGTATAGTATTGGAATTTGCTTCCGCTCTGGATATTCAATGTACATTCTACTGGTGAGCGTTGAGATTGCAAAAGTGTATTATATTTTGCAAAGTAAGGTTTTCAGAACCAATTAACAGCCTTTGCACAGCAGCATATAAAATAAAATTACGAAACGTCAGAATAATCAAATATCTTTCTTGACTCTATGAAAGGCTAATTGCTCATATTT
>CAZKLU010000101.1:0-5187 GCA_964553775.1 uncultured Oscillospiraceae bacterium | reverse complement strand
AGGGAAAAGTAACAAAAGGGAAAAGTCCTCGCTTTAAGGGATTATGTATTCTTATTTATAGCCCGTGAGGTTAGCGTGGCGGCTTGCCAAAGCTGGCTTTTATTCGCACGGGGGTTGTTTTGGTCGGTTTCAGTCAACCGACGGGGTTGCTTGCGGAACGCAAGCGGGTTGCCAGCCCTTGGGCTGGCTTGTCATCGCCGCCCCCGTGGGCGGCGATCTTACTTTTCCCTTTTCCCCATTGCATAGGGAAAAGGGAAAAGTAACAAAAGGGAAAAGTCCGCGCCTTAAGGGATTATGTATTCTTATATATAACCCGTGAGGTTAGCGTGGAGGCTTGCCAAAGCTGGCTTTTATTCGCACGGGGAGTGGTTTTGGTCGATTTTTGGGTGCGTTGGGGGTTTTTGGTGCTTTGCTGGGTTTTTGGTGCGTTGCTGGGTTTTTGGGTGCGTTGGGGGTTTTGGGGGTGTTGCGGTGATATAACTGCTCACTGGACACTGCCCACTTTTCACTGATCACTGTGGGCTTTATAAAAAATTTGGAAACTGACGGCTCAAAGCCTTAACTTTCAGAAGAAATTGCCGATATTAGTTTAAGATAAGCTTTTAGTGCGTTTATCTCCCCGCTTAACAGGCGGAGTCCTCTAAAAGCCTTTAACCGGCTGTTTTATTAAATTTAATTGCAAAGGTGGAAATAATAGGTATGGGCAACGATATGCTTGAAGCGTACTTGTTTGAGATGCACTCACTTTTAGAGCAGCTCGACGACTTAGTGCTTGCCGCAGAAAAAGCGGGGACATTCTCGCAGGATGATGTGAATGAAATATTCCGCATCATGCACACTTTCAAAGGCTCCTCCGCTATGATGGAGTACAATACTCTCATGACTGTGGCGCACAGAATTGAAGATCTTTTCTTCGTTATCCGCGACAAAACTATGGAGACTGTGCCGGAGGATCTGCGTCCCGAGCTTTTCGACCTTATATTCCAGGCAATAGACTTCTTCCGTGGGGAAATTGAAAAGCTTGAGAGTAACGAACCACTCACTGTTTCTATCGACAATTTTGTAGACAAAATTAATAGTTTCGCCGCTAAAATTTCCGGAGAGTCTCAGGAGGAGGAAACTCCCGCCGCAAAACCGGCAGACAGTGCTTCCGAAACTCAGCAGTATTCCGAAATTGACACGCGGTACAGCAGCTCACAGTTCCCGTTCGGGCTTCATGTCCTGTTCGATGATGGGTGCGGCATGGAGAATCTCCGCGCTATGATGATAGTAAACGCTGTCAAGGATTTCTGCGATGACAGCCAGTTTGACTACTATCCTGCCGACATTCAGCTCAACCCCGACACAGCTTCGTTTATAATTGACAACGGCTTCTTTATCCGCTTTCTGACGGAAGAGGGACGCACCAAGGGCGTGGGCGCGGTCAAGGACAACGGCGCGGTCAAGACGTATGAGAAGTTTGACTACAAGGCACCGAGCGTAAGCTCTGACACGGCTCAGACAAACGACACAGCTCCCGCGGGTCAGCCCGAACGGTCTGCGGTTCAGAGTACAGCAAAGCAGGCTCATGTCAAGGAGAGCCTTATAAGCGTCAACCTGTCTAAACTCGATATGCTTATGGCGGTTGTTGGCGAGATAATCATAACAGAGGCTCAGGTGACGGCTTCTCCAGACCTCAAGGGGCTTAAGCTGGACAACTTCAACAAGGCCGCAAGACAACTCCGTTCGCTCACCGATTCGCTTCAGGATGTCGCTCTGTCACTGAGAATGGTTCCGGTGGCAAGCACGTTCCAGAAGCAGAAGAGGACAGTCCGCGATATGTGCAAGAAGCTCGGCAAGGAAGCGGAACTTATCCTTGAGGGCGAGGACACAGAGGTTGACAAGACAATAGTTGACAACATAGCGGATCCTATCATGCACATAGTGAGAAACTCTATGGATCACGGCATTGAGGACACTAAAGAGGAGCGCGTAGCCGCCGGAAAACCCGCGTGCGGCACGATAATTCTCTCTGCCCGTCAGACAGGCGGCGAGGTTATAATCGAGGTGCGCGATGATGGCAGAGGAGCCGATGATACTCAGATCCTCAACAAGGCAATAAATCAGGGTATCGCGCAGCCCGGTGTGAACTATTCCCATAAGGATATTCTGAACTTCCTGCTTATGCCGGGCTTTTCCACGAACGTCGAGGTCACTGAGTTTTCAGGGCGCGGTGTCGGCATGGACGTTGTAAAGAGCAACGTTGAGAGTGTCGGAGGCACCGTCTCGATAACGAGCGAAAAGGGCAAGGGCATGACGACCACGCTCAAAATACCTCTCACCACATCTATTATGGACGGCATGGAGGTTTCGACCGGCGACTCGATATTCACCGTTCCGCTTAGCGATATACGTCAGATAGTGAGAATCTCCGAGGGTGATGTTATAATGGACGCGTCTCACGGAGAGATGATAAAGATAATGGATAACTTCTACTCGATAGTCCGCGCCAAAGAGTTCTACGGTCTTGAAAACGGCGTTGACAGCTTCGATGATGGAGTGCTTCTCTGGGTAGGCTCCGGAGAGAAATCGTTCTGCCTGTTTGTCGATGAGCTTATAGGTGAGCAGCAGGTGGTTGTGAAGCCGCTGCCGAACTATGTGAACAGCTTCGGCGTAAAAGAATACGGTGTCACCGGATGCAGCGTTCTCGGTGACGGCAGTATAAGCCTTATACTTGATGTGGCTAATATCTACGAAGTGCAGAATGTTTGAGGAGGATAAAGCTCATGGGTGAGGAAAATTTACTTTTCGCGAAAACAGAAGAGTTTGACAGAGAGGGTGCGCTCTCTGATAATGTTAAGGATAACGACAAGGACAACTATCTCATATTCCGTTCTTCCGGAATACTCTACGGTGTACGCGCCGACTATGTGAGCGAGATTCTGACGGACGTTTCGGTGACACGCATACCGATGACCCCGAATTATGTCAGGGGCGTTATTAACCTGCGCGGACTTGTGCCGCCGATTATAGATTTCCGTGTTCTGCTCGGAGGTATGCCGGGCGATACATATTGCTCAATAATGCTTCTGATTGACGGCACGACAGTCGGCATACTCGTTGACGGCGTTGACCAGATGGTGGAGATACCGAACTCAATAATTCTGCCCGTTCCGACACAGAAGGATCACACCCTCGTTTACGGTATGTGTACCGTTCCGGGAAGCACAAATACCGTTATGCTCCTTGACGCGACAAATCTGCTCCATGCTCAGTGAGGTGCGGCATGGCTAATGACAACGGAAACGCACTTGGTTTGATGGAGATCTCCGATGCCGACTTTAACCGTATGGTGAAGTTCGTCAAGGAAAATTACGGAATTGACTTGCGGCAGAAGCGTCAGCTCATAACGAGCCGTCTTGGAGGAACCGTAAAGAGCCGCGGATTCAAGAATTTCAAGGAATACGTTGACTATCTTCTGAAAAGCGGCACCGGTGACGACATAAACCAGCTTCTCAACAAGCTGACTACAAACTATACATACTTCATGCGCGAAACGGAGTCGTTTGACTTTTTCACAAAGACTATACTCCCGCAGATGACTCAGAAGCACCAGCGCGACAAGATACTGTCAATATGGAGCGCGGGCTGCTCATCCGGCGAGGAACCGTACAATATAACGATGTATATGTTCGACTGTTTAGGTTCGCAGGCGGCGGCGTGGGACACGAGGATACTCGCGACAGACTTGTCTGTTGAGGCACTTACAAAAGCGCAGAGAGGCACCTATGAGCTGCCCGATACGCTGCCCGCCAAATGGAAGCGCGACTACTTCGTCCCGTCACCTGACGGCAAGACATCGACAGTCGCGCCGAAAATAAAGAAAAACGTGATGTTCCGGCAATTCAATCTGATGGATCCGATAAAATTCCGGCGCAAGTTCGATGTTATCTTCTGCCGGAACGTGATGATATATTTTGACCAGCCAACAAAAGACGATCTTGTAAAGCGTTTTTATGAGGCGACAGTACCGGGGGGCTATCTCATAATAAGTCTGTCTGAGAATCTGCCGCCGTCAACGCCGTACAAGCGCGTCGCGACATCTATTTTCCAGAAAATATAGTTTTATGAGGGAGTTATACAATGGCGGTAAATATAAGGAAAATACGAGTGCTTGTTGTGGACGATTCGCTTCTTGCCAGGAAGGTGATAATTGACGGTTTCTCCGAGTACCCTAACATAGAGGTTGTCGGTTACGCAATAAACGCGATAGATGCCAAGAGCAAGGTCAAGGTTCTGAAGCCGGACGTTATGACTTTGGACGTACAGATGCCGGGTATGACGGGGCTTGACTTTCTGAAGCAGCTTCTCCCGCAGTACCCGCTGCCGGTAGTTTTGGTATCATCGCTGAACCTTGGGGTGTTTGACGCTCTTCACGCGGGGGCGGTTGACTTTGTGAGAAAGCCAGACGGAATACAGAGTACCGAGACATTCATAGCTACACTGGCGCAGAAGGTCATAGTTGCTTCGCAGGCGAGGGTACAGCGTCCCATAGGGGCGGACACGCACAGTCCGAACGCGGCAATAAGCCCTCTTGGTTCATCGTTTACGAACAGAATGCTCATAGGACTTGGAGCGTCCACCGGAGGCACGGAAGCTACGCTTGAGGTCATGAAGCGTCTGCCGGAGGACATACCCGCCATGGTTATAGTACAGCATATGCCGCCGGGGTTCACCGCTATGTACGCCGACAGGCTGAACAGGCTATGCAAGATGGAGGTGCGCGAGGCGAAGGACGGGGATGACTTAAAACGCGGTCTTGCGCTCGTTGCGCCCGCCGATTTACAGTGCAGGGTAGTGAGAACTCCGCTTGGGGGCTACAAGGTAACGTGCAAGCCCGGTGAGCGGGTGAGCGGACACAGACCATCGGTTGACGCGCTGTTCACATCTATGGCAGAGAATGTAAAATGCCCGATGGTAGGAATAATAATGACAGGCATGGGGCAGGATGGAGCGCAGGGGCTTTTGCAAATGCGTAAAAAGGGCGCGTACACTATCGGTCAGGACAAGGAGACAAGCGTGGTGTATGGTATGCCCGGAGTAGCGAACGATATAGGCGCGGTCATGGTGCAGGCACCGTGCAAGGACATAGCCGCGACGCTGCTCAGGCACCTGAAGATGCAGTAGGGGCTTTGCGGCTTTTGGGCG
>CAZKLU010000100.1:0-5205 GCA_964553775.1 uncultured Oscillospiraceae bacterium | reverse complement strand
ATATTGTAAAGGCTCTATGCCTTCATGTCGCGCATAGCTGCAACCTCAACTGCGAGTACTGCTTCGCAAGTCAGGGCAAATTCCACGGCGAACGCGCCCTCATGAGCTTCGATGTCGGTAAACAGGCTATAGACTTCCTTATACAAAGCTCCGGTTCGAGAACAAACCTTGAGGTTGACTTCTTCGGCGGTGAACCTCTTCTCAACTGGGATGTTGTGAAACAGCTTGTTGCCTACGCCCGCTCACAGGAGGAGAAGCATAAAAAACACTTCCGCTTCACTCTGACAACGAACGGCGTGCTTGTGGACGATGATGTTATCGACTTTTGCAACCGCGAGATGAATAATGTCGTTATGAGCCTTGACGGAAGACGCGAGACTCATGACAGGTTCCGCAAATTTCTCTCCGGCGCGGGCAGCTACGATGCCGTTGTGCCGAAATTTCAGAAATTCGCCAAAGAACGCGGCGGCAGAGAATACTACATACGCGGCACATACACCAAATACAACACCGACTTCACCGAGGATATTATCCACATGGCGGAGCTTGGCTTCGACAGGCTCTCTATGGAACCTGTTGTGGCTTCACCGGACGATGACTGCGCCCTGACGGAAGATGACCTCCCCGCGCTTTTCGAGCAGTACGAAAAGTTAGCGGACTTCATGCTCCAACGGGAAAAAGACGGGGAACCGATAGTCTTTTACCACTATATGGTCGATTTGACGCACGGACCGTGTATTTACAAGCGCGTATCAGGCTGCGGCTCCGGAACCGAATATATGGCGGTAACGCCGTGGGGCGATTTATATCCATGCCACCAGTTTGTCGGTATGGACGAGTATAAGATGGGCGATGTATGGAACGGTGTCACAAATACGGCTTTGCGTGAGAAATTCCGCGCCTGTAACGTGTATTCACGCCCTGAGTGCGAGGACTGCTGGGCAAAGCTCTACTGCTCCGGCGGGTGCGCCGCGAACGCTGTCAAGGCTACAGGCAGCGTCAACGGAGTCTACGATTATGGGTGCAGGCTCTTCCGCAAGAGAATGGAGTGCGCTATTATGCTTAATATCGCGAGGAGTGATATGAATGAGAACTGAACCGGATATCAGCGGACTTTTTGAGCGGTTCGGTTATACAAGATATAAAATGAACAAATTCGAGGAGTACGACCTTTACGCCACGCACCGCAGCTTTATAACAGGCGGAGGAATACTGACATTCACCGACACTGACGGCAGGCTCCGCGCACTTAAACCCGATGTCACTCTCTCGATCATACGCGACACGCCCCCGTCTGATACGCTGAGTAAGCTATACTACAACGAGAGCGTCTACCGCGCCGACAGGGTTTCGGGAGGTTTCCGCGAGATACGCCAGACAGGGCTTGAGTGTATCGGTAATCTCACGACATACACGATGGCGGAGACGGTGCTTTTAGCCTGCGGAAGTCTCAGAATAATAGACGAGAGGTTCATGCTCGATATATCGCAGATAGGACTTCTATCAGGCTTCTTTGAGGACTTGAAAATACCTGAGAATATCCGTGAGGATCTCTTGAAATACGCGCAGGAGAAAAACAGCCATGACGCTGAAAGACTTTGCCTCGGCGCGGGTGTGGACGCTGAAACGACAGGGAAAATCAAGAAGCTCATAACTCTGCGCGGTCCGCTTACAAGCGCGATTGAGGAGCTTTGCGGACTTGACCCCGGCGTGAACGCCGCGGACGCTGTCGGGGAGCTTGCGGCAATAGCGCATATTATAAGAAACTGCGGCTGGGATGATAAAATATACCTCGATCTCTCGCTCACAGGGGACCCTGACTACTATAACGGCGTACTTATAAAGGGATACGTTCCTGAAGCCGCTGTGCCTGTACTCTCAGGAGGACGGTATGACGGCTTGATGCGGAAATTCGGCAAGGACGCGGGAGCGATGGGTTTCGCCGTGTACCTCAGTTATCTGGACAGACGCGAAACGCCGGAGCTTGACGTTCTCATAATAGATGACGGCACGGAGAAGCCGGAGGAAATATGCCGCCGCGTTTCAAAGCTCACGAAAGAGGGCAAAAGCGTCAGAGTTGATACAGGCATACCTGACGGCATAGTATTTAAGCAAATAATCGGCGGGGAGCGAAAGCATGAATAAATATCTGAATATCGCGCTTCCAAAGGGCAGACTCGGTGACTGCGTATACGATATGTTCGAGAGAGCGGGTTACGGCTGCCCCGATGTGCGTGACGGCGGAAGAAAGCTGATTTTCCAAAACGACGAAAATAATGTGCGCTTCTTCTTCGTGAAACCCGCCGATGTTGCGGTATACGTTGAGCGGGGCGCGGCGGACGTGGGTGCCGCAGGCAAGGATACGCTGTTGGAGTATGAGCCTGATGTGTACGAGCTGCTGGACTTCGGAGTTGGAAAGTGCAAAATGTGCGTCTGCGGGTACCCTGATTTCAAGCAGACAGGCACAACGCTCAAGGTTGCGACAAAATTTTCCAACATAGCGAGACAGTACTACTCGAAGCGTTCAATCGCGATAGACATCATACATCTGAACGGTTCCATAGAGCTTGCGCCGATAGTCGGTCTTTCGGATGTGATAGTCGATATAGTTGAAACCGGAACGACACTGAGAGAGAACGGTCTTGCGCCGCTTGAGACGGTAACAGAACTTTCGGCACGGCTTATAGCCGGAAAGACAAGCAGCAAGTTCAAATATGAAGAGATAACAAGGCTAACAGAGAAGCTATCAGAGATAATCAGCATGGAGGTACAGGAATGCTTGAGGTAATGAAGCTCGGCGAGATACCGGAGGAACGCATATTCTCCCGTTCACGTCCGACTTTGGACGTATCGGGAACGGTTGCCGAAATAATACAGAACGTCCGTGAAAACGGAGACAGCGCGTTAAGATATTATGCCGACAAATTTGACGGCGGCGCACCTGAAAGCTTTGAAGCAACGCAGGAGGAGATTGACGCGGCTTTTGAAGCTGTCGGAGATGATTTCCTGAGTGTTCTGAGGAGAGCGGCTCATAACATTGAGGAATTTCACCGTGAACAGACGCGCCACGGATTTGAGATAAAGCGTGGCGGCAGAATAATGGGTCAGCGCGTACTGCCGCTATCCAAAGTCGGCGTTTATATACCCGGCGGCACGGCGAGTCTCTGTTCAACCGTTCTCATGGACGTAATACCCGCAAGAATAGCGGGGTGCGGCGAAATAATCATGGCGACACCGGCAAAGAACGGCGTTGTGGCTCCGGAAATGCTCGCGGCGGCGAAGATTGGCGGCGCTACAAAAGTATTGAAGACAGGCGGCGCACAGGTAGTCGCGGCATTGGCTTACGGCACCGAGAGCGTTCCCGCAGTCGATAAGATAGTCGGACCCGGCAACGCATATGTTCAGGAGGCGAAGCGTCAGGTGTTCGGCAAGGTCGATATAGACATGATATGCGGTCCAAGCGAGATACTTGTTATAGCTGACAGCACAGCGAACCCTGTTCTCGTTGCAGCCGATATGCTCAGTCAGGCGGAACACGACGTAAACGCGAGCGCGGTACTTGTCACCACATCTATAGAGCTTGCGAGAGCCGTGGCTGAGGAGGTAGAGCGTCAGATACCAGAGCTTCCAAGGGCTGACATCGCGAGACGTTCCATAGACCGGAACGGCAAAATCATAGTCGCGCCGAACGTGGAGAGCGCGATCGAAACTGCGAACAGAATCGCGCCGGAGCATTTGGAGCTTACAGTCGCGGAACCGTTTGAATACCTTGACAGCATAAAAAATGCCGGTTCCGTCTTTCTCGGAGCCGACACGCCGGAAGCGGTTGGAGACTATTACGCGGGCTGCAACCACACACTTCCGACTGAGGGCGCGGCAAGGTTCTCGTCTCCGCTGTCGGTGGATGATTTCATAAAGACATCGCAGTATATGTACTATTCGCACAATGCGCTGCTGGAGGACGCGGAGGACATCGCAAAATTCGCGGAACGCGAGGGGCTTGCGGGTCACGCAAGAAGTATAATCAAGAGGACTGAGCTATGAGCAGATTCCTGAGCAGCCGCCATGAGACGCTAAAGCCCTATGTACCTGGAGAACAGCCTAAAATAACGGGTCTATGCAAACTCAACACAAACGAATCCCCCTACCCGCCGTCACCGGACGTTGCGAAAGCCGCGTCGGATGCCGCGATGATGTGCAATCTCTACTCAGACCCTGAGTGTACACAGCTTCGAGAAGACGCTGCGAGAGTTTACAACGTCGCGCCGGAGTGCATACTTCCGGTCAATGGTTCTGATGAGATACTGAGTTTCGCGTTTCTGGCGTTCTGCGATGAGAGAACAGGGATAGCGTATCCGGATATAACATACGGCTTCTACTCTGTACTGTCAGGACTATATCACATACCCTCAACAGAGATACCGCTTGACAATACGTTTAATATAAACGTGAGTGATTACGAGGGACTTCACAAAAATATCGCGATTCCGAACCCGAACGCGCCAACGGGAATAATTCTGCCGCTTTCCGATATAGAGCGAATAGTGTCATCAAATCCGGACAATGTGGTTATAATTGATGAGGCGTATATAGATTTTGGCGGGGAGAGTGCCGTGGAACTCATAAAGCGGTATGACAATCTGCTTGTGACGAGGACGTTTTCAAAGTCGCACTCTTTAGCGGGAGCGAGACTTGGCTTGGGAATAGGCTGTCCTGAGATTATAAGGGAGCTTAATACAATAAAGTATTCGATAAACCCGTATAACGTGAACCGCTGCACCGCGGCAATAGGCTCCGCCGCTCTCCGAAACAGCGAATACTATATGAACAACTGCGCGGAGATCATGAAAACCCGTGAGTTCACTGTTAAAGAGCTTACGCGGCTCGGATTTGAGCTTACGGACTCAATGGCAAATTTCATTTTTGCGAGACACGATAAAATATCGGGTTTAACGCTATATAAAAAGCTCCGTGAGCGGGGAATTCTGGTAAGGCACTTTGACAGTGAGAGAATAAAAGAGTACAACCGCATAACCATAGGCTCAATGGGTGATATGATGCGGCTGGTAGCCGCTGCCGGGGAGATATTAGGTACCGCGTGAAGCGCGGGGTTGTCAGCCGATAGGCTGACGGGTTGCCGCCGTGAATGCGGCGGCTTGTCAGCCGATAGGCTGACTTGTATGCTTGCGGAACGCAAGCCTGTTG
>CAZKLU010000099.1:0-5226 GCA_964553775.1 uncultured Oscillospiraceae bacterium | reverse complement strand
TAACCTCACGGGTTATAAATAAGAATACATTATCCCTTAAAGCGAGGACTTTTCCTCTTTGTTACTTTCTCCTTTTCCCTATGCAATGGGGAAAAGGAGAAAGTAAATCCCGTCAGCCTACCGGCTGACAACAGGCTTGCGGTTCCCGCAAGCAACCCGCCGTGTTTCACACGGCACCCGTCAGCCTATCGGCTGACAACCCGCTTGCGGTTCCCGCAAGCACCCCCCATTTCGCAAATACCCTCTTGCAAATTCTCAACTCTGCGTGTATAATTATCCTATGCCGCCAAACATTCTTCATCACTTTTCTTTATCACTGCGGAACCGCAACGCTATTTTATCTCTGCGGAACCGCGCCGCGTTTTCATCTCTATCTTGTTTTCACTTTGAATTTGCGGAATATTGGGCAATATCCGGAAAATTTTTGCTCGAATTTCAATATGCCTGTCGGTATGCTTATGATATTTGCAAAAAAGGAGATAATCAATTTGACTAAAGAAAGACTCAAAAAAGCCGGACTCATTTTTCTGTACTTTGCCAAAATCGGCTGCTTCACTTTTGGAGGCGGCTGGAGCATATTAGCCCAGATGGAACGCGAGTTCATTGACAAACGCAAGTGGATTACCAAAAGTGACCTTCTTGACCTCACAGCCGCCGGAAAATCTCTCCCCGGTATAATGATAACAAACATAAGTATGCTTTTCGGCGTTCAGATTGCGGGCGCGGTTGGCGGTATCGCCGCGGTTCTCGGTATTACGGTGCCGTCAGTCGCTATTATCACCGTTGTTACTAAATTCTACGAGCTTTTTAAGGACAACTTCTGGGTGTCGTGCGTTCTTCGCGGAGTGAGAGCCGCCGTTGTTCCAATAGTCGCAAGTTCAGCGGTGACATTGGCGCGGGAGGCGTTTCGCGAAAAGACCGGTGTGTTTATCTGCGCGGCGGCGTTTCTGCTTATTGTATTCGCCGGAGTAAGCAATATCACGCTTGTACTTATGGGCGCGGCAGCAGCTTTTATATGGATGTGGGTGGAGAAAAAACATGGAACTTCTTGAACTTTTCTGGTCATTTGTAAAAATCGGTTTTACGAGCTTCGGCGGAATGAGCATGGTGCCGCTCATAACCGAGGAGATGAGTGCTCATAACTGGATGACAAGCGATGACCTGTCAAATCTGATCGCAATAGCCGAATCAACGCCGGGTCCGTTGGGACTAAACTGCGCCACGTTTGCGGGAACGAGAACAGCGGGATTTTTCGGAGGTCTTGCGGCTGTTGCCGGAGTGCTGATGCCAACGCTCACTCTGACACTTGTGGCAGCTATACTGTTCCACAAATTTAAAAAGAGTACGCTCATGACAGGCATACTCCGTGTTCTGAAACCCGTGTGTACCGCAATGATAATTGCGGTTATAATCACGCTTGCTGAGGATAATTTCATGCACGAGGGATCTATTGATTTCTTCGCCATTGGTATTGGGGTACTGATGTTCCTGCTTCTGACTCGGCGAAAGATGTCTGTTCCCGTGGTGCTGCTCATCTCCGGCGCACTCGGCGCGATAGGGTATGGTGTGTTTGGATTGTGATTTGTTCCCCGCTTCGCAAGTTCCCGTGTTTGATGCCAGCTTCCGTGTAATGGCGGAAAAACGCTTATTTTTACACGCTTGACAGCGGAATACATATAGTATATAATACTAATATAAAAATCATTACAGGAGGTGTTTTTGATGGGATTACCGGCTGAAAAATTCGACTATTACACATACGAGGATCTTCTTGACTTTCCGGAGAATATAAGAGCGGAAATTATAAACGGCGATGTATATATGATGCCATCCCCGTCAATAAGGCATCAGCGGATAAGCGCGGAAATAATGTTTCAACTAAAGCTTTACCTCCGTGGCAAGAGGTGTGAGGTGTTCGCCGCTCCTCTTGATGTCAGGCTTTTTGAACGTGACGGCGACAGACCGGAGGATGTTGACTGTGTTGTGCAGCCGGATATTTTAGTTGTCTGTGACCCTGATAAGCTCGATAACCGTGGAGTAAAGGGTGCGCCGGATATGGTGATTGAGATAGTTTCACCATCAGATTCAGAGCGCGACAGGTTTATTAAGTACAATCTCTACTGTAAAGCCGGTGTGCGTGAATACTGGATAGTTGACCCTGCGGGAACTGTGCATGTCTTTTTACTCGAAGGAAACTTCTACAACGCCGCCGCATTCGGAAACGCCAACGATAAGCTGAAAGTGAACGTGCTTGAGGACTGTGAAATTGATTTGTCACTCGTGTTTGGGGAGTAACGCAATTTATACTCTCGGCGCGTGATTTGTTCCGGTGTATTTTGCCGTAAATACAGAGTTGGAGAGCGGTCGGTGCTTCATCACCTTCCGCTCTCCTCCGATATTTTTAAATGCTGAAATATAAGCTGTCACTTGCTATATGCTTTCCGCTCGCAGGATAAGATTTTAAGGTTCCACAGACCACGCCAAAGTCTACGTTAAACCACAAAGCTGAAATTCCTTTGAGTATAAGCATATTCTCATGTTACGCCGCCGCCAACATATCCTCGATAGACACCGCGAAGCCCTTCAGCGGATCATTTATCAGAACGTGCGTCACCGCGCCAACCAGCTTGCCGTCCTGCAATATCGGGCTGCCGCTCATACCCTGCACTATGCCGCCTGTAATGTCAATCAGTCTGTCATCTGTTATCTTTATCATCATACTTCTGTTGTCATTGTTTTCCTGATATATCCGCGTTATCTCAATGCTGTATTCCTTGACCGCTCCGTCAGCCGCCGACAGCAAGGTTGCGTTACCCGGCTTTATTTCACTCTCCGGCATAACCTCCACAGGCTGAACATCCTCACAACTGAATCCCTCGTCCATATTACCGAATATGCCCGTAACACAGTTTTTCTCAATGCTGCCAATCGTATCCTCAAAGCTGAATACACCACCAAGTTTCCCAGGAACACCCGATTTTCCCGGACTTACGCCGGTAACATCAGCATGAAGTATTTTACCCTCTCCTATTGGAATAATAAGTCCTGTGTCACTGTCGCTTATCGCGTGTCCGAGCGCGCCGTAACGCCCTGTTTCAGGGTCGTAATACGTCATGGTTCCGATACCGGTGAGACTATCCTTTATCCAGATACCCATAAATTTCTGATTCTCGTCAACATACGGCGTTACAGTCAGTTTGAGCGTCTCGCCGCTACGCAGTACAGTGACAGGAACGGGGTTGCCGTCACATCTGTCTAACGCCGCTGTCAGATCATTCACGCCTGATATTTCAGTGTCACCAACGTTTACTATTACGTCACCCGGCAATATACCGGCGTCACGAGCCGGAGATACAGTACCATTCCCTGTCTCTATCTCCGAAAGCTCCGCAACAATAACACCGTCTGTTTTAACCGTTATCCCTATCGCCTCACCCATCGGCACAAGCTCCTCCGGCAACTCCGCAGCATATGCGGCAATCGGATTTGCCGAAAGAAGCATTATAAAAAAAGCCGCTGACAGCAAAAAAGCCGTCATCTTTCTTTCTTTTGCCAAAATATATCATCTCCTCAAAGCTTTATTTGAAAAGTCACACAATCTTTAATATATCCACATCGGCGCAAGTTACGCTATGCAATATATTTCTCATTTGGATTGACAATTTTTATTCCGCGCAAGTCGATTTTACCAATGCTGGGTTTTCATAACTTACGAAAAATTTTCAAATTCAGCTGATTACAGTGAATTTAACAAAAGCGGGTTTTTGCTGCCTGACGCTTCTGAGAATATTTCAGAGATTTTCTGTTCCGTTCGCGGTGCAAAAACATTCTGAAAGCACAAAGCGGAAAATTCTCTGGCTTAAAGCACAACAGTTTCCGGTCTTTTTTCGACAGCAAACGCATATAATATAGAGACAACATAATTTGGAGGAATAATATGGCAGATTTACCGACAATAAAAAGCGGCTCCACGGGACCATTTGTGGAGCTATTGCAGTTAGGGCTTAACAGAGAGGGTGCGTTATCGCCGGAGCCTGACGGCATATTTGGGCAGCGGACTAAAGACGCGGTACTTGACTTTCAGCGTCGCAATTCTCTCGCGGCGGATGGAGTAGTTGGAGCAAGAACGTGGAACGCGCTCAAAACGTGGCTCACGGGTTTCTTTCGCCACACGGTGCGTTCCGGAGACACGTTCTACAAGCTGTCGCAGAGATATGGCGTAACGGTTCATCAGATAGAGGTTGCGAACTCGGATGTGAACCCGTTCAATATACGCATAGGTTCGCAGCTAATCATACCGCGCCCGTTTGAGGTAGTTGCGACGAATATCAGCTTCACATACGAGTATATGTCGCTCTGTATTGAGGGGCTTGCGGCGAGGTACCCGTTTCTGCGTGTAGGAACGGCGGGGTCGAGTGAGATGGGCAAAACGCTCTACACAATCGAGATGGGAGGCGGCGCGAATCAGGTATTTTACAACGCCTCGCACCACGCCAACGAGTGGATAACATCGCTTCTGCTGATGAAATACCTTGAGAGATACGCGACTGCCTATGCTTTTGACGGAACTATTTTCGGAGAGAGCGCGGACAGTCTGTATAGGTTCAGCACGCTCTATATGATGCCGATGGTAAATCCTGACGGAGTAGATTTGGTTACGGGAGCGATTACAAGCGGGAGCCGGTACAACAGGGCGGCAGAGATAGCGAATGACTATCCCGCGATACCGTTCCCGTCGGGCTGGAAAGCGAATATTATCGGAATAGATCCGAATTTGCAGTACCCTGCCGGTTGGAGCGAGGCGCGGGATATAAAGTTTGCACAAGGGTATGTATCACCGGCACCGAGGGATTATGTTGGAGCCGCGCCGTTGGAAATACCTGAAAGCCGAGCGGTGTATAACTACACGCGGGTACACAATTTTGCAATATCTCTGTCGTATCACACGCAGGGGCGAGTAATATACTGGAAGTATCTTGATTATTTGCCGCCGAACTCTCTTGAGATAGCGCAGAAATTTGCAGCGGTCAGTGGGTACACGGTGGAGCTAACGCCGACGGAATCGGGCTATGCGGGGTACAAGGACTGGTTCATACTCACCTACAACCGACCGGGGTACACGATAGAGGCTGGGATAGGAATATCTCCGCTGCCGCTCAGTCAGTTTGAGACGATATATAAGGAAAACGAGGGCATACTGACTTTGGGGCTTACAGCGGTGTAGGG
>CAZKLU010000098.1:0-5376 GCA_964553775.1 uncultured Oscillospiraceae bacterium | reverse complement strand
ACGGGAAGTACTAAGAGCAATATAAAAGTTGAGATTTGTTCAAAGTGTCACCCCTTTTATACCGGTAAACAGAAGCTTGTCGATACAAGCGGACGTGTGGATAAATTCAACAAAAAGTTTGGCTTTAATTGATTTCCTCTCCAAAAAATTGGATCGGCTGCAAAACCGACCCAATTTTTTTTATTTTCCTCTGCTATTTTATTCCGCTGCCAGCGCGAACACCAGCGTTCCATCCGGCAGTACGCCTGACACCATGCTGCCGTCCTCCGACAGACATATATCGAAGCTGTCTCCAAGGCGCGTTTCTTTCGCGAAGTTTATTGTCAGCTCATTGACGCTCTCTTTTCCCATAGCGTCAAGCGCAACATCAATGTATCTGCGGTTATTCATGTGGTCGTTGCCGTCTAAGTCTGTTTCTTTTACAGTATATTTTGCCTTTGGCACTAGATTTCGCGGTCTTAGACGCTTTATGCCGCCAAGCATAGGAATACCATCGCAATACTCTCCTTCCATCTTTATTATATCGGTCTGCACAACCTTCCGCGTGTTGAAATTTACAATGCACCACTCGCTTGATAAGACAGCTACCACAGTATCTCCATCGTACAGCACATAATCCCGATAATATAGATATGACCCCGCCGCACACGGTGCTGTTACTATCTTGTATTCTTTATTCGGCTCCGCTTTGCCATATAGCTTGTATTTCATCTTAGTTAGTACCCACATTAGTTCCCGCTCCATCAGATCGGTAAATCCAACGTGCTCCCGCGTCATATGCTCCGCTCCCGCGTCCTGAAACTCATATATCAGCAGACCCGGTTTCAGTACTCCATCGGACGTGAAATCGCTCTCGGTAAAAGTAACAGGTATTTCATATTGAATCATCATTGTCGTGTATCTCCTTTTTCAAATTTTTTGAGTTTTTCTTTTCGTATTCGTCTACTATATCATCTAAAGTCGGTGTCTGTACGCACAGCTCGTCTATGTCGTAGCTGTACAGGAGCCGGCGCATGACCTCATCCTTCTCGCTCTCATACGAGAGCCACACCACAAGCGTATCAAGCGAGAGGCGCGTCATTTTCCTTGAAAATTCTTGCTCTATCCTGTCGCAATCCTTTGAACGCACTAAGAGCTTGTCATGTATATAATCAGCCTTTATATCCTCAACTCCTCCCTCCAAAACCGCCTTGCCTCCGCATATTACCGCGACATCATCGCACACACCATCAAGAAGTCCGGCGCGTCTTCCTGTGACAATCACCAACGCGCCCTCATGCGTGTATTCTTTCAGCGCGTCAGCGAGTAGCTTGCTGTGATATTTGTCAAGCATCGCGAACGGCTCATCTAAGAGCAGTATATCACTGCGGCGCGACAAAAGCCCCGCGACACGATATAAGTATCTCGCGCACTCCGGAACGGCTTTGAACGGGGTTCCCGCGTACCGCGCTATGTCGAGAGCCTCAAGTGCCTCGCGTTTCGGCGTGTATCGTTTTGAGAGTGTGCAAACAGTGGTTTTCCTGCGGTTAAGCGGCTCCTCGTCCGCTGAGATCTCCCCGCTGTCAGGCCTGATCTTGCCGCTTATTATGTTAAGAAGTGTCGTCTTTCCCGCGCCGGACGCACCCAAAAGCCCATACACACGGCAGCTTGTCGGCTCTATATTGATGCCGTCAAGTATATATCTGCCGCCGTAGCTTTTCCTTATATCGTGAAGCTCTAAAATCACTAAACCATCTTCTCCTGTTTAATCTTTTTGTCTATTACATGACGTGACGCAAGCTCGGATTTTATATCCTCAAGCGTTATGCCGCTGTCTACCATAAGCACCATGACATGGTACGCAAGGTCGGCTATTTCATATACAGTCTCACGTTTGTCTCCCCCCTTTCCGGCAATTATCACCTCTGTGGATTCCTCACCGACTTTTTTCAGTATCTTGTCGGTTCCTTTATCAAACAGATACGATGTGTACGAACCCTCTTTCGGCTCCTGTCTGCGTCCCTCCAGCAGCGCGTACAGTCCCTCATACGAAAACGGCTCCGGCTCCGGTCCTGTGGACACCGGATTTGTGAAGCACGAGTCCGTTCCGAGATGACACGCGGGACCGTCCTTGCGTACCCTCACGAGCAGAGCGTCCTTGTCGCAGTCTGCTGTTATCGAAACTATGTGCTGATAGTTGCCGCTCGTCTCGCCTTTAAGCCAAAGCTCCTTGCGGGAACGGCTCCAGAAGCAGGTCAGCCCCCGCTCCATTGATATTTTGAGACTTTCCCTGTTCATGTACGCCAAAGTCAGCACATCGCCGCTCTCCGCGTCCTGAACTATAGCCGGAATAAGCCCCCTGTCGTCGAATTTCAGCTCATCGGTATTTATCATAGTCATAGCCTCACATTTATATTATTATCCCTCAGAAGCCTTTTAAGTTCCTGTATTGTCACTTCTCCAAAGTGGAATATAGATGCCGCAAGTCCGGCATCGACTTTGGGAAGTGCCTTGAAAAGCGTCACGAAATCCTCGGCGCACCCCGCTCCGCCGGACGCTATTACAGGTACATTCACCGCGTTTGTCACAGCTTCCAGCATATCAAGGTCAAAGCCTTTTTTTACGCCGTCGGTGTCCATCGAGTTCAGCACGACTTCTCCCGCGCCCTCTCCGACACAGCGGCGTATCCATTCTACCGCGTCCATTCCTGTATTGACTCTGCCGCCCTTTGAGAAAACCGTAAACTTCCCGTCAACCCGCTTTACATCGGCGGAAATCACAACGCACTGGTCGCCGAACCGTTTCGCCGCCTGTGGTATCAGTGACGGGTCGCTGATTGCTCCGGAATTTACGCTCACCTTGTCCGCTCCGCGATTGAGAACACGTTCAAAATCCTCAACTGTGTTTATGCCGCCGCCGACTGTCAAAGGTATGAATATCACTGACGCGACCTCCGCGAGTACGTCAGTGAAGAGCTTGCGCCCCTCGGCGGACGCTGTGATGTCGTAAAATACAAGCTCGTCCGCTCCGCTCTCGGAATAGTACCGCCCCAATTCAGCGGGGTCGGCAACATCCGACACGCCTTGGAAGTTCACTCCCTTGACAACTCTGCCGTTGCGTACATCAAGACACGGTATTATTCTTTTTGTTACCATTTTTTGCCACCTCTAATGCTTTTCTGAGGTCAATATCGCCTGTATAGACAGCGCGTCCCAATATTGCGGCATCGACACCGATGTCACGCAGTGCCGCAACGTCCTCAACGGTAGTTATACCTCCGGAGGCAGTTATTTTTATTCTGCCGCCGAAGCGGGATACGAGGTCTTTATAAAGCTCCAGATTTGTTCCGGAAAGTGTGCCGTCCTTAGATATATCGGTGCATATCACTGTTCCCGCGCCTTTATCAATGAGCATATCCATGAAATCGAGGTAGTGTATACCTGAATCCTCCGTCCAGCCCTCGACAAGCACATTCCCGCCGCGTATATCAACGCCGACTGCTACCCGTTCGGAGCCGTACACATAGGCAAGCTCTGATATAAGCTCCGGATTTCTCACCGCCGCTGTGCCGAGAATAACGCGCTCCGCTCCCGCGTCAAGGTACATGACAGCCGATTCAATATCGCGTATACCGCCGCCGATTTCGGTTTTGAGACGCGATCTCATTATGATGTTCTTTATGATTTGCAGATTCTCCGGTCTGCCGTATCTTGCGCCGTCAAGATCCACCGCGTGGAGATACTTTGCACCCTGAGATTTGAAGTCGAGTGCCTGAGATACAGGGTCGTCGTTATAAATAGTTGCGCTGGCGTAATCGCCTTTGTTAAGGCGCACAGCCTTGCCTCCGTAGAGGTCTATTGCCGGATATATGTCCATAGTGTGTCCTTTCTTTTCCCGGTGCTTCATGCTCTGTCCGTAAGGCTTCAAAGCCGCGTGAACGCTTTCAGAATCTCAAGACCCGCGCTGCCGCTTTTTTCAGGATGGAACTGGCAGCCATACACGTTTTTATTCTGTACTGAAGCTGTTATGTTTGCGCCGTACTCTGTATCGGCTGTAACGAAGCCGTCGCAGTCGGCGTAGTATGAGTGTACGAAGTACATATATTCACCGTCGCTAATGCTGCTGAATATCTCGGTTTCCTTCACGAATCTGAGCCGGTTCCAGCCTATCTGGGGTATTTTCAGATTTGGAGACACCTCCGCGATCGGACGCACCACGCCGGGTATAAGTGACAGACCCGCATACTCGCCGTATTCAAGGCTCTTGTCAAAGAGAAGCTGCATTCCGAGGCAGATACCAAGAAGCGGTTTGCCGTGTGAAGCCTCATTTTTTATTGTAACGTCAAGTTCTGTTTTACGAAGTCTTGCCGCCGCGTCACGAAACGCTCCGACACCCGGAAGAATCAGTCTGTCGGCGTTTCCTATGACTTTTTTGTCAGATGTCACCACAGCGTCTGTTCCGATGAATTTCAGGGAGCTTGCGAGGGAAAAGAGGTTCCCCATGCCGTAATCTATAATTGCTGTCATAATATGCCTTTCGAGGACGGCACCGCGCCGTCAAGGGATTCATCAATGCTTGATGCCTGCCGCAGAGCTTTTGCGAACGCCTTAAACGCAGCCTCGGCGATGTGGTGCGAGTTCTGACCGGAAAGCTGCTTAATATGAAGTGTTACGCCGGAGGTTCTTGTGAACGCAGTCAGAAACTCCTCAATAAGTTCCGAGTCGAATGTTCCGATTTTCTCTGTTGGAATTCTAAGCCCGTAGCCGAGAAGTCCGCGCCCTGATATATCGACAGCGGCGAGGACGAGTGCTTCATCCATAGGGATTATCGCGCTGCCGTAACGGGTTATGCCGGACTTGTCGCCAATGCACTTGGAAAACGCCTCGCCGAGAGCGATTCCAATATCCTCCACGGAGTGGTGGTCATCGACATCCGTGTCGCCCTTGCACACAATGTTGAGGTTGAATCTGCTGTGTACGGCAAAAAGCTCAAGCATATGGTTAAGGAATCCGACTCCGGTATCGACACTGTACACTCCGTTGCCGTCAATACCGAGCATCAGGGATATTGATGTTTCGTTAGTTTTTCGTTCGACTCTGCTATTGCGTTTCATGGACTATAAACATCTCCCAAAAAAAGAAATTCTGTGCCGCAGGAACTGCGGCGAGTTGCCGCGTGAAACGCGGCGGGTTGCTTGCGGAACGCAAGCGGGTTGTCAGCCGTAAGGCTGACTTGTGCCGTGTGAAACACGGCGGGGAGCCGGTTGCAATCAACCGGCGGGGTTTGTCAGCCGATAGGCTGACTGGTATGCTTGCGGAACGCAAGCCTGTTGTCAGCCCTTGGGCTGACAACCTTACTTTCTCTCTTTCCCCGCTGGCGCAGGGAAACAGAGAAAGT
>CAZKLU010000097.1:0-5549 GCA_964553775.1 uncultured Oscillospiraceae bacterium | reverse complement strand
AAATTTTAAGTCAATACCCTTGATAGCAATTCTTGAAAGTTTACTTTTCATTCACAATCTGTCCGTGTCTTCCTGTGAGGCAAGCTCCCGATACACATTGTACTCGTTATTCCCGCTATCACGGACAGCAGTTGTGAGTATATTATTGAGAAGCAGAACCGTCCGCAGAAAAACTGTACATCTTTATCCTTGAGAACAGTCTGTATGCGATATAGCACCGCAATAGAGATGGCGTTGCAAAATAGTGCGCGGAGTATGTATTTTTTTGGATATATACTCATATTTTGCACTTTTGTAGCTACATCGCCACGCACCAAAATTTCTGAAAAGACTTATAAACCGAACATCTCTTCAGCTTTGAGTTTTATCGCTTAAAAGTTTTTGTGTTGCTTCTAAGCACTGGAAAATAATTCTATACAGAAATCTTAAAATGCCTATTGACATTATTGTGTATACATGATATAATCAATATGCTCAAAAGAGGAGGTGAGCGTATCGGTGGACATTATCATCAGCAATTCAAGCGGGAAGCCCATATATGAACAGATAACAAGCCAAATCAAGAACATGATACTGAATGGCACACTGAGAGCGGGTGATTCACTGCCGTCCATGAGATTATTGGCGAAGGAGCTGCATATCAGTCTTATCACGACGAAACGGGCATATGAGGATCTGGAGAAGGAGGGGTTTATATCGTCGATGGTTGGCAAAGGCAGCTTCGTAAACGCTACAGATGTGGAGCTTGTAAAAGAAGAACGGCTGAGAATCATTGAAGAACACCTTCAAAAAGCCTCAGATATAGCTCGGCAGAGCGGGATAAGCAAAGAGGAACTTGTCTCGATTATAAATCTACTATATGAGGAGGATTGACTATGGACGCGATTAAACTCAGCAATCTCACAAAAATTTATGATTCGTTTACGCTGGGACCGCTCTCACTCTCGGTTCCGGAGGGTTGTATCGTCGGCTTTATCGGCGAGAACGGTGCGGGCAAAACGACAACAATCAAAGCGATTCTTGGCATGATACATCCCGACAGCGGTGAGATTGAGGTACTCGGCAAAAAGCCCACACCTGATGACGGCGCGTGGAAGGAGCATATCGGTATTGTTTTGGACACCTGCCGTTTTCCGGACAACCTCACATCGAGGAATATCGGCTCATTCCTGTCGCGTGTATACAAGACCTGGGACTCTCAGAAGTACACGGAATATTTGCAAAGATTCGCGGTTCCGCTCGAAAAGCGCGTGAAGGATCTTTCCCGTGGCATGGGAATGAAGCTAAGTCTTGCTGCCGCGCTTTCGCACGATACGAGACTTCTCATTCTTGACGAGGCAACAAGCGGACTTGACCCCGTGGTGAGAAACGAGATACTCGACATCTTTTTGGACTTCGTTCAGCGCGAGGACTGTACTGTACTTATATCATCGCATATTACAGCGGACATTGAAAAAATCGCTGACTATGTTATGCTGATACATCAGGGCAAAATTCTGCTCTATGAGAATAAGGATGATATACTCTGTCGGTACGGCGTTCTGAAGTACCCGAAGAAAATGACAATAAGCGTTTCTGAGGACGAGATTCTTGGAGCGCGTAAAGGTACTTATGGCAACGAATGTCTTGTAAAGAATCGCAACATTCGCGTTCCGGACGGTGCTGTAATGGACGCGGCGAGCCTTGATGATGTTTTGCTTTTCTTGACGAAGAAGGAGGGTGCTTAAAATGCCTGGTCTTGTACTTAAAGATTTTTTGAATTTGCGAAAAACAAGCAGACAGTACGCTTTAATTTTTCTGCTGATGATTGGCGTGACTGTAGCGATGAAAAACCCAGCGTTTATCTCGATGTACGTTATACTTTGCAGCAGCATGATGATAGTGAGTACATTCAGCTATGATGAGTATGTAAAGTTCGATATGTATACCTGCGCTCTTCCTGTGAGCCGTAAGGATATAGTTAAGGCAAAATATATCGTTCTGATTCTGCTGACATTTATTCCGACGGTTGTGGGAACGCTTCTCAGTCTCGCGGTAAACCTCTTTCTGAAAGCCGATGACGCGATGACACTTATACTGTCGGGATTTGTGACAGGCTGCTGTTTCTGCGTGATGTATTCGCTTGTCATACCGTTTATATACCGTCTTGGAACCGAGAAAGCGAGAATGATAATGACCGGCATTTACTTCGCTGTGTTCGCGCTGGTATTTCTCCTTATAAGCACATTTCTCAGCGAGGATACATCGGGTCTTGAATCAATTATTAACAGCACAAACACGCTCTTGATTTCAGCCGCGTTTGCCGCGCTGACAGTGCTTGCTGTTGCCATATCTTACCTTGTGTCGAAGCGAGTGTATGCAAGAAAAGAGTTCTGAAGAGACTAAGTATAGCAAACGGTGATCCGCTCTCCGTTTGCCATTTTTTTATGACTTGTCAGAGCTTTCCAAAATGAGACTGTCAGGAGTCTCGATGTGTGCAAATGGTCACATAATCGCTATTCGCGCAGAAAACAGACACCGTTTGCTCACGAGCGGCAACTCAGCTTATATTTAACACAAGCACCTCTTGTTCTATCGGTCACAGTCAAGCTCTGTAGCGGCTCAGTATCCCAAAGACACTGGAAATTTCTGAGAGCAGCGAAGAACGCTGAATCTTGTAGAATGTTTTTATGTAAACAACTGCCCCATTGTGACGCTTTTTTTATTGCGTTACACTTAAAATTATAGCGTTACATCATGCGCCGATAAACCGCAGCAACCGGCGGAACTGAAGCGCGTAAATTATCGAAAGAGGGGCATTTACAGGTGACAGTACGTCAGATAGGGAAATCAGCACTAAAAAGGGTACGCAGTATTGACACAGCGGCACCGGTTGAATACACATTGAGGTTCGTTATGGGGTTTCTTCTGTCAAGAGCGAGGATTTTCAGAGATTTTGCGCCGTTTGGAGTGGCATTCGCTGTCTCGTGTCCATGCGGCGCACAGGGATACGCGGCAGCGGCGGGAGCTATACTCGGCGCGTTCACCGGCGGAGTGAGTATGGGTATAAAGTACACGGCAGCGGTTGTTCTTATTCGCGTAATCCTTGAGGTTTTCAGCGACACAAGCGCGGGTGGACTTATGATATTTGCTCCCATTGTCACTTTCGGAACTATGGCGTGTATAGGCGGCGTGTACGCGATGCAGACAGGCTGGAACCCGACAGCGGTTATACTCTACGTTGTCGAAACATTTCTTGCGGCAGGGTGTGTCCTGTTCTACGGCGTTGCGCTCGCTCCGTGGTCTGACAGCGGCTCCGGAGCATATGGAAAAACGTGCCACTATATAAGCGTAACACTTCTTGTATCAACACTCGCGATGTCTCTTGCTGACATTTCCATTCTCGGAATATTGTCAATCGGACGCTTCGCGGCAACAGTGATAATCATGTTCGTTCTATATAGGGGAGGAGCGGGTTCAGGGTGCATAATAGCTGTGGCGATGGGTGCGGCGATGGATCTGAACTTCGGCGCGACACCGTACTTCATAACCTGCTACTGCCTTTCCGCGATTATCTCCGGTGTGTTTACAAAAAACGGCAGACTTATATTCCTGCTGTCATATGTCATTGGTACAGCTATATGTGTTATCTGGTCGTGGGGCTATATGGCAATGCTTCCGGCACTTTATGAGACGTTCGCCGCGTCAGTCATTTTCGCGCTGCTTCCTGACAGCGTACTCGCTAAAGCCGGTACAGTTCTGCCCTCATCAGGTTCCGGCAGCGGATTCATGATGGCAAGAGAATATGTCCGTGACAGGGTTGAACTTACCGCCAAAGCGTTCGAGGAGTTTACTGTCGCGATAAAACAGACAGTTTCGGAACACGAGGAGAGCGTCTCCACTATTTTCGACAGAGCGTCTGATATGGTGTGCTGTTCATGCGGCAACTGTGAACACTGCTGGACACACGATTATGGCACTACGCTCAACGTCATGAATAACATAACTCCTGTGCTTATGAAAAACGGCTCTGTCAGCGTATCTGACCTGCCAAAGAGCTTTGCGGAACGCTGCTCTAAAGTCGGTGAGCTTACGGCGGCTATAAATATGGAGACACGGACTTATCTGTGCCGGAGACAGTACCATTCGAGACTGTCAGAGAATCGCGGCGCGGTATGCAATCAGTACAGTGACATATCAGAAGTCCTTGAAAATCTTGCTGAAGAACTTGGACGTGACATCACAATCGAGCCGTCTATGGAGCGCAGACTGAAAAAGTATCTGCGGGGTCTTGGCATACCGTCTTCAGTCGCGGTGTTTCGTGTTCGCGGCGGGAGATTGAGAGCGGAACTTCACAGCACAAGTATAAATGAGCTTATGCGTGACCCCGAATATCTCAATAAACTGTCAGAGCTTCTCGGTACACGGCTATGCACACGCTCTGAGAATCCCGATGATGACAGACTTATACTTCTTGAAGCGGAGCCTTTGAGCGTCAAAATCGGTATTGCGGGACGCAGAAAAACAGGGGAGAGCGTGAGCGGCGATAAGGGTACATATTTTCGCACTGATGAGGGTTACATATATGTACTTCTCTCAGACGGAATGGGAAGCGGGGAGAACGCCGCAAAATTCAGCTCCCGCGTGATTGACGGGCTTGAACGGTTCCTGAAAGCGGGTGTAAAACCTGAAACAGCACTGAGAATTGTCGCTAACATGAGCTTTTTTAAGAACGAGGATGATATAGAAAGCGCGACAGTTGATATGCTGTGTCTCAATATGTTCTCAGGTGACGCGAAGCTGTTCAAATACGGAGCCGCGCCGTCATATCTCAAAAAAGGTGACGTGGTAAAACGCATCTCACAGCGCGGAAACTCTCTCCCGATTGGTTTCTCGACAAGCTCAGGGGCGCATACAGATCTTAAGCTCTCATCAGGCTCCTCAGTCGTGATTGTCTCTGACGGCGTTACGGGCGGCGCAAGTGATAAGTGGCTCAAAAAGCTTGTCAGTGAAGCGGGAAACAGTGACGACCCGAAAATTCTCGCAAAGTCCATACTTGACACACGGCTCAAAATTGCCGGAGGTGAAGACTGCGAGGAAGCCTCAGCGGAGGATGATATGACTGTGCTTGTTGTGCAGATCTCCGAGAGGGAGTAAAGCACCCGTAACTTCCAAGGCACAGCGTCTCCTGAAATGCTGTGCCTTATCTACGCAAAGTCTTACAGAAATATCGCCGTCAGTAACCAGATAAGTCCTGTTCCTCCGGCACCCAAGAGCGCGTATACATACGGAGGGAGCTGGAACGGCAGCTTCGCACCTTCCTGCTCACGGATATAGTTCTCAGCCGCGTCTCTTGCCTCGCGCATTATCTCCTCAGTTGTAACACCGCCACTTCCCGCGTCCTCACGCACTATGAATATTGCCTCATCAAATATCTTCGGGTCGGGAGACTTTACCATTACAACTCTCCGCGTTATGCCCTTTACCATTCGTATGTCCTCCTTTGTTGCCAACTGTTACCATTGTTCCCATTTCGCATGGAGGATATACAGGCAAAGTGAGTTTCTTTC
>CAZKLU010000096.1:0-5605 GCA_964553775.1 uncultured Oscillospiraceae bacterium | reverse complement strand
TACAAACTGCGAACACACTGAGTTCTTATTTTCGTACCAACGGCACAGAGCATACATTGGGGGATGGGACCATAAGTAAAGGCACATTCCATGAATAGAGCTATATCTCCCAGTTTGTCGGGCTAATGCAATATGTAACGGCGGCGTTTCACTCGCCGCCGTTTCTTTTATCCGGCTGCCGGATAGTCGCTGTCCGCAAAGCCTTCCGCCATGACATCCCTGACGGCAGGCTGCCGGATTTTTCATCCGGCGTTTTTGTGGCAGTCTCGGACTTTTTCAGGCTGACAATATAATCCGTGTTCCCGATTTTCTTGGTAAAGCTGCTGGCTGCGTTTACCATATTCCGATTCCTTCCTTCAAAAGATTCAGCGAACGGGTTTTGAATATGCTGTCCGCTGTGCGATACCGCAAGGGAACAGGAAGTCAGAATGTCATGTCTATAGCTGCTCATCGCTTCCAGATGTTACCGCGCTTCGGCTTCCGGGTCGGAGCGGACCGCTCCTTTTCTTTGGCACTTTTGACATAAATCAGCGTCCCGCGAAAATGTACAGACACGGTAAACCTGTTGACATATCACATATACGCTGAATATATCCGGCACCGCCCGTAATTGGTGCCGGATAAATTTTATTTACGGCACATTCAAAGCGCAGCTGTCCTCCGTTGCCGCGTCTTTTTTTCTGTTGACACTGCCGAAAAAATATTGTATTATGTATAATATAAAATCCGCTGAATAGATGTTCTCCGGCTCTCAGAGCCTCGCCGCTGCGCGATCTGTGACAGGGCGGCAAAAAGTCTTTGCGGATCGGTTTCCGCTTAAAATATTTGGGGGTGTTCCGCATGAATACTACGCTGTATCTCCGCTCAGCCTGTGCCGCAGCCGCGGCTCTGCTGTTAATCTCAGTACCCGGCTGTCACTCCGCAGACCCGTCCGATGACGCTGCCGTTCCCGCGTCCGAAATCTACACCGATACCGGCACAACTGATTCCATCAGCAGTTCCTTTTTAAAAGTTCCCGACCGTGACGCGACAAGTCTCAATCCCGTAGTATCAAAACCGGAGCCTGTCGTTTTGCCCGATGGACTGTTTACCGATGTTTCAATCGGCTCATGGTACGCCGCGTACATAACGGAGCTTTACGGGCTTGAGATCATTCCGGCTATGGAAAGGTTCTGTCCGGATGAAGCCTGCACAAGGGGTGATTTTGTAAGCTGGATATATAACCTCTACATATCCGTGACAGGCTCGGAGGATTACAATAAGCCATACAGTGCCGCGTTCTCCGATGTTCCGGAGGACAGCGAATACTACACCGCCGTAATGTGGGCAAAGGACAGAGAAATCGTGAACGGCGTTACTGAGACAGAGTTTTCGCCCGACACACCGCTAAGTCGTGAGATGAGCTGCACACTTCTTGTGAGACTTCTCGGAAGTATGGAGAAGGATCTTGATAAAGTAAGTGACGCTTCGCTGTTTGACGATACCGACTCGATCTCAAAATACGCCCAAAGCAGTGTCACCGCGTCTCAGATGTCAGGACTTGTATCCGGCTATGAGGACAATACATTCAAGCCCTCAAACGCGGTCAGACGCTCAGAAGCCGCCGCACTGATTGAGAGAACCTATAACGCGCTCACAACCGATAACGAAAGTTCGGAGACTGTATCGTGCATAGACGGCGCGTATACTGAGCTTTACACATCGCTCGTGGAGAAGCGTGACGCGGAGATCGCCGCTCAGAAAGCGGCAGAAGAAGCCGCAAGACTTGCGGCGGAGGAAGCTGCGAGAAAGGCGGAAGAGGCGGCGAGAGAAGCGGCAATCGCGGAGCTGTCAGAAAGCTGGTACAACGATTCAGCGTTTATAGGCGACTCCGTATCGCTTCAGCTCAAATATTATTCCGCCGCAACAGGCGCACTCGGTGACGCCACGTTTCTGACATCCGGCAGTCTCAGCGCGACGAACGCGCTCTGGTCTGTATCGGACGAATCTGTTCACCCGACATACAACGGCAAAAAAATGCGCCTTGAGGACAGCGTCTCTGCGTGTGGGAAGAAATATGTTTTCATCATGCTCGGTATCAACAACGTGAGCTTCGGCGTTGACAAAGCCTCCGCTGATATGGTGACAATGATAGATCTGATACTGGATAAATCGCCTGATGTAAGCATTATAATCGAGGCAGCGACACCTATGACATCTACAAGTACGCTTCGCGGCATAACGAACGCAAAGATAGATGACTACAACGCAAAAATGAGGGAGCTTGCCTCTGAACACGGCTGGTACTATATAGATACCGCGTCTATATTCAAAGGTGCCGACGGCTGCCTTGAGCGTTCGTATTGCAGTGACCCCGATAATATGGGTATTCACTTCACAAATAAAGCCGCCGAGCTTTGGGTCGGATTTTTGAAGGATAATGTTCCCGAAATGCTTTATAACGGTATCTGACGCAAAAATCGGAGCGGATCGCTATCTTTTCGCCGATTCAGTCTATTGAAATACACAAGAGTGCGCGATAGCTATCCGTTCGGAAATTAAAGGAACAAATATAGAGGAAAAGAAGTCATAATAAGGGAGGTTCAGCCGGAAAAATCTCAAAGAAATTTTCGGCTTTTAGGCTTTGCGGATTCGTCAAAGCTTTAGCTCGCGAGTAAAAAAATGGGGAAAGGGAAAAATGAGAAAATGATCAGGGGGAAAGGGATGTAGAAATGAAAAAAACGACTATAAAGTGTGTCTTATGTGTCGTAATCGCGCTGCTTTTGGTGCCGATTACGAACGGCTCACAGCTTCTCGGAGCCGGAGCGGACAAAAAAGACACCGAAGGAGCTTTGCCGGAGGACGCTGAGGATCCGGATTCCGGTTCAAGTGCGGAATCGTCAAGCTCAATCAACGCCGAACCGGAGCCGGAGGAGCTTTTTACCGATGTCTCGGAAGAGAAGTGGTACGCCGCGTACATAACGGAGCTTTACGGGCTTGAGATCATTCCGGCTATGGAAAGGTTCTGTCCGGATGAAGCCTGCACAAGGGGTGATTTTGTAAGCTGGATATATAACCTCTACATATCCGTGACAGGCTCGGAGGATTACAATAAGCCATACAGTGCCGCGTTCTCCGATGTTCCGGAGGACAGCGAATACTACACCGCCGTAATGTGGGCAAAGGACAGAGAAATCGTGAACGGCGTTACTGAGACAGAGTTTTCGCCCGACACACCGCTAAGTCGTGAGATGAGCTGCACACTTCTTGTGAGACTTCTCGGAAGTATGGAGAAGGATCTTGATAAAGTAAGTGACGCTTCGCTGTTTGACGATACCGACTCGATCTCAAAATACGCCCAAAGCAGTGTCACCGCGTCTCAGATGTCAGGACTTGTATCCGGCTATGAGGACAATACATTCAAGCCCTCAAACGCGGTCAGACGCTCAGAAGCCGCCGCACTGATTGAGAGAACCTATAACGCGCTCACAACCGATAACGAAAGTTCGGAGACTGTATCGTGCATAGACGGCGCGTATACTGAGCTTTACACATCGCTCGTGGAGAAGCGTGACGCGGAGATCGCCGCTCAGAAAGCGGCAGAAGAAGCCGCAAGACTTGCGGCGGAGGAAGCTGCGAGAAAGGCGGAAGAGGAAGCCGAGCGTCAGAGGGAGCTTGAGGAGAAAGCGGCGCGTCCTGTAGATGCCAGCTGGTTTGACGACGCTGTCTTTATAGGTGACTCGGTATCTCAGGGGCTTCAGATGTACTGCGCGTCAACGGGTGCGCTGGGGAACGCTACGTTCCTGTGTTCTCAAAGCTTCAGCGCACCGGCAAATTTCGGCAGTATAACGTCAAGCTCCACGCACCCAAGCTACAACGGCGTGAAGGTGAGAGTCGAGGACGGTGTAGCGGCGTGCGGGAAGACGAATGTTTTTATAATGCTCGGAATAAACAACATGGACGGAAGTGTCGAAAGCACAACAGCGTCACTTGTGAGACTTGTGAACGCTATACTTGAGAAGTCACCCGATGTCAATATCTTTATTGAGTCGGTAACTCCGACAACAAGCACAAGCACCCGCGTGACATCGACGTTCAACAACGCTAAAATCGCAAGCTACAACGCGGCGATGAAGACATACTGCGAGGAAAACGGCTGGTACTACATGGATATAGCATCCGCCGTCAGCGACGAGAACGGGTACCTCAAATCGAACCTGTGCAGTGACGCGAACGGAATGGGCATACACTTCAATTCCTCCGCCGCGAAGCTGTGGATCGAGTACCTTAAAAATAATATACCTGTCGAGCTGAAGTAAGCTTGCGGGTCTAAATACTTGTCTGCGCCTTTATACTCGCGGGCGCAAAACCTCTTTGTCTTCAATTCGTGCCGCGTCTGCATAAAAGCACTTTTGAGACTTGCCGCGCCTTTGATATATAAATCAAAATTATGAATATCGCTTTATATATCCGGCGGTTGTTGCAGTTTACTGTAATTCAGAGCTTTATGTACGCGGACCAGGCTTCACAAAACATGAGGCCACAGAGCCGGAAGCTTTTCGGCTTCGATTATAAAAAGGGGATACTGTTATGAAAAAATTATTCGCGATCTGTGTCGCTCTCGCTCTTGTTTTCGTTATCACATCATGCGGCGGAAACAGCGACACCGACGAAACCGCATCAGATACCGTTGGAACAGACGATATAGTAACCGAGGATGACGCAGCCTCCTCCGATACAGATACAAACGTAACCGACAGCGTGAGCGAGGATACTGACACGGAGGATAGCACGGAGAGCAGAGAAGACACCGGAGAGGAAGAAAACGCGGAGAGCGGAGAAGATACCGATGCAGAAAAGGACGAAAGCTCCGATGTCAGTCAGGATGGACAAGTTTCCGGCAGCACGGACAATGACGGCAGCACGGACAATGACAACAATACGGGCAGCGGAGATAATACAGGTAATGGCGGAAATGCCGGCAACGGAGACAACACCGGCAGCGGAAATGATGTCGGAAACACTTCATCATCCGACGCGCCCGCCGGCGGCTCCGAACCGGAACCGGAGAAGGAGACTGAACCGGAACCGGAAGTTGAACCGGAAGTTGAACCGGAAACTGAGCCTGAGACTGAACCGGAGCAGGAGACAGAGCCGGAACCCGAACCCGAACCGGCTGAAACATCGGTAGATCTTACGGCAGTGAGGGATGAGATGATAAGCGGTGCGGGGATAAGCGATCCGTTGAATATTGAGACACCCGCGCTTTACAGTCTTTACGGTATAGAGGAATCGTGGGTAGCGCAGTCGGCGAGCTTCACGGCTATGTCGGGTGTGTTTCCGGACGAGGTTATAATGGTAGAGGCGGTTGACGGAGCTTCAGCCGATTTAGTAGCGGAGAAGCTGGATACGCGCCTTACCGAGGTCATGAACCAGGCAAAGGACTATGACGCCGAAAGCTACGCCAAGGCGCAGAAAAGCGAGGTCAAACGAAACGGGAATTTCGTATGCTTCATACTGTCAAGCTCCGGTGACGAGCTTAGAGAGATTTACGCTCAGTATGTAAGCAACTGATGGAGACGCTCACGCGCCGCCTGGCTTGTCGGTTGCACGACGGGGTGGGGGT
>CAZKLU010000095.1:0-5607 GCA_964553775.1 uncultured Oscillospiraceae bacterium | reverse complement strand
TCTGTTCTCTCCGTTGCGAGACGGTTATTTGTCTTGTCATAAAGTGCCATTGTCGCTCTGAGAGCCTTCGCGAGAGTTTCTCTTGCCGCCGCTTTTGAGTTTTCATCAGCCGCGTCAAGGACAGCCTGATATAAGTCAATAAATCTCTTGTTTGTCGATGCCTGCACTATATTCTCATCGAACGTAATGCGTATATCGGTACTCGCGGAGGGCGGTGTTTCCGTTGAGCTGAATGACAATTCCGCTGTAGGACCCGTGCTGTCAAGAGTGCTCTGTTCAATCAGCACACGCACCGGCATTAAGAAATTACCCGCCGAATCCGCCGCAACGTAATATATATCGTACATTGTCTCTTTCGCAAGACCGCTTATTGTTATTGTCGCCTGAGTGTTCGCTTTGCATGTCACCTTGCCGCTCTTTGTGCCGTTAGTTCCCGCGACAACCTGTATTCTTGCGTATTCGCTGTCAAGAGGCTCTGTGTCACCGCTTGTGCCGGTATTCGGTTTGGGGTACGCCGTTCCGGTCGGCACCGCGACCCAGTATACTGTTCCGGCTTCGTTCAGCGTGACGGAAAAGCCCATCGACGTTGACTTGACGTTGCCGTTTGACATCAGTGTCGATATATATTCCGGCGGCGTTCTGTCGGGCATTGTGACGGCGAGCTTCTTGACCGAGGAGCTTTTTCCCGCGTCCGCGTCAGTGAGCCAGAAATAGACATCGTATGACACTTTTTCCTCCAACGCCTGCGACACGCTTCCGGAGAGCGTTATATATACGGGCGTGTTTTTCTCCACCGACATCTTGCCGTAACCAAGGTTTCCGGTGACAGCCCCGCTTCTGAAATCATTCGCTGTCGGTGCGCTGCCGCCCTTTTCATAGACAACGTAATACAGTTCACACGATTTTGTAGACATGACCGATACCTGAACGGTGCCGCGCCCTGTGAGACTGCTCACATCGTATTTAACTATAGCCGGATAACCGGATGAGAAATTCGGCGTAGAGTTATCCGTTGTCTCGAACGATATAACCTTCAGCGGGCTTTCCGTACCCTTGCTGTCAACCATAATTGTCGAGAGATAATATGTGCCGCCAGCCGTCAGTCCTGAGATTTTCGCTGTCACCTCCGTGTCAGCCGCCTTTACCGTCACCTTGCCGTTTTTCAGTATGCGACCGTTCGTGACGGTGGATGCCATAAGATCCTCCTTGCCGACAGAGCCGTCGGAGATCGCGCTTACTGCCCAGTAGACGGTTCCCGCTTTATTCGACTTGAATACCGCGGTAGCTGTCGTGGGCGCAATATCCGAAATTTTCGGGTAGCCTGACATCAGGCGCGGAACGGATGAGACTTCCGCCGCGGTAACAGTGTCCATTTTTGTGCCGTTTATTGTCGCTGTAATGCCGGAACGCAGATCTATATTGTCCGGAAGCATGGCAACTGTAGTTCCGTTAGCTGTTATGGAGACAGAGCCGATGTCACCGTCACCTGTAATTGCAGCGGCGCAGTCAAGATTCACTGTGTCCGCCACGGTATTCAGAGCAATATCGAGAGAACTTCCCGCGCTAAGCTCGTCAAGCGTGATGACCTGTGCCGTGCCGCTTGACAGATACAGCTTCGATTCGGGCGTGTAGTTTCTGACATTCTTCACAGTACCCGCGATATTAAAGGTCGAACCGGTATCTCCTCTGAGAGCGATACTTATCATACCCTCACCGGCGGCGCACCTGTCCTCAAGGAAGCAGCTTGTGTACGCGGTGACATTGTTTATAAGAGTGTCGCCCTCCGTGCGGACAGATACATAGTTTCCGGCGATATTATCAATAACGAGGTCGCTCGCCGTTGTATTCAGAAACACGATACTGGTATTACCAGCTTCAGCGGAACCTGTTCCGGCAATTATTATCTCGCCGAGGACGTTCACACCGCTCAGTGTCACCGCGCCGAGTCCCAGACCGCCGCTTATATAGAGGTTGCCCGCTATAGTCGTGTCACTCAGCGTGACGTTATCGGTATTGATCGTGACATTCCCGTAAACGCTGCCAAGAGACTGTGTACCCTCCTCGTTTATGAGAGTTCCGAGAGCGCGTGTTATAAGTATTGCGACTTCCCCGCGAGTGATCTTGTTTTTCGGCTTGAATGTGTTGTCGGAGTAGCCTGTTATAAGTCCGCTTGTTACAGCGGAATTTACATAGCCCATGCTCCATGTGCCGAAGTCGCGCCCATCGTTAAAATTCGTGACTTCGCCGTTTGTCTCCTGCATACGCATATTTCTCGCGAGTATGACAAGTGCCTGTTCACGGGTCAGCGTGTCGGTCGGAGACGCTGTGTTTGACGCTGTTCCGGAATAGTACCCCGCGTTGTAGGCTATGGATATATCGTCACTGTACCACGCGGTTTTCGGAACATCCTTGAACGGCACCTTAGAGGCTTTTTCGGTGTAGCCGTAGGCGCGGTTTATCATTGCGGTAAACTCGGCGCGTGTTATGTCGTTATTGACGTTGAGGTTGCCGTCCTGATCGCCGTACACAATGCCCCAGTTCCGCAGAAGCTCCATCGCATCTGTCGCGGTTGACGCCGCCTCCGCCGTTGTCTCGGAAATAGAAAGCTCCGGAACGAAGGACGCGCACATCACAACAGCCAGAAGCAGCGCGGTAATGCGTTTTTTGAATTTGTTCCTGTTAAGCATGACTGTATCCTCTTTCCTTTCTGTGTTCACGTTCTTGCAAGCCTGACCGATCGTAACTGGATATTAAAGACATTGGAGCGCAGAAGTGACTCCTCATCATGGATAAGATCCGTAAATTTCGCGGCGTAAAGGTTCCTGTCGCCGTCGGAACGCGCTCTCAGAATCTCGCACCGCAGGAGCAGCGGCTCCCCGCGCACCATGGGGATCACTATTTCATACCTTGTGTGTTCCATTAAGAGCTTGTCACAGTAAAAAGCCGTTCCTCCGCAGCTCAGATCCGCCAGTTCTATAGCGGCTCTGCCGCCCGTGAGCGGGTAGATATAGCTTTCAACGCTCACCGGCACACGCAGATTTCTCCGAACCTCGCGACCGAGCTTCTCAATTATCTCCATGACAACAGTATTATCACGCCTGTAGATAACCTGAGCAAGCTCCATGGTGTCACTGTCCGCCGCCATGAGCTGAACAGTCTCAGTCTTCTCCACTTCCTCCGCGCTGCCGCCTGTTATTTTAATCTGTATGTTCTCGGAATCATAGCCGCTGTGTACAGTTCCCTCCGCAATAACATTAGAGTCACTGTCCATTACGAGGTATCTTCCGGATGTGACGCTCTTTGCCATGGCAATTCACCCTTTCTTTATGATTTAGCGTTTTACGGCAAATTACAGTAAACAGCAAAAAACCGCCGTTACTGAAAAGCCTCAAATCGCCCGTTTTGCTCCCGTCTTACGAAAATCCGCGAACGTATAAAATCAGCTTAATATCGGCTTATTACTCGATCATTTACCCGCAGGCATTGATAGCACGGCTTTATATCCGGCGGGATTCAGACCGTTTAATTGACGAAGTAATAATATAGATTACTCGCGGGTTGCGTTTGAGTAAAATCGCGGGTCGGGAAAACGTGCGATAACATTTTCAACATTTGCGTTTGGCTTTGGACGCAAGCCACGCTTTACTCCTTCGCTGGCGTGTTCTCGGCTGACGCGGGAGCAGGCTCATGGACGGAGTGTGTCTCTCTTTTAGACGGGTCAAATTTAAGAAAATACACATATATCTCGACTATCGCCTGATAAAGCTCCGGAGGTATCTCCTCGCCGAGCTTAAGCTGCGTGAGCGCGGTAGCGACTGAATCGTCCTCGTATATCGGCACACCGCTTTCTCTCGCCACTGATACGATTTTTTCAGCAAGGTACCCCATTCCGGACGCTACAATAACAGGTGCGCTGTTTTCGGGACCGTATTGCAGCGCGACGGCGCGTTTGCCGACAGGACGCTTTGTTTTTTCCTTATCTTTATCAGATTCTGACATTTACGCTGTTCACCCCTCCGAATATTTTCGGGAACGCCTCTGAAATAAGCATTGGACGCTGCATCTGGCGGACATCTACCCCCGCCACTTTAAGTCCGTTTCTTGTGAGTATTTTCGACACAGCCTCGGACATCTCGCTCAAAAACGGAGCCGCGCTCTCCGGACACGCGATACTGAGCGATACGCCCTCGGTTTTTCTGGAATTGATAAGTATATCGAACGCGCCGAGAGACGAGACATCCATCTTTATAAGCACCCTCAGTGTCTTTTCGCTGTTGGCGGACGATTGACGCTGACCGCGTTCCCTGTCCGCGTCCGGATCCACCCACAGCTCTGAGAACATCAGGTTCCCGTTCATCTCCATTGGCACCATTATATGCTGGAGCGGCATATACACGCTTTCGTTAGTGAGTACAGCCGACATGATATTGCGGAACGTCTCCTGGGTTTCCGCGCCGCCCTCTCCCTTTAGCGCGCTGCGTGTAAGATTCGCGAGTCTGTCAGCGAATGTGTTCGATTCCGAGGACTTGAAGAAATCGGAATTTTTCAGAAGTCTCTCAAGCTCCTCATCTGACAGTTTCGCAAGCTCCTTCGGCAGAGTACCATTGAGTGACAGGGATCTGAGCGTCATGAGCATATTCTGTTTGCTGCCGTTCTCGTAACGCGCCATATCGAGCATCATAGTTGACAATATTGACCGTGCGTTCCCGTGGTCATGCGTGAGAGAGACGTATCTGGCAATAAGCGGGAACAGCTGATCCTTGAGCAGCTTCAGATTACCCTCCCGATCCTGATACGATACGCCGGATTGGAACTTGGCGAGAATATCCGACACCTGCGTTGACCACGGTCTTGGCAGAGACTGGGACATTTCTTCAAGGCTCTGTTCAAGAGTCTGTTCGAGGTGTTGTGTTGAGGAGTAATCGCTGAATTGGCGCACGAATCTGATAATATCGTTCTGCTCGACTGGGGACTGGCTCTGAGAGAATGCCTGTCTCAGAACCTCGAAGAGAGGACCTGAAAATCTCGCTCCGCTCTGGAACTGATTTTTCAGGAAATCGAGAAGCTGGCTCTCATCCATTGAGAGGAACTGCATAAATTCAGCCAGATTTGCCGCGAAGCCCGTCTGTATTCCAGAGGACACCTGTGTGCCTTGGACAAGCACGCGCATGAAAGTCTCCGGAAGCATTTGAGCGTCTCTGAGTCTTTGAAGGAACGTGGTGAAATTAGAATTGAACTTTGCGGCGTTCGCGGCATCGCCTGTGTCCTGCCGTTCGGGTCTGTTGTCCGTGCGGTTTACAGTCTCAGGGTTTACAATATTTTCGACTGATGTATCTCCGGCGGCAGGCGGTGTGATCCGCACAGGCTCTGCCGGGGTATATCCCGGTACCGGATTTGTGGGACCCATCAAAGAGGGCATTCTGAAATCACTCCTTTAATGTTGTTGTCAGCCGATAGGCTGACGGGTATGCCGCGTGAAACGCGGCTGTTGCTTGCGGGAACCGCAAGCGGGTTGCCGCCGTGAATGCGGCGGCTTGTCATCGCCGCCCATGGGGCGGCGATCTTACTTTTCCCTTTTCCCCATTGCATAGGGAAAAGGGAAAAGTA
>CAZKLU010000094.1:2753-5818 GCA_964553775.1 uncultured Oscillospiraceae bacterium | reverse complement strand
TACAGGATCCGAGAGGGTTGAACCAGATTTGAAGCAGGTACATACGCAGCATGATCTCGATACAATGGACGGATAACCACGATGGTTTTCCAGTTCACCGTGCCTTTGTACGATACCGCAACGTATGTGTCCCTTATTTCTATCAGGTTGTCTACAACCTCGATCTCTGTCTTCCTGTCCGCGCTGTCGATTGTTGTTGTGGCGTAGTTGACAATGCCCGCAAAAATCAGTGATAGCCTGTTCCCGTAACCCGCTCTCAATGTGACGCAGCAGTCATTCTCTTCAAGAACTGCCAGCTCTGCTTTGTTCAGGTTCCACACCGTTACCCTTCCCGTGTTTTGTGTTTCAAGATCGCTTTTCTGTATGGAAAATTCAATATGTAACGGCACCGGCTGGCTTGTGGATGTTTCGCCGATTTCAAAGCCTGTCGCCCCCGCCGAGCCTGCTGACAGTCTGTACTGTATGTTAAAGTTTTCGTATTCTGCCATTTCATGCTCCTCTGTCTCCGTTCTCCGCAGACGCAGAATCTGGGTATATAAAAATACAGGTCACTGCAGATGCCTGTATCTGCCTTGACCTGTAATCTTAGCCTCTATTATTTTGTCTCTGTTTCCGTGACCGGTACACTGTCCATGTAACAGGTGTCCGGGCAAAGATCTATTTTGTTCATCCACTCTACATTGCTGTCTACATTCGGGTCTTTGTCCCAGCACACGCTGTGCGTATCGTCCACATAGACGCGCCGGAAATTGTCTAAACTTAAGAGCGATTCAAATACCGTTCCTGCTTCTATAATTGGCTTACAGTCCAGCTTTCGGACTTCACCGCTGTCGAACGTGATATTGAGCGTGTAGTCATCCTCCGGCTCCACGTCTGTAACTCGCTTGCGCCCTGCGGCAAAATATTGCGCGGTCTTTTCATCACATCCCGCTGCGATATATTGTTCTTTCGTCCGTGTTTGCTCTGCAACTCTTTGCGTATACATTGTCTCTCCCCTCACCTCATTGGGTCTATCGGGTAAAGCTCCTGCTTTGCCTCTGCCAGCTCCCAATTCTCCATCAACTCTTCTTGATGGTACGCCGCCCATCCAAGCACCATCTTGAGTTGTTTATTCGGCAAGTTTCCATCTATAACCTCTATATCGCGGATTGAGATTATCGCTTCCTGCCCGCCGTATATGGCGTGGAAGTGTGGTGGCTGGTGTTCCCTCCAGTTGATGTAGATTTTAATACCGCGAAACATACAGATTGTCGGCATATCATTCACCTCGCGTAATTATTTTTCTATTTATGTACTATACAGGATTTCTCCGGTCTTGTCAAGCATGATAGTCAACTTTCTGTTTCCGCAGGGCAAAACACAAATCTCGCGTTACCGTTGGCAAAATCGTTTTGCCCGATACGGTCAAGCTTGCTAAATACCCCGAACACGCCAAATGGCAGCTTTGTTACTCCGCAGAAAACATTCAACGGGAACTGGGGTACTATCTTTATTCCTATCACTATCGGCTCATTTTGTGCCGTATACAGTCCAAATTTCCAATAGTCTTTGGTATCGTTGTATGTAAATCTTATCAGATACGCTGTGCCGTTCAGTACAACGCGGGAAACACTGTCGTTCATGTTCGGCACGTCTATTATCATGTAGGTCACATCGTCGCCCCCTCGTTCAAAACACTTGCCGCTTTACTGCTCCCTGACGATGAGGACTTTGACCCTGTCGATATTAGCCCCATAGATGTTGCTACACTGTACAGTATGCTTGCATTGCTTCCGGTGCTTTCGCTCGTTGAAGAGCCTGAACTTGATGTTGCCGTTGACGTGCTTGTGCTTGTACTCGATGATGTTGAGCTTTGTGTCGTGTTGGCAGTACCTGCTGACGCTGCCGTTGCCCCACTCTTCCCGTAGCTGCTTGGTATTGTAGTGGTTTTCGCTTTCGTAACTCGGATTTTGCGGAAACTGATTGGTATCTCTCGTGCGTACCCAGTCTCTAAGCTCTTGCTTATCGTCAGGCTCTTTATCGCCATATCAGTATAGGTCGCGTCCGATGTGATGACTGTCACCGGTTCTTCCGCATAGTAAAGCTCTTCAAGCTGCTTTATTATACTGTCTACCCTTGACTGGTCTCCTCCGTGCCGCGAGTACCACGTTACAGGAGTATTCGTGACGTATAACGTCATCTCCAGATTTTCGGGGCTAAGGATAATCGCGTCGCTAACCGAGAAGCCGTCTTCAACCGAATACTCAGGGATTGTAGCCTCGAGTGTTCGGCTTTCTTCTATCAGCGCGTCGAACTCTATGCCTCCGACTGTTACCGGCTGTTTTGCCTTTGCCATCCCTTAAGCCCCCTATCTCGCATACGCAAGCCCCCTCGCCAACTCGGATGTAATGTCCCGTGCTGACTTGTCCATTGCAACACTTGCTTTTTGCTGTATGGTTTTATCGCCGTTAAACACATTGTTTATGTTGACATTTTGAGTTACGCTGTTCGCAGTTGATACGTTAGATAACATTTGTGTACTGGCGTTTGGCGTTGCAGAAGCCGCAAACATTGACATTGCGTCGATAACCGTCTCTCTCATCTTGCTTATTGGTGATACTATTTCGCCCTCTTGCTTATTGTCACCTATAACAACCGTCTGCGGGCTGTTGGGACGTACATATCCGCCTTCCGCAAGCTGTGGAACGTCCAATGTGTCGAGTGTGCTTATTGACACGCCGGGTATCGCGTTTATGATTCCGATCGCAAAATTTATCGCGCTTATGAACCCGTTAATAATCCTGACCGCTCCGCTCAAAACGCTGTTAATCGCGCCCTTGACCGCTCCGCTTATCGCGTCTCCAACTGCTGTCCCGATAGACGTAAACAAGTCAACGATTGTGTCCCAGATACCTTGGAAAAAATCTTGAACCCCCGAGAACACGTCTTGAATGCCGTCCCATGCGTCTTGGAATATGCCTGTGAACCATGTGACGACACTATCGAATACCTCAGTTATACCGTCCCAGACTCCCTGAAACCAGCCCGTAACCGCGTCCCAAATGCCTACTATTCCGTCCCACGCA
>CAZKLU010000094.1:0-2653 GCA_964553775.1 uncultured Oscillospiraceae bacterium | reverse complement strand
AACAGGTCTGTAAACCAACTCGCCACGTTGCTGAATACTTCTACGATACCATCCCAGATTCCTTGAAAAAATTCTTGAACCGCGTTCCATGCTTCTTTAATTCCATCCCACGCGGCAGTAAACTTTTCCGCAAACCACGTTCCGACTGCCGTAAAGACTTCTACTATACCATCCCAAATGCCGCTGAAGAACTCCTTGACTGCTCCCCATGCGTCCTTGATCCCATTCCATGCGTCGGTAAAAAGATTTTTGAACCAGTCAATAACCGAGTTAAACGCCTCGACTATGCCGTCCCATATACCTTGGAAAAACGCAATCGCCTTGTCCCATGCGCCTTTAATCGCGTCCCACGCCTTCAGAAATGCCGCCTTGATTTTATCCCAGTACTTTATCACCACAACCACAATGGCGATTACTGCGGCTATCGCGACTACCACAAGCCCGATCGGTGACGTAAGGAATGAAATCGCCGCACTTATCCCGTTGATTACCGACGTGACTGTCTTAACTACTCCGATAACCAGTTTGATCGCCGTTACCACGCTTACTATCGCAACAGCTATTTTCGCTATGGTTTCTCCAACCTCAACCCATTTCTCGGTGTCGATTTCTCCATTCGCAAGCTGATCAATAAACTCCGCAATCTCCGGCGAGATTTCCTCAACTTTCTCTTTGATTTTCTCAAAAATCGTTATAGCTACATTCTTTATGCCTTCCCAGATTGCTCCGAGAACTTCTTTTATTTTTTCCCACGTTTTGGTGACGTTCTCCCTAAATTCGTCAACGTCTACTCCGGCTTCTTCTAACAGTGTGCCAATGACGCTGTCTTTGCCCTCCAAAAACGCGATAAAATCCTCAACGAGCAGAGCCAGAATTACCACTACCGCCACAATAGCGAGTGTGCTTGTCTTTACCCCCGTTAATATAGACGCTACTGATTTTAACCCGCTTGTTATTTTGTCAAAATTAAATACCGCAAACAGTGATCCTGCCGCTATCGCAACGAGTCTAATCACATTGTCCATGCCACCGAGCTTGTCGCTTAACCAGACTACCCCGTTGCGTACTTTGTTCAGTACGCTCATAACCTTATCAAACGCCGATACCATTGTTTTTGCGATAGTCTGCGTCAGCCCCAAGGTCTTGTCTATGTCATCCAGCCACAGACCCCACTTGTTTTTTATGTTTTGTATCGCGTCCGATACACTGTAGTTCAGTTCCCCGAATGCTCCGTCTATTTCGTCGGTCGCGCTTAGAAATGCGTCTTTCAGGTCGTTGACAGAAATCTGCCCATCCGTTGCCATCTGCAGCAGTTCCGTTTTTGCCACGCCTAAATATTCAGCTAATACGTTCGCTGCCTCCGGCGCGTTCTCCAGCATATTGTTCAGCGTCTCGGTTTCAACCGCGCCCTTCTGAAAGGACTTGTTCATTCCTGCCATCACGCTTGTGATTTCGGAACTGCTGCGTCCCGCAGCCTTCATCAGCTTCGTCACGTTTGCCGAGAAGTCTATCGCGTCCTGTGTCGGGAATAAATCCGTGTTGGACTTTGCAAGGTCAGAAACAACACTCGCCATTTCCGAGTACGATGTCCGCGCCTCGTTCGCCGCGTCTAAGATGTTATGCTGCACCTCGTTCGCGTCTTCAAGGCTGCTGATGGAGTTCTTGATTCCGGTGTTTACCGCGTCAAACTCTTCTATAAGCTCATTCATCGCTGACAGGCTGAATCCTATCCCGATTGTTCCGAGCAGCTTCGTCGCGGTGCTTTTTATGTCCGATATTGTGCCGTTGACTTTTTTGACGTCGCTCTCGTTTACCTTGAATCCAACCTTGTTGACAAATTCGGCTATTGTCACGTCCAACCTCACCTTCTTTCATTTATGCGTGTTTTCTATTGACAGTAGGATAAAATTTTGCTAAAATTGTTATATTCTGTTATGGGAGGAATAATTGTGACTGTAGTTAATAAGGCGACTTCTGGCGACCACGTCGGTGAAATTAAGTATAAAAACATGAAAAAAGGACTTTATATTGAGGAAACTAAGCTCTTTCTGACAAAACAGATTTTTATCAATAAAGAGACAGTTGACGGATATGAAGTCCTGAAGGACGATAGCGAGTCCCAGTCCAAAGGCAGCCTTGCAAAAGGTCTTCTCGGTGCCTCAGTCTTTGGAATAACCGGAGCTATCGTTGGAGGCGGTTCCAGAAAAACCACTACCCAGCACCGTTACCTCGTGTCTGTCAAGTTTAAGGATGGCACAAAATCTCTTTGCGAGTTAGATGACAAATTCTATGAAATCCTCATAAAGCTCTTATATTAGTTCCCGTTTCGATGCTAAATCCCGCTCCCACATTCGCTCTGTGGAGGCGGGATTTATTATTTGCGCATCGCGTCTTCTAATTGTCCTCTTTCTACGTCCATATCCATGCTGTATAGCGCGTAAAGCTTCAGTGCTTCATCCAGCGTGTAAACTGTCTCCAGCTCCGCCTTTGACGCAAGTCTCGCTTTGATAAGGATATACATTCTCATCGGCGGCTTTTAGTTCCTCGGGTGACATCACGCCGTCACCCCTGCGGACTCCTTTTACGGTCTTTTTCTGCCTCATGTTGCTATTAGCTCCTTTCTGTTTGCGGTCGCGGCTGTCAATATTCAACC
>CAZKLU010000093.1:0-5820 GCA_964553775.1 uncultured Oscillospiraceae bacterium | reverse complement strand
CTCCCGCAGTTGCGTAGGTGCGGAGGTTGTCAGCCATCAGTGACGCGTTTGTCCATACGCCGTACCAGTTCTGGTCAACGTCTGTGTGTCCGTTCGTGCCTTGCCCGATTTTATAACTGCCTGAATTTATAACACTCTCTATAAACGGCACTGCTTCATCTCTTGTTATGAACGCTCCGTTTTCGTAATAGAGCTGATAATAGAACTCGGATTCGTAACCGTATTCCGCGTCACTCCACTTGTCAGATGTCAAGGTACTCATATCGATGTCAATTCCGTGTTTGTCAACATAATCCTGAACATCCTGCTCAGTCGGAGTTGAATCGTTGGAGAACGCTATGCCGTTTATCATGCGGCGGGTGGATAAATCAACCTTGCCATTTGCGACAGAACAGCTTGAAGCCTCTTCAAATGTCCATGTCTCCATCATTGAATAGAGTGTTGTCCCGCTGAACCAGAGATCTCCAGACCAGTCTATATTAACAGGCGCAAGACTGCCATTGCTCCATTGGTACAAGCCGGTTTGAACCGAGTTATCAAAGCTAAAAGCCATACGGTAGCCGTAATCACTGTGGTCATGCTCTTCATAGCTGCCGTAAACGCCATCGCTGCTGCGCGGCGAACTGCTGCTATAGTCCGACACAGCCGTTGTTTCAACCCAGAGTATCGGCGCACCGTTTCCGGCAGCTACAAGGGCGCAAATAACCTCCGGCGAAAAGTTATCCTGCCAGTAGTCGTCAAGATTAGTGTACTCAGTGTCCCAGTTCTCTACGGCTCCTTCAAGCAGCGCCGCCACAGCTTCGGCGTACTCAGACGTTATCACAGTGTTTGTTGTGTCACCGTAGATGTTGAGGTCGCTGAGTGTGACGGTCGCGTTCGCTGTCGTTACAGGCACCCACGCCGCAGCTATAGCCACCACAAGTATGAGAGCCGAGAGACGTTTCGTAAACTCCTTCATTTTTTTCACCCCGTAACTAACTTTTTTCCATCTCTATTATACCACTTTAAGCTCAAAATGTCAATAAAAAATTAAACTCTTGCAAAATCCGAAATAATGTGTTATAATAGACGTATGATAATATTCAAGAGGAGCGATAGGTGAGATGAAAAAGATACTGCTCGTTTTCGGAACACGTCCCGAAGCTATTAAGATGTGTCCTCTGGTAAATGAGCTTAAAAACAGGCGGCACTGTAATGCGGTGGTCTGCGTTACAGGACAGCACCGCGAAATGCTCAAGCAGGTGCTTGACGCTTTCAATGTTGTACCCGATTATAATCTTGACGTTATGACACAGGGTCAGACGCTGTTTGACCTCACATCAAAAGTTCTCAGCGGCATGAAAACTGTTTTGGAGAAGGAAAAACCTGACATCGTTCTTGTACACGGTGACACGACAACGACATTCGCGTCAGCTCTGGCTTGCTTCTATCTCAATATTCCGGTAGGACACGTTGAAGCGGGATTGAGGACATACAACATTCACGCTCCGTACCCCGAAGAGTTCAACCGTCAGTCTGTGGACTCCATTTCGGAATACGGTTTCGCGCCAACGGAGCTGGCTGAGATGAATCTTCTGCGTGAGGGAAAGAAGCAGGAGAACATTTTCGTCACTGGCAACACAGGGATTGACGCTCTCGGCACAACGGTTGTGAGCAGGTTCAATCACCCTGACCTTGAGTGGGCGCAGGGGTCGCGTCTTGTTATCCTGACAGCTCACAGGCGCGAAAACTGGGGTGAGCCGCTTCACAGCATATTCAGGGGCATTCGCAGAGTGGCGGAGGAATTTAAGGATGTGAAGGTTCTGTACCCGATACATCTCAATCCTCTTGTGCGTGAAGCCGCTGCCGAAGAGCTTGCCGGTATGGACAGAATACGGCTTATAGAGCCTCTCGATGTGATAACATTCCACAACTTTCTGGCTCGTTCATATGTTGTTCTCACAGATTCCGGCGGGATACAGGAGGAAGCGCCGTCACTGGGTAAGCCTGTGCTTGTTCTGCGCGATGTAACTGAGCGTCCGGAGGGTGTAGAAGCGGGTACTCTCAGGATAGTTGGCACACGCGAGGACGATATATATCGTGAGTTCAAGGCTCTTCTGACCGATGAGCAGAGATATAACTCGATGAGCCGCGCTCAGAACCCGTATGGAGATGGTTTCGCGTCAAAGAGGATTGCGGATATATTGTTGAAGGGTAAGACCGATATGCCGTTTTGTCCTCAGAAGTGAGTAAAATTTTTCCCCGCGTTTTTTGTTCGGTTACTCGCGGGGATTAGTTTTCGGATTTGTGTCCCAAATCGCGCAAAACCCCTTTGGTTTCGTCACCAAAGGGGGAATTATTATGCTTTTAAGCGGGATTTGTAGCGGCAGTTTCTTTCTGTGTCATTCAGCTTCTTATCATGTTAAGGAACATCTTATGCACCGATACGTCCTCACATAGTTCGGGATGGAACGCTGTTACAAGCTGGTTTCCCTGACGCGCCGCGACTATGTGACCGTCTACCTCCGCGAGACATTCAGCGTTACTGCCAACGGAGATTATATACGGTGCGCGGATGAACGTCATAGGCACAACGCCAAGACCCTTCATTTCACTCTCCGCGTAGAAGCTCCCAAGCTGTCTGCCATAAGCGTTTCTTTTGACAGAAATATCCATCGTTCCAAAGCAGACTTCTCCGCCCTCGACTGTTTCAGCGAGAAGAATCAGACCCGCGCAGGTTCCGAACACGGGCATACCCGCGTTTATTCTGTCAAGAATCGGCTCAAACAGCCCCAAATCACGCAGTAATTTACCCATTACGGTACTTTCTCCGCCGGGTATGATAAGAGCGTCAAGGGAGTGTGTCTGCAAATCTCGGAGCTGTCTTATCTCAAAATATTCGGTGCCGAGAGTATTGAGTACAGTCTCGTGTTCAGCGAACGCGCCTTGCAGTGCCAATATACCAACAGCCATTGTTTATTTGCCGCGCTCTGCCATCAGAAGAGCTATCTCCTGTTCGTTTATTCCGACCATAGCCTGTCCGAGGTCTGCGGAGAGTTTAGCGAGAAGCTGCGCGTCATTATAGTTTGTCACTGCCTGTACGATAGCGGACGCTCTTTTAGCGGGGTCACCTGACTTGAATATGCCTGAGCCTACGAAAACACCTTCGGCTCCCAACTGCATCATGAGCGCAGCGTCAGCGGGTGTTGCTACACCACCAGCGGCGAAGTTTACAACCGGAAGTCTGCCGTTCTCATGGACATACACAACGAGGTCATACGGAACCTGCAGCTGCTTTGCCGCTTCGTAAAGCTCATCCTCACGGAGATTCTGTACGCGTCTTATTTCGGCGTTCATCGCTCTCATGTGACGGACTGCCTGTACAATATCGCCGGTACCGGGTTCACCTTTGGTGCGTATCATAGACGCACCCTCGGCAATACGGCGGAGTGCTTCTCCCAAGTCTCTCGCTCCGCACACAAACGGCACGTTGAATTTTGTCTTGTCAATATGGTACACATCATCAGCCGGAGTGAGGACTTCGCTCTCGTCAATGTAATCTATCTCTATAGCTTCAAGAATCTGCGCCTCTACAAAGTGTCCTATGCGACATTTCGCCATAACGGGTATGGACACAGCGTTCTGGATGCCTTTAATCATAGCGGGGTCGCTCATACGGGAGACACCACCGGCTGCGCGTATATCAGCGGGTATGCGTTCAAGAGCCATCACTGCGGAGGCTCCCGCGTCCTCGGCTATTTTAGCCTGTTCGGGTGTTGTAACGTCCATAATAACGCCGCCCTTGAGCATTTGCGCAAGCTCCTTATTAAGCTCGTATCTCGATTTGTTCATAACTCAAATATGTCTCCTTTCGGGAAATGTAATATCCCTATTATACCACAGGATTTTCAGTTGGCAAGCGTTATTCTGACGAAAAACGTATCGTCACGGCTCAATATTGTTACCGCTCAGTCGGAGAGATGGGTTTTTGCTCATCGGGTACGCTCCATTTTAAGCGGGGAGAGAATATTATTTACAATATGTTTACATTCACACACTATACTCAGGCACTCGGCGTTCACATATCAGCCAGAACACGGAGGGGTTTTCCGCCTGTTTTCTCAATCGTGCGCTCATCTACAAGTTCGCCTGGAACCAGAATCGGGGAGCATGGAGGGTACATCGTGATGTACTCACCGCTCACTTTACCGAGAGCCTTTTCCGGTTCGGCGGTCACTGCTCTCATTTTGACGGCTGCGGACGGTTTCATCACCTGACGGGGGAGAGGGGGAGCTTCCGGTTCCCGTCTCTCTCGGCTCTCTCGGCTTGATGTGGGGGTGGTGTGAGCTGAGTATCGGCTTGATTTGATTGCGTTCGCGAGACGCTCTATACTCTCCTGTGTGTCCGCCAAGCCTGTCATGAACAGTACGAAGCTGTCAGATTCCATTTCAGGCTCTATTCCGCTCTCATGTCTGAAAAAGTCCGCTTCTACACCGGAGACAACGACTTTTGAAGGGTCATACGCGAATACTCTGTCGGTACTGCTTCGGAAGAGAACGCCATAACCGGTCAGAGAATCAATCACGCGGAGATTCTCACGCCACAGGCGGCACTCTCTGTTACCGTCAGTCTCCATGAATCTCACGCAGCCATCTATTGAGGAGCTTAGAAGATACGAGGGGCTGCTCGTCTGGAATATCGCGGCGTTTCTTATCACCTCGCGGGAAAGCTCTTCGGGAAGTGATGGGCATATATGAAGCACCGCTGTCTGGGTGAGTGACGGCAGTGTCTTGTGAAGGCTTTGAACCACGATGTCAGCACCGAGCCTGACGGATGTCTCAGGGAAGCCGTCAAAGCCCAAATGCGCTCCGTGAGCTTCATCAACAAGGAGGACAGCGTTGTAACGGTGGCATATTTCGGAAATTGACGCTATATCGCTGATAATTCCCTCGTAGGTGGGGCTGGTGACAACAACAAGATGTATATTGTCGTTATTGCGGAGGGCGTTCTCAACGCTTTCAGGCGTTACGGAGAGCCATATTCCGTTACTGTCCCGCACAGGCACGATATACGACACATCGCAACCCGCAAGCTCACAGCCGTGGTACACTGACTTGTGGCAGTTTCTTGAGATGAGAGCGGTACTGTTTTCTCCGGCACAGGAACGCACTGCCGCGAGGATTCCGGCGGTACTGCCGTTCACGAGAGGAACGCTTTTTTTCGCTCCGTAGAGTTTGGAAAGACGCTGAGACAGGTCAAGAAACATACCGTGAGGGTCGTTGAGATTATCGAAGCCGTCAAGCTCTGTTATGTCCATCGAGACGCTCAGAGAATCGAGCCACAGGAAACCGCTTCTCCGCTTGTGTCCGGGCATGTGCATAGGCAGAACGCCGGAGCGCGAATACTCTGCCAGCTTCTCGGCTATCGTCATATGTCTCAGCTCCCATTTGTTACAAAATGTTCATAAATATATCAAAACAGCTTTCTGCGGCAGTTGAGAAGTCCGAAGAAGCCGATAAAAATAAAGTCAGTCAGAAAACCAAAGACGCGCTTAACGACGCTCTTAAACTCTTTGAGGTTTCTGTAGACAATATTATACCACTTAATGGAGAATAATCAAGATGAAAAATGTAAATTTTCCGTGCAAATCTTCAAAAAAACGCAAAATTCGTTACGTTGAAATGGACGGCGAGAGATGGCTCTGTCTCTATGATGTGCTTCGTGAGCTGGGATATTTTGACGCTAAAAGCGGTGCTATGCTGATAAATCAGTCTGGAGTGTCCGCACTCGCTTACATTGTCGGCAACGTCAGATGGATAACGGATATTGGAGAGCTTCATC
>CAZKLU010000092.1:0-6135 GCA_964553775.1 uncultured Oscillospiraceae bacterium | reverse complement strand
CTGTCAGGAAAATCGCCGGTAAGTGTGATACGAACCACAGCAAACCTTCCAGAACAAATTCACGAATATCTCTTAAATTCTGTTTAATTCCTTCAAATGCTCTTTCAAAGAAGTTAGACGGCTGAGAGCTCAATTCAACGACTTCTGACACATACAGCTGAACCGTAGCAAACGCCACTTTATCATCATAAGTCTTGATTGTGGTCTGCAAATTGTCAAGCATATACTGACAATTCAACATAAATATTCTATTATTCAGCTGCCTGATTATAAAGTGTGAATAACAGATACTCCGTAGTAAAGAGAAAATGTTTTTCTTGTCATTACGGCGGTTATGTGATATAATAGAGCAAATCGCAAAAAAGGGGGAATCAAAATGCTTCAACTCGCAATCGTTGAGGACGACACCGCGACGGCTAACGAGCTGCGTGACTGTACCGAACGCTACTGTGCTGAGAATAATATTCCCGTTACTATCTCTGTTTTCAATGACGGTCTTGACATTGCGGAGGAGTATCGCCCTGTGTGGGATGTAATTCTCCTTGATATAGAAATGCCGCACCTTGACGGACTTGAGACGGCGCGTTATATCCGCAAAACCGACCCTGGCGTTGTCCTGATGTTTATAACAAATCTCGCCCAATATGCCATACGCGGCTACGATGTTGGCGCAATAGACTTTGTTATTAAACCAGTCACATACCCTCAGCTTGCGATGAAGCTGAGACGCGCTTTCGAGAATGTACGGCAGCGTGAACCGCATTATATAGTTCTCACCGCAAACGGCGCGAAACGCAAGCTGATGACAGAATCCGTACACTACATTGAAGTAATCAACCATCAGCTTTTAATACATTGCGATGGAGAAACATATACCGCAACTGGATCACTTCAGGATCTTGAAAAACAGCTTCAATCGAAAAATCTCCCGTTCGCGAGGTGTTCCGGCAGTTATCTTGTAAATATGCGAAACGTCACCGCTGTACACCGCGATTCTCTGTTTCTTGGCGATACGGAGCTGCCAATCACACGCTCACGGCGTGCTGAGTTTTTGCGGAAACTATCCGATTACGCGGGCGGTGGTTTTGTATGACGATGTTTTTTGCGAACCTCGCGCTTTTCTGCGGCTTACCAATGGAGCTTCTGACCGCTTCTGTTCTCTTTGCGCTGCCTTTGCAGCACAGGAGCCGGTTCGCGCTGAGAACCATACTGTATTTCTGCGTGATTGTTGTGTTCGGGTGTGTGCAGATTCTATTTATATCGCTATTGGGGAAGGACAGTAACTCGCTGCTGTTTACGCTCGTTTTTTCAGCTTCATCGTTTGCTTTCTGCGGCGTGTACTTTCGTCTGTCCTGCACACTCTCGATAACTGAAATAATCTACTCCACTACCGCCGCGTACCTGACACAGCACATGACCTATTGCGTCCACGCTATTCTCGAACCCGGTCTTAATATAACTGTGGATTCGTATTACACACCCTGCTATTTCGCTGTACATATCATCGTCTACGGCGCGGTATATTTCGCGATAGCAAAGCCGCTCGCGAAACATCGCCATTATGACGTGGATATAAAGCTCTCGCTCTCGGCACTTCTCGGTACACTCGTTATCGCGCTTGTCCTCAGTTCTCTGGTGCAACAGAACATTGAGGTTGATAACCCGCTATACAGGCTTTGTCTCTGTTACGATATATTCTGTTGTCTGTTTGCGCTTATCAGTCAGTGCAGTCAGCAAAAACAACTCGCCTTGCGGCATGAACTTGACACACAGCACGAGCTATGGCTCACTCATAAGCGGCAATATGAGAAAGCCGCGGAGAGCGTTGAGATAATAAACCACAAATACCATGACTTAAAGCATCAGGTAGCGGCAATAAACCTGATGCTTTCAAAAAGACAAGACGGTAAAGAGATTCCCAAAATCGAAATACCATCGGCATATGACGCTATGATACACTCCGGAAATCAGATACTTGATACAATACTTACGGAAAAAAGTCTTATTTGCGACTCAAAGGGGTACATATTTACCTGCGCCGCCGATGGGGAATGTCTGTCATTCGTTGATACGGTGGATCTCTATACTATGCTTGGGAACGCTCTTGACAACGCTATTGAGGGCGTTTCGGAGCTTAAAGACGACACACAAAAAATGATCTCCGTGAATATCTACCCTAAAAGCGGTCTTGCGGTTATAGAGATCGAGAACTACTACGCGGGAAGCATAGAATTACAGCGTGACGGATTTCCGGTGACGCGCAAGGATGATAAACACTACCACGGCTTTGGGCTGAGAAGTATACGCCGCACCGCTGAAAAATACAGCGGAACTGTCACGATACGAACCAATGACAGCATTTTTCGCCTGACTATTACAATGCCGGAGTGTGAAGTACTCGGATACTGATAATTATAATTTCGCACCCGAAAGGGTGCGTATTGTCTTGCCCAAGCAGACATATAGCCTTAAATTTACTAATAACTTACAATAGACAAACAGCCCCCGCAACGATTTAGCGCGGGTATCAGCCGGCTTTAGTTTACCGGCAGTCTCACCTTTACGGGAGCAATTTGCCGATAATTCAAGCAAGGGGAAAGCCCCCACAGGTCGAAACCCATGGGGGTAGCAAAGAGATATTAACAGTAAACACATTGTCAGGAATTGTGTTCACCATATAAAGAAATGTGCTTTCATCATTCAACGGCGACAGAACTCTGCTGTGCTTTTAAAAGTTTGTTATTTCTGGCACGCCTTACGAAGTAGAATACACAGAGTCCTATGAGAATCACATCAACAACACCCACTGTTATATAAAGCCAATACGCGACGGGCGTTGCGCTTATCTCCTGACCGACGGAGTTCGCGGCGGTGTAAAGTATATTGTGCGTTGCGTTACGCATTGCCTGATTGCCGTAGTTAGTGCCGGTCGTTGCGTCAGACAGGGACTGAATATTCATAAGCGAGAGTATAAGGTCGTTTCCGGCGCGCAGAGCGCGGTCTATGTTTATGTAGCTGAGCTGTAAGATACAGTCTGTGATTACCGTACCCTCAAAGCCCCATTCGTTCCGCAGTACCGTTGTCAGCAGAGAGTAATTTTCCGCCGCGCAGGTTGCTCCGATTCTGTTGAATGAGGACATGATCCCGCGTGTTCCTCCATCTTTGACGGCGATTTCAAAAGATCTTATGTATATCTCACGCATTGCCTGCTCGTTTACCCATGTGCATAAGCCGCCGGAGTCGCGGTTCGATTCCTGATCGTTCACCGCAAAGTGTTTCGCGTAGGTTGTAACACCCTCTGATTGTATACCTTGAATTATGCCGGACGCTATCATTCCGGAGAGGAACCCATCCTCAGAGATGTATTCGTAATTTCTTCCGCAGAACGGTGAGCGGTGAATGTTCATAGCCGGTGCATAGAGCGCGGCAACACCAAGTTCCTTTGCTTCACGGGCAAACGTCTGTCCCATTGTAACAGCAAGTTCCTTGTTCCAGCTGCACCCAAGTACGGACTGAGCGCAGAACTGGTTGCCGGTCGTACCCGCCATTATATTGTTTACGCCGTTCGGACCGTCAACCTCGACATAGCTTGCCTTGTCAACAGACGGAACAGACTGTGTTGCCCAGCCGCCGTTTACAATGAGGTTTGACATTTCATCAACGCTGACTTCTTCAAGAAGCTCGTTCCACTTCTCATCGTTGTAGTCAAGCCCCTTCATATCGTCTATAGTAAGCCCATGATCCGCGACAGTTATCGCCTCCGCGCTGTCATCGTTGTATACCGTTGTATCTGTGAGTACCGCAAGTGTACTCTCTGTAGCCTCACGGCTGAACGCGGCTCTCTCGGTCGGGAACGTGCCTTCCCAGTCAGCACGGGAGATGTACGATGTACACTCGCCAAAGCTCGAATCGTCAAATTGGTTTACTGCCGCAACGCCGTCGCTGCTCCTTGCACCGTCGTTAGCGTCGTTGTATATAATGTCATTGTCTATAGTGATGGCTCGGGAATCGATAATGTTGTGGCTGTCACTGCGAAGACTCACTGTATAATCGCCCGCTTCAAGAACATATGCGCCGCCAGACGCTTTTATTCCGGTGTAATCATACGATGCCATATCTTCAACAGCAAAGCTGAGTGTTACACTCTCACTTGACCCTGAATTTATCAAGCCCGTTTTCGCAAACGCCGCAAGCACGACATCACTCTTTTCGATACCGCCTAAAGTGTACGGGGCTGTATAATATACCTCTACAACATCTTTTCCCGCGTAACTGCCGTTATTTGTCACATTCACAGTCATTGTAACGGTCGTGCCATCGTTTGAAAAGTCGGTAATGCTCTCGTCAAAATCGGTGTAGCTCAGACCGTAGCCGAACGGATACTGGACAACTGTATCGTAATCTATGAACCCGTCAGCAGCCGCTGTCTCGTAGTAACGGTACCCGACATATATGCCCTCGATGTAGTCAACGTAGTGATAGGCATCGGGGTCGGTACTCGCGCCGATAGGGCTGGTGTTTACCCACTCAAGGTTTGTATAATCATAATCTCCGAGACTGTAGTAGCTTGGCGCACTCTCAACCTCATAGGCAAATGTATCGGTTGTGCGTCCTGACGGATTAACAGTGCCTGACAGAACTTCACCGATAGCGTTCGCGCCCGTGGAACCAAGACAACCGACCCACAGTGCCGCGTCTACCCCGTCATCCTCAAGAAAACCAAGTTCCATCGCGTTTGTTGAGTTTACTATGACGATAACGGTGCCGAAGTTCTCTTTTACCATATCAAGAACTTCAATTTCCACGCTCTGAAGCTCCAGATAATGCTTGCCCTTATCGCCGCCGTGGACGGTTTGCTGTGTCAGCGCACCGGAGGAAACTATCTCGGTTGTGAGATCGGGATCCATATCCATCGGCAGATCCGCGCCCTCGCCGCCAAGACGTGATACGACAAATAATGCCACATCCGAATAGTTTTTCGCGTTTTCAATGAGACTGTCGGAGTACTCGCTGAGAGCGGGTTCGTTTATATCGAAATTGTTTCCGGTAAAGCCAACACCGGCGCGTTCAACATAATGCTCGTCATAGAAGCTGACAAGCTCGGGGTTGACGGTGAATCCCGCGTTTTCAAGCCCCTCGGCTATCGTGACGGCATTTGAACTATCTCCGGAACCGGAGCCGGAACCGCCGTACACCGTATCTTTAGAGCCGTAGCCAAAGATATTTATAGCTGTTCCCGATGAGAGCGGCAGAGCTGAGTTTTTGTTTTCAAGAAGCACAATGCCCTCGGATTCGATTTCCTGAGTCATTGCCTCGGAATCCGCTCTTGTCGCCTCCACATTCTCGCCCGTTGTTTTCGGCGCAAGGAAGGTGTTAATCGTGTCGTAATTTGGCGGTATAAGCGCGACCAGCGCGATGTTTACGACAAGAAGCAGTACGCACACAAAACACATCAGCACAAGCGACCACTTCTTCGGACGTTTGACAATCTTTTCGTTTTTCATTTTATATTCCTCCTTAAAATAAAATTTATATTTTCGATGCTGACATTACTGTAACATTAAAAATGTGTTTTGTGTCAACGAATTTCGTAATTGACATAAAAATAAGCGTAATTGACACTCTTTCAAATAATCACCAATACAAGACATATGAAAAAGAAGTCTCTGAAATCAAAAAAGCACCCCGCAAATGTATTCCTCAACATCCGCAGGGTACTCCGATTTTATTTTTACACAGCACAAATTCTACCCGCACCTGATACATACACAACTCACAGGCACTACATCACCTTATCACAATACCGCATAAGCATAGTTGCCACCTCCGCTCGTGTAGCTTTTCCAAGCGGGTCAAGAACTCCATCGCCTTTTCCGTTGACGATGCTGTTATCCACAGCCCAGCACAAAGCGTTTGAAGCCCATGTGTCAACTTTACTCACATCGCTGAAGCTGTCAAGCGTTCCATCGCTGTCAGGACTTCCGCCGTATCTCCAGAGAATAGTCGCAAGCTGCTCTCTCGTTATTGAATCGTCAGTGCCGAAATCTCCATTTCCATAGCCAGATACAATGCCGTTCTCAGCAGCCCATGTAATCGCCGCGGTATAATATTTTCCGTCCTCTACATCGCTGAATA
>CAZKLU010000091.1:0-6165 GCA_964553775.1 uncultured Oscillospiraceae bacterium | reverse complement strand
CGCTGACTATCCAGATTATTGTTTTTCTGTCAATTTTCATCCGTGGAACCTCCTAATAAGCTATACGCCTTATTATAGCCCATTCGTCGCGCTTTTGCAAGAAAAATTTTGCTCTGCAACAAAAATATTACAATTCAGTAATCTTTTGACGTTATGACGCGCCCAACTTCCCAATTTCTCCATGGTCTTCAGATGATGCGCTTTACTCAAAAGGGAATTGCTTTCATGCAATTCCCCTTTTTATTGCCGCAGTCTGTAAAGTTTTATTTCGTGCAGCTATGAAACTGATTGTTGCGGGTTTACACTCTTATTCCGGTACTCTTCGCGGCAAACCTCGTTATATCGGACACTCCCGCGAGCTTTACATAGCTTCCCATCGCCGTTTCAATAATCAGCGTCGGAGCCTGTCTTACGCCGTACTTGTCCACAAGGTCTATATGCTCATTCGCCATCAGTTTTTCGTATTCGATACCGGCTTCTCTCAGCAAACGCTCGGCTGTTTTGCAGTTCGGGCAGGTTTTTGTTGCAAAGAGCATCACTCTTGTGATTGATTCTGTTCCATCGTACTGGGCTTCCGGCTGAACCTTTTCGTTCTGAACCTTTTCGTTTGTTACAGCTTGTTTCGTCTTTATCATCGGCAGTGCGCCGACAACATACGTCTTGCGGTCGCTGTACTCCTGACGCTTGCCGTCGTTCCAGTTCTGAACGGGTCTATAATAACCCGTTATTCTGCTGTAAACCTCGGTCTTTTTGCCGCATTTAGGACAGGTGAACGCTTCTCCCGCGATATATCCGTGTTCACTGCATATGGAATAAGTTGGCGACATCGTATAGTATGGCAGTTTGTAATTCTCGGCAATCTTGCGAACGAGATTCGCCGCCGCTTTCCAGTCGGGCAGCTTCTCACCCAAAAATGCGTGGAAAACTGTTCCGGAGGTGTAGAGTGTCTGCAATTCATCCTGAATATCGAGAGCGGAGAATATATCATCGGTGTACCCGACGGGCAGGTGCGAACTGTTTGTATAATATGGTGTTCCGTTCATATTAGCGGTGATAATGTCAGGGTAACGCTCAACATCATGCTTTGCGAGTCTGTATGCCGTTGATTCCGCCGGAGTAGCTTCAAGGTTATATAGATCTCCGTACTGCTCCTGATAGTCCTTAAGTCTCTCACGCATATGGTTGAGTACATCTTTGGTAAACTTCTGAGCTTCGGGATTTGAGAGATCCTTATTTATCCATTTCGCGTTGAGACACGCCTCGTTCATACCGACAAGTCCGATAGTTGAGAAGTGGTTGTCGAAGCTGCCGAGATAACGCTTGGTGTACGGGTAAAGCCCCGCGTCCATCAGCTTCGTGATTACTGTGCGTTTCACTTTCAATGAACGCGCCGACAAATCCATCATCTTGTCAAGTCTTGAGTAGAACTCTTCTTCGGTTTTTGACAGATATGCTATTCTCGGCATATTGATTGTGACAACGCCGACAGAGCCGGTTGATTCGCCGGAGCCAAAGAAGCCGCCGGATTTCTTGCGAAGCTCCCGCAGATCAAGACGCAGACGGCAGCACATACTGCGTACATCCGAAGGTTCCATATCGGAGTTGATATAATTTGAAAAATACGGTGTGCCATATTTCGCTGTCATCTCAAAGAGAAGCCTGTTGTTCTCGTTATCAGACCAGTCAAAATCGCGTGTTATAGAATATGTCGGTATCGGGTACTGGAAACCGCGTCCGTTCGCGTCACCCTCAACCATTATCTCGATGAACGCCTTGTTTACCATGTCCATCTCGCGCTTGCAGTCCTTGTATTTATAACTCTGCTCCTTGCCGCCAACTATACAGGGAAGCTCCGCGAGATCGTTCGGAACAGTCCAGTCGAGCGTTATGTTAGAAAACGGTGCCTGTGTACCCCATCTTGACGGCGTGTTGACACCGTACACAAATGACTGTATGCACTGCTTGACTTCCTTGTAACTCAGGTTATCAGCTTTCACAAATGGCGCGAGGTAGGTATCGAACGATGAGAATGCTTGCGCCCCTGCCCATTCGTTCTGCATTATACCGAGGAAGTTTACCATCTGGTTGCAGAGTGTTGAGAGGTGACTTGCGGGTGACGAATTTATCTTGCCGGGTATACCAAGACCTTCCTTGATAAGCTGCTTCAGGCTCCAGCCCGCGCAGTAGCCGGTCAGCATACTGAGGTCATGCAGGTGTATGTCCGCCGAACGGTGCGCTTTAGCAATCTCATCATCGTATACCTCGGAGAGCCAATAGTTCGCCGTAATCGCGCCGGAATTTGACAGTATCAAACCGCCTACAGAGTAAGTAACGGTCGAATTTTCCTTTACCCGCCAGTCGTTTATATTGAGATAGTTATCTACAGTTTTCTTATAATCGAGCATTGTCTCGCCGACATTTCTGAGCTTCTCATGCTGCTTGCGGTAGAGTATATACGCCTTCGCGACGTTCTCATATCCGCCCTGAGACAGAACGGACTCCACGCTGTCCTGTATATCCTCAATGTTTATAAGCTCATCACATATCTTGTTCTGAAAAGCAGCTGTGACCCTCAGTGCTAAAAAGTCTATAACGCTGTCGTTGTAATTTGTGTCGGTAGCGTCAAATGCCTTTTTAATCGCCACAGCTATTTTATTTATGTCAAAGTCTACCGCTCTTCCGTCTCTCTTTATTACTCTGTACATTTCTATCTCCCCTTCGCCTTTTTTACTCAAATATATATTCACTATATTCAACTCGGAAAAATCTTCGGCTATAAAAATTCTCGGTGCTTTCGTACACGATACCAGCACACGGAAAGCTCCGAAAGATAATATCCGACCGCAAAGCTGCCGAAAAAATTTTTCGCCTCCGCAAATTCAATGCAGCTTGCGGACTTTGAAAATATTTTTAAAAGTACAATACGCAGTGGTATTCACTTAACCTTGCGAGTATATTATAACATCTATAAGCGTTGCTGTCAATGGACAAACACGACATCTTGTGTTTCAAAATAATTTTAACACAATATATAGTATTCAGACCCCACGCAGCTCAGAATTGGGAATGTATTTACGGAGAATGGCAAGAAATTCGCGCAGCTGCTCATCAGAAAACGGTGAAAGACCGTCAGATATTATATCTCCCGAATCCTTGAACGACTGTAAAAAGAAGCGCGGCGCGTCTTGAAGCCAAACACCGATTTTTTCAAAATCCTCGGCTGTGTGAAGTCCGGCCACAGCGGTGGTGCGGAACTCAAAGTCAATGTTGCAGTTCGTCAAAATCGAAATACTATCGTAAATCGGTGTCATATCGAAGTTTTCAATGCCTGTCAGTTTACTGTAGGTTTCCGGCGATGATTTTATATCCATCGCGATGTAATCAAGAAGACCGGCGTTGAGCAGCTTTCTCAGAACATCGGGGCGCGTGCCATTAGTATCCAGCTTTATGAGGAAACCGAGAGAGCGTATTTTTTCAAGAAATTCCGAAATTCCTGCCTGTAGGGTCGGTTCTCCGCCGGTTATACATACACCGTCTAAAAGTCCGCGCCGCTTTTCGAGAAAGCTCATTATATTATCCTCACTCAGTTCTGGAAGGGATTCCGCGTTAAGCACGAGCGAGGCATTGTGGCAGAACGGACAGCGCAAATTGCAGCCGCCTGTGAAAATCGTACACGCTGTGTGTTCGGGAAAATCTAAAAGCGTTAGTTTCTGAATACCGCATATACGCATATCATACACCCGCGAATCCGAACACAATTCCGACAATAGCTGACGCGCCTATAAACACGATAGGGTGCAGCTTTTTCGTCGGTTTTACAAACCGCGTGAAAACTATGAGAACAGCCGCTAAAGCGACAGCTTTCCAGTCCAAAAGATCCGTTATAGCGTGTGTTTCGGCAAATTGAGGAGTAATAAAAACGCCCTCCGCGACCGAAATTCCCGCCGCTGCTATAAGTCCGACAGACGCGGGACGCAGACCATAGAAAACGGATTTTACAATCTTATTTTCCCCAAAGCTCTTGAGAAACCGCGCTACGATCAATATAACAATTATTGACGGCGTGACAAGTCCCAGAGTTGATATGACCGCGCCGAGAACCTTTGCGAAAAAGTTACCGTCAACGCTTATGAATCCCACATATGTTGCCATATTTACGCCGATAGGTCCGGGTGTTGACTCTGAAACCGCCAGCATATCCGCAAGCTGCTGACGTGTGAACCAGCCGGTTCTGTCCGCCATATCATACAGGAACGGTATTGTCGCAAGACCGCCGCCGACTGAGAAAAGTCCTGTCTTGAAAAACTCAAAGAACAGTAACAGATAGTGCGTCATTTTTTGTCACCCGCCTTTATTGATTTTATCACGACACCAAGTATGCCGGATATAAGCACAAACACGACAGGTGATACATCGAAGAAGATGGACACCGCTAAAACGAGCAAGAATATAATTACTGTCCAAATATCAATAACAGCCGATTTCATGAGTTTCACAACAGAGTTGAATATCAGCACACACACGCAGACACGGATTCCGGCAAAAGCATTCTGTACCCACACTATATGCGAGTATGCCGTAATAACGCCCGCAAGTGCCGTTATAATCACGATAGACGGGAATACAACACCGAGAGTCGCGACAATTCCACCCGCTGCGCCGCGTTTCTTCTGTCCGATAAAAGTCGCTGTATTTACTGCTATTACACCAGGTGTACACTGACCGATAGCGAAATAATCTGCCAGTTCCTCATCCGTAGCCCAACCTTTTTTCTCAATGACTTCCCGCTGCAAAATCGGAAGCATTGCGTAGCCGCCGCCAAACGTCATCGCGCCGATTTTAGCGAATGTCAGAAACAAGTCAAATAGCTCCATTTTTCTTCCCCCAGCGCAAAATTATAACCCCTCTATTATACTTGTACTCGCAAGCTCCGGTATTTTACCTGCGTGTAATTATAATCGCGGCATTGAATGGCGCAGTTTGAAGCTGCCCATCGTTTACGAAAAAAGCTGTTTTTACCGCTTTGCCGTGGAAAACATCAAAGCTCCATATTCGGCACTTTGTATTATACCACACTGAAATAAAAATGTTCAGTATACAGTCTACGTTTTTTGTGGTAATATGTAAACCAAAGTTTGGCGTATATGACTATTGACAAAATCACAGCATCGGTGCGAGTTTACATAAGATTGTGGAAAACTCAGTGGATATTGTGTAAAACTCCCGCAAAACAAGCGTTTTTCAAGTTGCGTTTCCATTATGTGGGCAATAAAGCCCGCTCTCGGTGGCTTAAACATACGAAAATTTGTTTTTAAAGGAGGCGAAGCACTGCGAGGCTGAAGGAAAATAGATTTCTTTGGAAATGTCGAAAAGACTTGCAAAGCGTGGCTTTATGTGGTAGAATAACCACAATATCACATTCAGCGAAAAGGAGTGATAACCTATGACGTTTTGCCCATACTGCATGGCTCAGTTCGATACAGGGAAGTTTTGCCCGATGTGTGGAGAAAACATTGAGAGTTATGAGCCGATGCCGAACCACCTGCCGCCCGGAACGAGTATTCGCGGTCGTTACAGACTCGGTCGTGTTCTCGGCGAGGGCGGGTTTGGAATTACATACCTCGGACTTGATACGCGGCTGAATGTTAAAGTGGCAATTAAGGAGTATTTTCCGACTATGTTCGTCCAAAGAGACGCGGCTGTTTCACAGGAAGTTACCTGCTTTTCGAGGGATGGCAAACAGATTTTTGAAAAGGGAAAATCCGACTTTCTTAACGAGGCGAGAACACTTGCAAAATTTTATGAGATTCCTGAGATAGTGCGTGTCCTTGACTTTTTCTCGCTAAATAACACAGCGTATATTATTATGGAGTATCTGCGCGGAGAGACTTTGCGCGGCATAGTGCGTAACCGAGTAATGATGCCGGAGGAGCTTTTTCCGCTCATGAAGCCTATCGTTTTAGCTCTCGCGGAGATACACGAGGAGGGGATGATTCACCGCGACATCAGCCCTGACAACATCATGCTTCTCAAAAACGGCAAGGTCAAGCTGATGGATTTTGGATGCGCGAGGGATATTGACGGCTCACACACGCTGACTGTCATGCTCAAGCACGGTTTCGCCCCGATGGAGCAGTACACTGGTCACGGGCAGGGACCGTGGAC
>CAZKLU010000090.1:0-6322 GCA_964553775.1 uncultured Oscillospiraceae bacterium | reverse complement strand
TAGATAAGCAGTATTCCCAACGCGCCGCCCAACGTCAGCTTCTCGTCCTTCACCGCCTGATATACGGGCAGGAACATCAGGATAAGCGCGTAAGGCACACCCTTGAATAATCCTCCCGCAATAGAAATTATCGCTCCCGGCAGTCCGCCCATGTTCGCAAGGTTGAGATATATAGACACTATGCCGAACATCGCGGGAATCCCCGCCGCAACGAACGCCACTATTGCCAGAAACCTGTAATTCTCCGCCGCGCCCGACAGCAGGCGGCTCTTTCTGTCCGTTTTGCCGTGAGCGTCATATTTTCCCAGAAGCGCGAAGCACTCAAGAAGCAGCATAAGCAGCGGCGCAAGTGACAGCGCGAGGACAGGACCCTTTGCCGCGCCAACGTCTATTCTCAATAGATACGTCAATATAGAAAGCTCCGCCGCTATTGCCGGAAGCGGGCTGAACGTCTCGCCCCTGAGAACGCGCCGCAATGTAATTGCCAGTCCCGTCAGCGGCACAAGCAGCCACACGGTAACGGAATACACAAGTTCGGCTCCGCGCTCCGTCTCGCCATTTATCCAGCCGCCCATCTCTCCCGCAAGTCCGGGAATACACATCACAATATGCGGTACGATTAAAAATACAATCAGTATTGCGATAAGATAGCGTTTATTTTTCCTGATGTCAAAATCCGCCATGGTGATTTCCTCCTTCCGTGTTTTTCATGCACCGTGACCGCGAAATTTTATCCCGCAGCCTTTAGTAATCATTCCGGCAGTATATATTTCTGCCCGCGTTTATGAACCATCTGAATCACCCTGCCCTTTCAGCCGTGCAAATACACCTCTACAATGTAATTGTACCATAATTTTTGATAGGCAGTCAACAGCAACTATCCGGATTTTCAGGAAAAATTAACACTTATTCGCCATCCCCTGTTATATCTCCCGCAGTGCTGTCGGGATTCTCTGTATCATCGGGGTTTTCTGTACCTTCGGAGTTTTCTGTACCTTCGGAGTTTTCTGTACCTTCGGAGTTTTCTGTGTTGTCGGGGTTCTCGGTATCGTCAGGGTTCTCGGTATCATCGGGGTTCTCTGTATCGTCAGGGTTCTCTGTATCGTCTGGGTTCACTGTATCGTCGGGGTTCTCTGTATCATCAATGTTCTCTGTATCGTCAGGATTCACTGTATCATCAATGTTCTCTGTATCGTCAGGGTTCTCGGTATCATCGGGGTTCTCTGTGTTGTCGGGGTTCTCGGTATCGTCTGGGTTCACTATATCGTCAGTGTTCTCAGTTTCGTCAGGGTTCACTGCATCCTCTGGAAGGGTCGATTGCTGCTTCATCTCGTCATACACAACGCACAGGAGCTTCGCTGTTTCGGCGCGGGTCAGAGCGTTTCGGGGTGTGAGTTTGCCGTCGGAACCGTTCACTATACCCGCCGCTATCAGCGCACTCACAGGCTCCACAGCGTACTCAGAGAGCGTGTCAGCGTCACTGAAGCTGTCAAGCGCGGTTCCGTCAGCGTCCGGCATATCCATATTCATATACTCCATGAACCGCTCAATAAGCGTAAACGCCTCCTGCCTCGTAATGCTGCTCGTTGGGCTGAATTTGTTGTCTCCGGTGCCGTTCGTAATTCCGGCTTCCCTCGCCCATGTCACAGCGTCCGCGTAGTAGCTGTCAGACGCTACATCCTCAAATAACTCAGCGTCACCGCTCACCTCCGGCTCCCCCGCTGTCCTCCAGAGCATGAGAGCGAAGTCGCAGCGGCGTATATCAGCGTTCGGCGTGAAGTGTGTGCTGTCTGTTCCTGTAACAATATTTGCCATGTAGAGCTTTACAATATAATCCTCCGCCCAGTGATCTATTGTGTCAACAAGATTGTTAGTAACTGTCACGGCGGCGGTGGCTGACTTGCTGCCCGCTGTTACCGTCACGGTTCCGACTGTACCCGGAGCGGCTGTCGCGGTGAATTTGCCGTCAGTCGTTATCGTGCCGACCGCGCCGCCAAGTATATAGCTTACCGCGCCGTCTGTAGCGACGCTGCTGCCGTCTTTAGTCGCAACAGGCTTAATATCAACGCTCTCACCGTGCGCTATCGTTATATCCGAAAGCGTCAGAGTATCAATATCAGATGTCACATACACAGAACCTGTGCCGCTTATGCCCTTTGCTTCGGATATCAGCGTGAGCATATCTATCCCCTCATCCGTTCCGGCGGTATAGCTTGTGCCGACAGACGCGCCGAGAAATGTTGAAACAGCGTATGTGTCATCCGGCGCGAGGGCGGCTTCTCCGTTTTTGCCCAACGCGGCGAATTGTAGCGGCAGTGTCGCTCCGGTAAGGACATACGCGCCTTCATTTTTCAAAAGCAGCTCAGTCGGCTTTATCGTCCTCTCCGTATCTGTTACGAACAATATGTAGGAGGCGCAGGAGCGTTCCTTGCCGTCTGACGGAGTGTTCACAACCGAGCATTTAGCGTTCCCCTGCTTCACCGCCATCATTGAGGAGCCGCCGCCGTCAAGGTTCACAGCGTACTCGCAGCCCTTGTCTATGAGGTCGTAAGCTGTCTCTGTCATTGTCGCGCCGTAAGAGACACCGGAGCGTCCGTCCGCCAGATACAGGACGAGTGTGCCGTCAGATGTTATTCCGGCGGCGGTGCGTGGGTGATAGCCTGTGAGGTCGGAATCCCACTTCTTGCTGTCTGTAACTTTGCCGTCTGAGACGAGTATATCACCGCAGCCTGTAGCCCAGACCGCGCCCTTGAGCCGCTCATCCGAGCATGAAGCCGAGAGCGAAACCGTATCGCCGACTGTGAAGCTGTCACGGACACTGCCCATATTGCTCGCGTCAGCCGCCGTGAGAAGAACGTAACCGTCACCGATTTTTACGGGGTCTTTGCCGTTTATGATTTCAACGACTTCCATTGTGACAGTCTCCGTGAGGTTAATCTCCTGCTTGCCGATTATTTTCATACGGACAAACCAGCCGTCTGAGGATGTTCTCGTTGAGACTGTCGAGAACGCGGAGGTGAAAAGATACAGTCCTCCGACATCGTTACGCATTTTATTGAGATTATTGACAGTTGTTGTCTTGCCTGTCGTGAAGCTTCTGAGCGTAAAAGTGACAGTCGGTTTTTCGACAATAAACGCGCCGTTATCGTCAAAAGCGAGAACATTTTCGTAGTTTGTAGATGATTTCAGTTCTCCGTTCTCGATAACCGTTCCTATAGGAACTCTATAGCTCATTGAGAAAAAGTCAGCGTTCACTCCGCCGTATACGTTGTAACCAAGGCTCTCGGCGTATGTAATGACTTTGCTCATAGTCATGCCGCCGTAAATAGTATCGCAAGCCATGACGATCGGGTGTACATCGCTGCCGAATGAATATGTCAGGTAATATGTATTGACTTCCTCGTCTTTGGAGTTTTTGGATGTCGCGGAGGTGTATGTAAGACCGCCGGTAATTTCAGTGGTGTTCGTTTTCGTTGGTATTCCCGTGCCGTTAATAGCCGCGTCCGCTCCGATGGTAAATATCATCAGGGCGGCGATAAGCACGGAGACAACGCTCTGTATCTTTCGTTTCAATGTATTCGCCTGCTCCTTTTTGCTGTTACGATTTCTGTGCCGCTCCCTGCGCGAGGGCTTGCGGGGAAAACCCGTCAGCGAGGGATAATACTAACTTTTCGCTAACGCCATTATATCACTTTAACCGCCGTCTGTCAAGGGTAAAATCTGACATTTACTAAAAATACACAAGTTGATTATCTCAACCATGATTCGTGGCGCGGGGATGGCGTGTCTGAGACTATTTTAGGCGTTTCGCATGGTGCCTTAACAATGCTTCGTCCGAGCGGCTGGTTTTCCACCGTTTCCATGGAAATTAACAGGTTTCCACAGTGGAAATATGTCGAAATTTTTTCGCTCTGTGTGAACTGTTGAAAGCTGACAAAATCATCCACAGCTTTTCCACCGAGTTTTACATCGGATTTCTCCAGATTTTTTCTCACTTTTTTGAGTTTTCCACAGTTTCCACGGACTACTACTACTGCTACTACTACATATACTTATTTTATTTTATTATATATACAAAAAATTTTTATTTGTTTAGAAGAGAACCCGCTTCACCGGAAACCGCAGGATATATTCGCGACGAGACGGGGATTTACAGCTTTCACTTCACCATGAACCGGAACTCCTATTTTCCCGTCTCGCCGAAAAATGTGAAAATATTACAGGCAAGCCTGAGTGTTTATTCTATTCCCGCAAGCTCCATGAACTCGCTCTCTGTCAGGATATTTATGCCAAGAGACTGCGCTTTAGTTAGCTTTGAACCGGCGTTCTCACCCGCAACGACATACGTTGTCTTTTTTGAGACAGAACCCGCGGTTTTACCGCCGAGATTCTCGATAATTGCCTTTGCCTTATCGCGGGTGAAGTGTTCGAGAGTACCTGTCAGGACAAAAGTCATACCGGCAAATTTATCTCCGGCAGCCTGTTCGCGGCTCACCATATTCACTCCCGCGTCTTTGAGCTGCTTCAGGAAGTGCTGTGACGAATCGGACGCGAACCAGCGCGTTATGTTATTTGCCATTATTTCCCCGACATCATCAATATCGCAAAGCTCCTCCTTACTCGCGTTCATGAGGTTGTCCATAGTACCGAAGCGTCTCGCGAGAGTTTTAGCGACCGCGCTGCCTATCTGTGGAATACCGAGGGCGCAGATAACATTAGAGAGGTCACGGTCTTTTGAGCGTTCGATAGCGTTTATGAGGTTTTCGGCTGACTTTTTAGCAAATCCCGGAAGTGACACCAGAGAAGCCGCGTCAAGGCTGTACACATCGGCGGCGGTTTTAATAAGACCGTTATCAATAAGGAGCGCGGCGGCTGAGGAACCAAGACCCTCGATATCCATAGCCTGTTTTGACGCGAAATGAATAACATAGCGGAGCTGTTGGGCGGGACATTCGGCACCTGTGCAGCGTATAGCAGTTCCTCCCTCATCGCGCACGACAGGGGTGCCGCAAACAGGGCAGCGTGTGGGGAAAATGAACGGGCGGCTGTCAGCGGGGCGTTTAGCGGTATTGACGCTGAGAACCTCCGGTATTATCTCTCCGGCTTTTCGGACGACAATAGTATCGTTTACGCGAATATCCTTTTCGGCTATGACATCGGCGTTGTGGAGTGTCGCGCTTGTCACGGTTGTACCGGCGAGACGCACGGGGTCAAAGACAGCCTTTGGGGTGAGAACGCCAGTACGCCCGACTTGAATAATAATATCGCGCACCGTAGTTTCTTTTTCCTCCGGCGGGTACTTATACGCGACAGCCCAGCGCGGGGCTTTGGCGGTACTTCCGAGTATGGCTCTTCCGGAAAGGGAGTTCAGTTTGATTACGGCACCGTCAATATCGTAATCGAAGCGGTCGCGGTGTTCACCGATTTCGAGGATCCTTCCCCGGCACTCTGAGACGTTAGAGAAAATATCGTGGGGAACTACTCTGAAACGCAGTGAGGAAAGGTAATCGAGCGATTCGGTGTGTGTTTCAAACGACAAGCCTGTGACAGACTGGACATTGAAGATGATAATATCAAGGCAGCGTTCGGCGGCGATTTTGGGGTTGAGCTGGCGGAGAGAACCGGCTGCGGCGTTACGGGGGTTAGCGAAGAGGGGCTTCTCGTTTTCCTCGCGTTCGGCGTTCAGTCTGTGGAACACGGCTTTTGGCATATACACCTCGCCTCTGATGACAAGGTGTTGAGGCGCGTTGAGCAGCTTGAGCGGGAGTGAGCGGATAGTGCGGAGATTAGCGGTCACATCCTCGCCGACTGTACCGTTTCCGCGAGTAGCACCCTGAGTAAAGATGCCGTTTTCGTAGCGGAGCGCGACTGAAAGACCGTCGATTTTCGGCTCGACATCGAACTGGGGTGTGTCTATAGTTTCACGGACGCGGCACTCGAAATCGTCAAGCTCGTTAAATGAGAACACATCGGCAAGGCTTTCGAGCGGAACCTCGTGAGTGACCTCGATGAAGCTGTCGGATGGTGTACCGCCGACTCTCTGGGTAGGCGATTCTGGTGTGACAAGCTCCGGGTGGGCGGCTTCAAGTTCCGCAAGCTCGCGCAGGAGCATATCGTACTCGTAGTCGCTGACTGTAGGAGCGTCAAGGACGTAGTAGTTGTAGTTATATTCGTCGAGGGTTTTGCGAAGCCTTTCGGCTTGGTGTGTAAAATCAGACATGGCAGTATACTCCTGTTTGTTATTTTGCGTGGTACCGCCGTGAATACGGCGGCTTGTCAGCCGATAGGCTGACTGGTATGCTTGCGGAACGCAAGCCTGTTG
>CAZKLU010000089.1:0-6332 GCA_964553775.1 uncultured Oscillospiraceae bacterium | reverse complement strand
TACGCACTGCCTTAGCTTTATTTCCTGCCATTGCACATCCCCCTTACTTTTTCTTATTAGCTATCGTGCGTTTCGGACCCTTGCGGGTACGAGCATTTGTTTTACTGCGCTGTCCGCGAACGGGAAGTCCGCGTCTATGACGCACACCACGATAGCAGCCTATTTCTGTCAGTCTCTTAATGTCGAGTGCGACACTCCTGCGAAGATCGCCCTCAACCGTATAGTTCTTATCTATACACTCACGCAAAAGTGACTCCTGCGCTTCCGTAAGATCCTTCACTCGTATATTGGGGTCTATGCCGGTCTCTTCCAATATCTTTTTTGCGCTCGTTCTGCCAATGCCGTACACATAGGTAAGACCTATCTCAACTCTCTTGTCCCTGGGCAGATCTACGCCGGAAATCCTTGCCATATTTTATAATCAATCCTTTCCTTTATAATTCAGCCCTGTCTCTGCTTATGTTTCGGGTTCTCGCAGATGACCATGACCCGCCCCTTGCGCTTAATGACCTTGCACTTCTCGCACATGGGTTTTACTGAAGGTCTGACTTTCATAATTGCCTCCCTTTAACTATCCTCGATTGTATTACTTACTGCGCCATGTAATTCTGCCGCGTGTCAGGTCGTATGGCGACATCTGCACCGTCACCTTATCGCCCGGCAGTATCCTGATAAAATTCATGCGAAGCTTTCCGGAAATATGCGCCAAAATAATATGACCGTTTCCGATGTCTACATTGAACATTGTATTTGGGAGCGATTCTATCACTGTTCCCTCAAGTTCAATCATGTCGTCCTTCGCCAATGTGCATACCTCCCTGTTCTCCATGTTTTTCTTCTATTGCCGCCAAAGCGCGCCTGATTTCCGCGTTTGTAACTCTTTCGCCGTCCCGCAGTTTGCCGGATATCCGATCATCCACGGTCGCAACATACTGTATATGCTTCAGCTTCTTCTTTTTTGCCTTTTCAATTCGTCTGTCACGACCGTTTGCGATATACGCGCACCGTCCGTCCGTCTCAATTACATAGAACAGCTTTCCGCTGTCTCTGCCTCGAATTGAGCGAACGACATCGGCTTTTTCAATACTCATACGTTTCACCGTCACACACTGTCAGTATCTCCGGCGCACCGTTTGTGATGAGTATTGAGTTTTCATAGTGTGCTGTAATTGATCTGTCTTTTGTTACGACTGTCCACCCGTCATGGAGGACTCTTACATCGCAGCGACCCATCGCAACCATCGGCTCAACAGCTATTGTCATTCCTCTGACAAATCTCGCACCGCGACCCATTTCGGGAACGTAAAAATTCGGTATCTCCGGTTCCTCATGCATCTCACGACCAACACCATGTCCGACGTATTCGCGAATAACCGAAAAACCATTTGATTCGACATAATTCTGCACCGCGATACCTATATCAGCGACGTGTTTCCCCGGCACAGCGTTCTTTATACCCTCGAAGAAGCTCTCTCTTGTTACCCTTATAAGTTTAGCAACATTGTCGGATTTTACTTTTCCAGCAACAAATGTTGCCGCGCAGTCACCAACATATCCGTTCAAGGTTGCGCCTACATCTATGCAGACCACATCACCCTCTTTGAGCCGCCGTCTGCCAGGTATTCCGTGTATGATTTCCTCATTTATTGATATGCAGACACTCTTTGGAAATCCGCCGTAACCTAAGAAAGTAGGAACCGCGCCTTTTGAAATTATAAATGTTTTGACAGCTTTGTCGATATCAGCCGTCATAACTCCAGGCTTTACCATGCTTCCCGCGAGTTTTCTTGCTTCAGCGGTCACACGTCCCGCTTTACGCATCAAGTCTATCTCACGTCCCGATTTGACAAATATCATATACCAAGTGCCTCATACAGTCTCTTTGTTACTTCATCCGGCGTACCGACACCATCGACTGTAATTAGTTTATCGAGACCGGCGTAGTAATCAAGAAGCGGTTCCGTCTCCGCGTGGTACACCTCAAGACGGTGCTTCACTGTCTCCGGCATATCATCCTTTCTGATAATCAGGTCGCCGCCGCAGAAGTCACATACACCGTGTTTTTTTGGTGGGTTACTCTCAACATGGAATGTTGCTGAACATTTCGAACAGGTGCGTCTGCCTGACATCCTGTTTGCAATAAGCGTATCAGGTACATCAATGCAAACTGCGTAATCAATATAAATCCCATTGTCCGGCAGTGCCTTAGCCTGAGAAAGATTACGCGGCACACCATCAAGAATATAACCGTTTTTGCAGTCATCCTTCGATATGCGTTCCTCGACTATACCGAGTATAACCTCGTTTGGCACAAGAGAGCCGGATTCCATCAATGCTTTTGCTTTAAGTCCCACTGGCGTACCCTCGCGCACAGCGGCGCGAAGGATATTGCCGGTGGATATTGTCGGTATTTCAAGTTTTTCAGTGAGCAACTCTGCTTGTGTGCCTTTTCCGGCACCTGGTGCGCCAAGAAGAATAAGCTTCATAACTTAATCCTTTCCTCTTAGTCAAGGAAGCCCTTGTAATTACGCATCACAAGCTGTGCTTCGAGACCGCGTACAGTCTCAAGTGCTACGCCGACTACAATTATAAGCGATGTGCCGCCGACAGAAATGCCGGAATTTGCCGCCGTCTCGGAAACCGCCGAGACGATCAGCGGGACGATCGCGATAATTGCAAGATATATAGCTCCGAAGAGCGTAACCTTATTAAGAACCTTTGCTATAAACTCACCTGTCGGCTTGCCGGGACGGAAACCCGGGATATAGCCGCCATTCTTCTGCAGGTTATTTGCCACCTCAACAGGGTTGAACTGAATTGTTGAGTAGAAGTAGCTGAAGAAGATGATGAGCAGGAAATATATTATCATATAAGTGACGCTCGATGTGTCGAAAACCTTGAGGAATCCTCCCCAGAATCCGCCGCTCGATGTCGTCTTGCCCGCGAACATACCTATTGTTGCCGGTAAAGACGCTATAGACTGCGCGAAGATGACCGGCAGAACACCGGACATATTTACTTTCAATGGAAGATGTGTTGACTGACCACCGTAAACCTTGCGTCCGACAACTCTCTTGCTGTACATGACCGGAATGCGACGCTCCGCGTTCGTCACTATAACGATAAGAACAATTATCGCAATCGCGCCCAAGAGCATCAACAGGTAGATCCACCACACTGACGGATCGCTTATTATTGTCCGCACAGCGTTTATTATGCTGTTTGGTATTCTCGAAACGATACTCACAAAGAGTATAATGGAAATTCCGTTTCCGATACCGAACTCGGTAATCTGCTCACCCATCCACATAAGAAGACACGAGCCTGCAACGAATGTTGCGACTATAACTATAGACGACCATATACCGGGGCGATCTTCAACGAGAAGGTTGTTGTTATTCAGAAGCATGAGATAACCGAAGCCCTGAAGAAGAGCTATGGCAACAGTAGAATAACGTGTGATATTCTCGATTTTTTTCTTGCCTTCCTCGCCGCCTTCCTTGCTCAATCTTTCGAGAGCAGGAATAGCAATAGTGAGAAGCTGAATAATGATGGAAGCGTTGATATATGGCTGTATTGAAAGCGCGAAGATAGTACCTTGTGAAAACGCGCTGCCGCTCATTACATTCATCCAACCGAATACCGTATTGCTGAGTGTCTCAAAGTAAGTTCCGAGACTGTCAACATTGATATACGGTACCGGTATAGCGTTTCCAAGTCGGTAGATGATTACAATAAAGATGGTAAAAAGGAACTTTTTCCTTATATCCTCGGCTTTCCAAGCGTTTCTTATTGTCTGGAACAATTAGATCACCTCGGCCTTCCCGCCGACCGCCTCTATTTTTTCCTTTGCTGTCTCGGAAAACGCGGAGGCTCTGACGGTAAGCTTTTTCGTTATATCTCCGCCGCCCAAAATCTTTACACCGTATTTGCAGCTTGAAAGAACTCCCGCCTTTTTAAGGGCTTCCTCATCGACCACAGTACCGTTATCGAATCTTTCAAGCATAGAAACATTCACCGCATCCAGAGGCTTCGCGAATATATTATGGAACCCTCTTTTCGGTATACGGCGCACCAAAGGCATCTGACCGCCCTCAAAACCCACACGGACTCCGCCGCCGCTTCTGGCTTTCTGACCCTTGTGACCGCGTCCGCCTGTCTTACCGTTTCCGGAACCTATTCCTCTGCCCTTGCGCCAAGCTTTCTTTGTTGAGCCTTCCGCAGGCGAAAGATCATGCAATGTCATTCCGAAACCTCCTTATTCTACTTCCGTAATCTGGAGAAGATAACCTATCTGTGCGATCTTCCCTCTTGTCTGCGGGTTATCGGGCTGTATAGTCTCATCGCCGATTTTGCGAAGACCGAGTGACTCCGCCGTGGCTTTGTGCTTCTGGATCCTCCCGTTAAGGCTCTTATGAAGTCTTATTTTAAGCTTTGCCATTGCACTTCTCCTCCTTAACCCACTATCTCTTCGACGGTCTTGCCGCGTGTCTTAGCGACCTGTGACGCATCTCTAAGTGACGTAAGACCCTGCATAGTAGCGGCAACGACATTCGCCGGATTGTTTGATCTGAGGCACTTTGTACGAATATCGGAGATACCTGCCGCCTCAACAACAGCTCTCACCGCGCCGCCGGCTATAACTCCGGTGCCTTCCGGTGCCGGCATGAGGAGAACTCTGCCCGCGCCAAATGTACCTATAACCTCATGAGGTATTGTCGTACCCTTGAGCGTAACATGGTGGAAGTTTTTCTTTGCGTCATCGATACCCTTGCGGATAGCTTCTGAAACCTCGGCGGCTTTGCCAAGTCCGAATCCGACCTTGCCTTTGCCATCGCCGACGACCACCAGCGCGGAGAATTTAGCAATACGTCCGCCCTTTACTGTCTTTGATACACGATTGAGGGAGACGACCTTTTCAATATACTCAGAAACTTCTTCTTTTTCCTTTCTGTCTCTGCGACCGCCGTTTCTGCCGCCGCTTTCCTTGTTGCTATTGCTGTAAGGCATATTTTACTCTCTCCCTCCTTATTAAAATACGAGTCCGCCCTCGCGGGCACCTTCCGCAAGCTCCTGCACTCTGCCATGGTACACATAGCCGCCTCTGTCGAAGACAACCGTGTTAATACCTTTACTCTTTGCGCGTTCTGCTATGAGCTTGCCAACTTTTCTCGCGCCCTCTTTGTTGCTGCCGGAGACACCGAAATCTTTTTCATTGCTCGCGGCGGCGCAGAGCGTAACGCCCTTTGTATCGTCGATTATCTGCGCGTAGATATGATTCTCGCTGCGAAATACGTTAAGTCTCGGACGTTCAGGGGTGCCGGAGATTTTGCTTCTGACTCTCTTATGTCTTTTAAGTCTCTGCGCTTTTGTATCGGGTCTATTAATCATACTGGCACACCTCCCTTATTTACCTGTCTTGCCTTCTTTGCGGCGTATCGTCTCATCAGCGTATCTGACACCTTTGCCCTTATAGGGTTCCGGCGGACGTTTCTCACGGATGTTTGCCGCAAACTGACCAACCTGCTGCTTATCCGGACCTTTTACAACTACCGTAGTCTGATCGGGAACCTCTATTGTTATGCCATCCACCTCCGGCACAATGACCTGATGTGAATATCCCAGATTCATAACGAGATTCTTGCCTTCTTTGGTAGCTCTATAGCCCGTACCTTCGATTTTGAGTGTCTTCGAGTAACCATCAGTCACTCCGACAACCATATTGTGGAGAAGAGATCTTGTAAGACCATGTAATGCTCTTGTCTGCTTCTCATCGTCCGGACGTTTTACATGAAGCACATTCCCGTCCTGCTCGATCTTCATTATCGGGCAAAGAGTCTGTGTAAGCTCTCCGCCTTTGCCCTTGACTGTCACTACGTTGCCGTCAGAAACAGTCACCGTAACGCCCTCCGGTATGGTTATGGGCGCTCTGCCTATTCTTGACATAACCGCTCCTCCTTACCATACAAACGCGAGGACTTCGCCGCCGACGTGTTCCTGACGTGCCTTCTTGTCGGTCATGATGCCCTTTGACGTTGAAATAATTGCTGTACCCAGTCCCTTCAGAACATACGGAAGTTCCTCCGTACTCGCGTAAACACGCAAACCCGGCTTTGATACACGTCTGAGTCCCTGAATAACCTTTTCGTTGCCATTATACTTGAGTGTAATCTTGATAACGCCCTGACCACCGTCGCTGAGTATCTGGAAGTTCTTTATATATCCCTCATTCAACAGTATCTCGGCGATTGCCTTTTTCATATTGGAACACGGTACATCTACCGTTGGGTGCTTCGCGGAGTTCGCGTTGCGAATCCTTGTCAACATATCCG
>CAZKLU010000088.1:0-6405 GCA_964553775.1 uncultured Oscillospiraceae bacterium | reverse complement strand
CAGGAAAACGCCCCGCGCCTTTGTTACAGAGGTACCCTCGCCTGCCAACGGGAGAAAGCCCCGCGGCAAATGAGCGGCAAAGACGCATTTTTAAAAACTTTCTCTTGCAAAATCTCCCGCGACAGTGTATACTATACCTAAACTGCCGCAAAACAGCACAATTCAAATCAGGAGTTGAAAAGAATATATGAGACAACAGCTAAAGCAAATCCGCGAGGAGACGTTAAAGCTTCTTGACAGTGCCGCGACAAACGAGGATCTTGAACAGATCCGTGTCAGGTTCCTTGGCAAAAAGGGAGAGATGACTAAGCTTCTCAAGCAGATGGGAAAGCTCCCCGCCGAGGAGCGTCCGGAGATCGGCGCACTCGCGAACGATGTCCGCGCCGCTATAGAAGCAAAATTCACAGAGGTCAAGTCCTCGCTTGAGGAAAAAGCCCTCGATCTGCGCCTCGCCGGTGAGACGCTTGATGTAACTATCCCCGGAAAACGCGCACCGCGCGGACACCGCCACCCGATGTATATTGCCCTTGATGAGATTGAGAACATTTTCGTCGGTATGGGCTTTACCGTTATCGACGGACCGGAAATAGAGCTTGCGGAATATAACTTTGACCGTCTGAACGCACCGGCGAACCACCCCTCACGCGAGTGGACTGACACATTCTACTTCGATAATGAAAGCAGTGTAATACTCCGGAGCCAGACAAGCCCGATGCAGGTTCGCGCCATGGAGACTATACCGCTCCCGATCCGCGTAATTGCCCCCGGGCGCGTCTACAGAAAGGACGAGGTTGACGCGACGCACTCACCGATGTTCCATCAGATAGAGGGACTTGTGATTGATGAGGGCGTAACTATGGCGGATCTCAAGGGAACGCTGAATCTCGTTGTCGAGGGACTTTACGGCAAGGGTACAAAGACGAGGTTCCGCCCGCACCACTTCCCGTTTACAGAGCCGTCCTGCGAGGTAGATGTGCAGTGCCACGAGTGCGGCGGCGTAGGCTGCCGTGTTTGCAAGGGCGAGGGCTGGATAGAGCTTCTCGGCGCGGGTATGGTTCACCCGAAGGTACTCGAAATGTCGGGTATCGACCCTGAAAAATACTCCGGCTGGGCGTTCGGTATCGGTCACGAGCGCATGGCGATGAGACGGTTCAATATTTCGGATATGCGGCTCATTTTTGAAAATGATGTGCGCTTTCTCAATCAGTTTTAAATAGGGAGGTAATATAAAAATGCTGCTTTCCCGCGAATGGCTCAGTGAATTTACAGATACAAGCAATATAGACGATAAGGAATTCGCGAACGCGATGACGCTCTCCGGCTCCAAGGTTGAGACGGTGGAAAAATCATGCGGAGAGATTAAAAATATAGTAGTCGGCAAAATTGTCGAGATGGTACGCCACGAGAACTCAGACCATATGTGGGTATGTCAGGTTGATGTTGGACGCGAGGAGCCGATACAGATAGTGACCGGAGCGCAGAACCAGAATGAAGGCGATCTCATCCCGACAGCTCTCGACGGTGCTGTTTTGCCCGACGGCAAGCAGATACACAGCGGCAAGCTGCGCGGAGTGCCTTCCGATGGTATGCTATGCTCATATCAGGAGCTGGGATTTACTGATAACGACTGGCCACACAGCGTTGTAAACGGGCTTTTTGTAATGAATACCGACCCGGATCTGATGGCGATGGATCCCAAACCCGGTGACAGCATAGAAAAGTATATCGGCGCGGACGATACTGTTGTGGATTTCGAGATAACGCCCAACAGACCCGACTGCCTTTCTGTAATCGGTCTTGCGAGAGAGGCTTCCGCGACGTTCAAAACACCGCTGAAGCTCCACACCCCCGTTGTAAAGGGAACAGGCGGCAGCGCGGCGGAGCTTGTGTCCATAACGATAGATAACGAGACACTTTGCAGACGCTACACGGCGAGAATGGTAAAAAACGTCAGAATCGCCCCGTCACCGCTCTGGTTAAGACGCAGGCTCAGAGCGAGCGGCGTTAGACCTATTTCAAATATAGTCGATATAACCAACTACGTCATGCTCGAATACGGACAGCCGATGCACGCCTTCGACTTCTCATGCGTTGAGGGCGGGAGAATAATCGTCAGAACAGCGCGCGGCGGCGAGACTATAGAGACACTCGACGGCACCGCAAGAAAGCTGGATGAGTCGATGCTCTGTATATGCGACGGCAATAAGCCGGTGTGCGTTGCCGGTGTCATGGGCGGCGCGAACTCGGAGATTACCGGCGATACGGCGATGATACTGTTCGAGGCGGCAAACTTCGACGGCGCGTCTGTGCGTAAAACAGCTCTCTCGCTCGGTATGAGAACCGAAAGCTCCTCAAGATTTGAGAAGGGACTTGATGTTGAAGCGACGATAAAGGCGGTGAACCGCGCCTGTGAGCTTGTGGAGCTTCTGGGCTGTGGAGAGGTCGTTGACGGTATAGTAGATGTGTACCCGAACCCCGAAAAGCCGCGCAGTATAAAGCTGGAGCCTGACAAAATAAACGCGCTGCTGGGAACCAATATAGCGGCAGACGATATGCGCGAATATCTCAAGACCCTTGATTTCACCGTTTCAGACGATGATACAGTGGGGATCCCGAGCTTCAGAGGCGATGTTGAGAGAATGCCGGATCTCGCGGAGGAGGTCGCAAGATTCTACGGGTACAACAATATCCCGTACACGCTTCAGAGAGGAGCCTCGACACGCGGCGGATATATGAACAATAAAAAGCTCGAAAACGCTGTCACTGAAAGCTGCCGCTCCGATGGCTTCTCGGAGATAATAACGTACTCGTTCACATCCCCGTCAGCACTTGACAGGATACGGGTGCCATCCGATTCCCCGCTTCGAAAAAGATTCAAAATACTGAACCCGCTCGGCGAGGACACGTCCGTTATGAGGACATCGGCACTGCCGAATATGCTGGAGACACTTGCGAGAAATAAGTCCGCGAGAAATGAAAACGTGCGTCTTTATGAGCTTGCGAGAATATATTTGATGGATGAAAAATACGCACCGCTGGCGTATGAGCCGAAAATACTGTCGCTCGGCGCGTATGGCGAGGGAGTTGATTTCTACTCATTCAAGGGCGTTATAGAGAATATACTTGACGCGGCGAACGTGAAGGACGCAAGGTTTGCGGCTGTAAAAGATAACCCGTCGTACCACCCGGGACGCTGCGCGAAAATAACGTCGGGTGATACCGAGATAGGCGTGTTCGGCGAGCTGCACCCCAAGACGGCGGCAAACTACGGGCTTGACGCGGGAACGATGGCGGCTGAACTGAGTTTCCCCGCACTCGAAAAGTCGGCGGGAGAAGAGGCAACATATACGCCGCTGCCGAAATTTCCGCCAATAACGAGAGATATAGCCGTTGTGTGTGATAAGTCCGTCACGGTAGAGCGTATAATGGAAGTGATGCGAGAATCCGGCGGTGAGAACCTGAAGTCGGTGAGCTACTTTGACGAGTACGAGGGTGCCGGAATACCCGAAAACAAGAGATCGACGGCGTATTCGCTTCTGTACCGTTCTGATACGAGAACGCTCACGGACAGCGAAGTCGATGCCGCGACAGATAATGTAGTAAAAGCATTAAAAGAAAAGCTGGGAGCTGAAAGACGATGAAAGATGATATGCGTATGTCCCCCGGCGGACACGGAGGAGAACCGGGACGCGGAGGAGACAGACCGGGACATGGCGGGGAACCGCATCCGGGATCGATGCCGCACCATCCTCCGAGAAGACCGCCGCCACCGCCGCCGCCCATGCCGCCAAGGCACAGAAGAAGACCGCCGCCACCGCCACCGCCGCCTCCGCCGCACAGGTGAAGGCTTAGGCAAATTATAAAAGCCCGAAATCCGCGAAATACTGTCCAAATTGCGCCGTAGCGATTTGAATTTCACGGATTCGGGCTTATTTTTTACCTTATATTCATAGACAGCCAGTTCGATTTCATTCTCTCGATCGCGTCACCGGAGATACCAAGAGACTGAAAGCCGGAGAAGTCGCCATACTGCGCCATTACCTTGGCAATCGCAAGCTGACGCTCAAATTCGTCACTCCGTACACTCGATGTACTTGATACCGCGATCCTCTCATCTTCAAGAGCGTCACGCAATCGCGAGTATGCCGTGTTGTCCTCGGCAACCTTTCTCTCATAAGCGGTATTCTCGGCAGCCAACGCCCTCTGGTACGCGGTGTTCTCCGCGTTCAACGCTCTCTGGTATGCCGTGTCCTCCGCGCTCATTGCTCTCTGGTACGCTGTATTGTTTGCGTCATAGCGGGAGGAGTACGCTCTGTAGTTTTCATTGGCGCGAGCCTGCGCCGTTGAGACAAGAGACTGCTCCGCCGTCCGGTACTCATCCAAAAGAGCTGCCGCCTTCTCATATTCGCCCCCTGCTATTGCCGATGCCACATCGTTTTGATACGTTGTTTTGAGACGCGATATGCGGCTGTTCACATCACTCATCGCGCTTGCCTCGGCTTTTCCGAGAGCGGACAGATTGCTCTGAAGCGTATTAAGACGGGACAGCTCCGCTTGACCCGCTGTGCCGGAGTTGATCCCCGAAGACGAAGCATACTCGTTAAAATTGAGCTTTGACAGCTCACTCTGCGAGGATGCCGCATCGCGCTGCTCCTGATAAATCGCGGGTATGGACGATTTCTCATCCTGAAGCGTTGCCATATTCATGTTATACGCGCTCTCAAGCTCAGAGAGCTTGACTCTGGATGCCGCGTCGTAGAGGTTCGATACAGCGTCCGTCTGAGCCGTATAGGAAGGTAGTTCGGCGGCGGAGTATACCGGTACGGCATCGCGGGATGTCAGCTTCTCATATCCGCTGCCGTCAGCTCCTCCGGAATATCCGGCGTTGGCACGAATCTCCTCCGCGGCATTGTGAGCGTACTGTTTTCCCACCTCATCTCCGGCTTCACTGGCGCGGCTCCATTCAGCCTTAAATGCCTCTATCTTCCTTTTGTCCTCATCGCTTAAAAAATAATCGTCGTATACGGAAACAGCCATCAGTTATCACCTCCGCTTTTTTGTGTCAGCACAGTCTCCCGATCGACAGTCTCTTTGCCAGGTTCACCGGTCTGCGCGGAGGACACCCCAACCGCGTCAACCCTGCTCTCCGCGATTATGTAAGAGATAATGGAGGCTACACTTGTTATAGCACCCGCAACCGTTATCAAAGTATCCTCGCTTATGCCGAATATCATCGCGGCACCGATTATCACACCTGAAAGAGCCGCTAAAAACTTCCGGCTGCGAAACTTATTCAAAAACTCACGCATTTTTCTCACCCCCGTTCTTTGCTCTCAGAGACATGATCGCCGCCTGATAGCGCGGTGTAAGCCCCATCGGGTTCGCGCCATCGGTGATTCCGGCAGCGATGGATTTCTCAAATTCATCCTTTGCCCAATTCGGAACGCTCTGTCCCTCAAGGTACTCGCGGAGCTTTCTGTAGATCTCCTCGCCCGTCATTTCAATAACCTCGCTTTCATTGTTATTATTTTCGTTGCGGTTCAGTATCGCGTTTACTCTTTCCGCGATGTCCCCGTGCCTTGAATAGAGATACTCCCCCGGACACGACTTATTGGCATAGTCCCTGTGAACAGTCATATTCGCGCCGTTAAGGTGGTTTACCCGCGTATTTTTATCGGTACTCCATATTAACCGACCGATCCCGTTGCGCCCGCATATATCGGCAACAAGAGTAATAAGAGCGTTATACGCCGCGTCGGTCACGGCATACGGTTCTGTTGTATCGCTCGCGACTTCAATCGTAACAGCCCTGTTGTCGTTTGCCGGACTGGAGCTGCACCAGCTCCTGTCACCCTCGTCAACGGAAAGCCCGATGTCGCCGTCTTTGCCGACAACGTAATTCGCCGACGCTTTAGCGGCACTCTGCGCGAACCAGTCGCACCCCGCCTTTGCCGAACACTGCCCGACAATGCAGTGTATTGTAATAGTGTCTATATCGTGATTTCGGGGACTGTTCCTGTTTGGACTTATATTAGTGTATGTGATAAGTGAACTGTTTGACATATTTTAAACCTCCATAATATTGCGTACCTGTGTTACTTGTAATGTTAAAAGGGCAGCGGGCGGTGTCCGGCGGCTGCTGACATCACAGAAAATCCCGCTCCGCCGAACACCTGTCATATACCCTGTTTATATTCGTAATTGCCCTGACGGCGCGGTTGTTCTCGTAATCGGGGTGCTTGCGGCAATAGCGCGAATAGGCGTTGATACTGTAAAACACCTCATTAAAATCCTCCTCAGTATGTTTTATGCCCCTCAGAAGCTCCGTGTTAAACCGCAGTATACGGTAGCGGTGCATATCCGCGTCCCGCTCATCGTCAACCTTAACGTGAGCGTCCAGCTTCT
>CAZKLU010000087.1:0-6452 GCA_964553775.1 uncultured Oscillospiraceae bacterium | reverse complement strand
CTTCCGCTCCGGCGGGGAATTTCCATCTTTATTCGCGTTAAAGGCAAATAACAGCCACGAAGCGTTATTCCGACCGCTTTTGCCGTGTTTTCACCCAACATATTTACAAATAACCGCTTGAATACCGCGATGGCTTGTTGTATAATATATGAAAAGGTTTTAACGAAAACAACCGCGTGTCCAACCGGACGGCGCGGGAACCGCTTTCCGGTTGGTTTTCGCCGCTGCGCGTCCCACGCTCCCGCCCGCTTGCGCGCTTACCCGTCTGCCGGTAAGAAAATCTTTGAAAATAGTGTAAAACCGTTGCAACTTCGCAAATATTGTGGTATAATCATAAATCGGGTATCGTTCGATGCTGATTATACTCGCTTGCCGTTCAGACCGCAGGCATACAAGGCTCCCGGGACGGGCATTTTGTCAGAATCGTTATCCTCTTATTATAATTAGGGCTTTGCGATATGGAAAAAAATAAAGGCATATTCAAGAAAATCCTGACCGTTCTCGTTTTGACGGCTGTTTTCACCGCAGCATTGGCTATAGTTCTGATGCACGACAATATTCTGGAGCTTTTGGGCGTGTCGGGCTATGCGGAAATGAAATCCGACTACTATTATGATAACTGTTCCGGCGGCGCGTTCGCGGTTCTTGGAGACTGCTTCGCCGCCGCGTCCAACACGGATCTCGTCGTTTTCGGTTCCGACGGCGATGAGATATTTTCACAGACATACTCATACAGTGAGCCTCGGCTCACGTCAGATGGCAGCTACGGCGCGGTATATGACATTGGCGGCAATTCACTTTTATTTTTCAACGGAGACGGTATTCTGTTTAGCCTGGCTCCGGATTACGCTATCATCTCCGCGAACGTCAACAGTGACGGCTACCTCGCCCTATCGACGCAGGAGAGCGGTTATCTCGGCTCCGTCACCGTATATAACAGGAACGGAACAGCTATTTACAAGTGGTATTCCGGTTCCGCGAGACTTCTCTCCGCTCAAGTTATCGGCGACAGCGAGTTCATAGCTGTGACTATAGGCAATACCGGCAGCCATCTGGTGAAATATTCTCTTGACGCGGAGGATGTAAAAGCGCGTTACGACTGCTCCGGCATAGCTGTCGGTGCCGTGTACAGCGGCGGGTACATCGCTTTTATAACAACCGATTACGCTGTGTGGCTTGACGGGAATCTCCGCGAGATCTCGGTGTACGACTTCTCTGATAAATATCTTGTTGACTTTGACGTTAAGGATAGCTTCGCCGCTTTCATATTGAGCGATTTTCAGATGGGCGGCGGCGAGGATCTTATAACAGTCAACCGTTCGGGGGAAGTCATCGGACAGATAACTCTGCCGGACAATGCCGTCTGTATGTCGGCATCCTCAAAGGGTATCGCCGTTCTCTTCTCTGACAGCGTCCGTGTGTACGATAAATACCTCGGCAGTATCGAGATTCTCGGCACTGACGGCGCGGAACGGGTCATTTATACAGATTCCGGTAGTGTAATAACAGCCGGCGCGTTCTCAGCTCACGCGGAGCCTGTGGAGGACACATCAGCAGAATGAGAAGCGCGGCGGCAAAGGGAGCGAAAGACGGTGAATGTACCATTTGACAGAGTGAAATATTTTTCATCGAAAGCGGCGTGAAGCGTTGATGAGCGCATGGATCGACACAAAATCGGAAACCAGCTGAGGGCTGATTTCTCTGAATGAGGAGGGGCAGAAATGGTGAGCCACATCCTTGATTTATCACTGATTGCTATAGTGCTGTTCTGCGCGTGGCGCGGGTTCAGGACAGGGATAATAAACGGTATGTGCGGTATATTAGCGGTGGTTGTAGCACTGTTTGGGGCGCATATAATATCAACGGCGTACTCAAGTGAATTTACGGGAATGCTGGAGCCGTTCGCTACCGGTCTTGTTGACAGTCTGGACAGCAGTCTCCGCGACTATGTGAGCGGCAAGACAACGGACTTTGTGCCGGAATCGGAGATAACCGCCGGCGATATTGTCTATCCTGAGAGAGAATCGGAGGCAATATTGAGAAAGCTCAGCTTCACCGAGGGCGCGGCTCAGGAGCTGTCGGAGGAGATAGCCGACCGCGTTGATGAGACGGAAGAGAGAGTTCTGAATGTTCTGGTGGATTTTTTTTGCGAGAGAGTGTGTTATATTGTAATATTCGCGATAGCGTTTATTTTGATAATGATAGTTTTCTCAGTGGTGAGTAATGTGCTCGATCTGTCATTTGGAATACCGGGACATGAGAACCTGAACCACATATCCGGCGCGCTTCTCGGAATTGTGCGGGGAGTGCTTATTGTGGTAACAATAACGTGCCTTTGCCGATACATGGGGATCATCTTCTCAGACGAAATTCTGTCAAAGACTCACATCTTCGGCAAGCTTGTGAGCGAGAACCGCCTCGCTGAATTTTTAATGATATGACAGCTTTGCCCAAAACCGAAAAGCTTTCAGAACCGGAGCGATTCAGGTAGATCGGCGCACGGCATTGGCACGCTGAAATTTCCAGAAGCTTTCTTTTGCGGCTTCAGCGTGATAAGGAGGCTCCAAAACCTGTTTTCGCGGTTAAACATAAACGCAAATATGTTGTGGATCGCGAGTATATTTTGATCAGTAAGGGAGATACATTTGAATGCAGCCTACAATTTGCGGACGCTGCCATAAAAACGTGGCGGTGATCTTTATAACGAAAATTGAAAACGGGGTACCCTCAAACGAGGGACTGTGCTTAAAATGTGCGAGAGAGCTTAATATAAAGCCCGTCGATGATATGCTGAAGAAAATGGGCATAAGCGACGATGACATTGAAAACCTGTCGGATGAGATGATGGGTGCGTTCGGCGGAGCGGAAGAGCTTGCTGTTACGGAGGATGACGAGGACGAAGACGATGATGAGGATGACAGCGATGTTGGAAATACCGCGACATTCCCGTTTCTCAGCCGTCTTTTCAGCGGATCAGACGCCAGTTCACAGGATCAAAAGTCTGAGAAGAAGCCGAACCGCGAACCGCGTGACCGTGAAAAGAAGCGCAAGTACCTTGACAGCTACTGCATTTCTCTCACGAATCGCGCAAGGGAGGGAAAGCTCGACCGCATAATCGGACGCGATGAGGAGATGGAGCGCGTAATTCAGATCCTGAACCGCCGCCAGAAAAATAACCCCTGTCTCATAGGCGAACCGGGTGTCGGCAAGACGGCGATCGCGGAGGGACTTGCTATTCGCATAAACGAGGGCGATGTGCCGTATAAGCTCCGCAATAAGGAGGTATACCTTCTGGATCTCACATCTCTGGTTGCCGGAACGCAGTTCCGCGGGCAGTTTGAGTCGCGCATGAAGGGGCTTATCGAGGAGATAAAGAAGGACGGCAATATAATCCTTGTTATCGATGAGGTTCACAGCCTTGTCGGAGCGGGAGACGCGGAGGGGTCGATGAATGCCGCCAATATTCTGAAGCCCGCCCTTTCAAGGGGCGAGATTCAGGTGATCGGCGCGACAACATTCACCGAGTACCGCAAGCACATTGAGAGGGATGCCGCTCTTGAACGGCGTTTCCAGCCTGTCACTGTCGCGGAGCCGAGCGTTGAGGAGTCGATCAAAATTGTCAAGGGAGTGGCGCACTATTATGAGATGTTCCATCAGGTGAAAATTCCCGACGCGATGTGCAGGCAGGCGGTGATTCTGTCTGAGCGGTATATAACCGACAGGTTCCTGCCGGACAAGGCGATCGACCTCATTGATGAGGCGTGTTCCGATGTTAATCTGAAGAATAAAAATTATGCGCGTCTGGCTGATATAGATAAGGAGCTTGGCGATATAGCGAAGGAGCGCGACCTTATACTTGAAAAGTCCAAGAATAAGAACGGCAATTATGACAATGAGAGCTTTGAGCGTTTAGCAAATCTGCGCGGTCGTGAGAGCGTATTGGCGGATGAGCAGGTTCAGATCTGTTCGGCGGACGCTCCGGAGCTGAAAATCGACAATTTGGCGCATATAATAGAGCTGTGGACTAAGATACCCGCGTCAAGTATATGCGAGAGTGAGCAGAAGAGACTTTCAGAGCTTGACAAGCGTCTGAAGCAGCACATAATCGGGCAGGACGAGGCGGTGGACACTATATGCTCCGCAATAAAGCGCAACCGTGTCGGTATATCGCCGAAGCATAAGCCGGTGAGCTTCATATTTGTCGGCTCGACAGGTGTTGGAAAGACGGAGCTTGTGAAGCGTCTTGCGGAGGATATGTTCCAGGCACCTGAGTCGCTTATAAGACTCGATATGTCAGAGTTCATGGAGAAGTTTTCGGTATCGCGCATAATCGGATCGCCCCCGGGTTACGTTGGCTACGATGAGGCGGGGCAGCTTACCGAAAAGATTCGCCGCCGTCCGTACTCGGTTATACTGTTCGATGAGATAGAGAAAGCGCACCCGGATGTAATGAACATACTGCTGCAAATTCTTGATGACGGTCACATAACCGACGCGCATGGAAGAACGGTAAATTTTGAGAACACGATAATAATAATGACAACAAACGCCGGAAGCGACAAGAAAGGTTCCGGAACAGTCGGCTTTGGCGGCACTGTGGACGATATGGACAAGGAGAAAGCGATGAAGGCACTCCGCGATTTCCTGAGACCTGAGTTTATAAACCGTGTAGATGAGGTCGTGCATTTTAACCATCTGACAGAGAAGAACATCCGCGAGATAGCGGGTCTTATGATGTCTGAGCTTCGTGACAGCCTTGCGGAGCGGGCGATAACGCTGACATATGATGACAGTGTGCTTGATTATCTCACGAAAAAGTCATACTCGATAGAGTACGGCGCGAGGAATCTTCGCAGAACCATACAGAAGGATATAGAGGATAAGGTAGCGTCGGAGATGATAAAGAACTACGACAGGGAGATAACTAAGCTCGGCGTGACGGTTGAAAACGGGAATGTAATAGTGTTAATGCTTTAAGTACCCGCGAAAGGACAGGAATACACGGAGTTCAATTAAATATTGATTTTTGTGGAGCCGAAAGATCAGAATAATTCTCATTGATGGGGAGGAACGGCTTGTCGTGAGAAAGAATGATATATTTACCGGTGAATGTACCGGCTACACAAGTGACGCTTTGGGAGTTGTAAAAAGTGACGGTCGGGTTGTTTTCGTAAAGAATCTTTTAGCGGGTGAGCGGTGCGAGATTCGCGTTTTGAAGGTTGGTTCCAACGTATCATACGGCAGGGTCGAGAGGATCATAACGCCATCACCGCACAGAGCCGCGCCCGGTTGCCCCATCTACGGAAAGTGCGGCGGGTGCGGCGTGAGACACATGGACAGGGCGGAGGAGCTGCGTTTCAAGTGCCAGAAGGTCAATGACGCGCTTCAGAGAATTGGCGGCCTTGATTTAACGGTTGGAGAGATACTCACCGATGGTGAGGTCACGGGGTACCGCAACAAGACTATATACACTGTCGGGCGCGAGAACGGGAAAATTGTCACGGGATTTTATAGACCCAGAACACATGAGCTTGTCTCCGCGCCGGACTGCGCTCTTGAGTCGGAGTACGCAAAACGCGCCGCAGCAGCTTTACGAGACGCGATGAACAGGTTCAAAATACCGTGCTTTGATGACGATGGTCATGGAGTCCGCAGACTTTTTTGCAGGTTCGGCACACGTTCGCGTGAGGGACAGATCGTAATTGTTACCGGCTCCGGAAACCTCCGGAGCCTTAGAGGGCTTATAGATGCTCTTCGCCATGTTGATGGGACAGTCGGTGTTCTTCGCAGCATAAACGGCAGCCGAGGGGACACTGTTTTAGGAGACAGGTACGAGACTTTATGGGGGCGCGGTTATATAAATGATACACTGTGCGGCTTGAATTTCCGGCTCACACCCGATTCGTTTTATCAGGTGAACACTCCGATGGCGGAGCGTCTTTATATGAAAGCTGTTGAGTACGCGGAGCTTCGCGATGATACGAGGCTCCTTGATTTATATTGCGGCACGGGAACGATGACGCAGATCATGTCGAGGTACTGTGCGGAGGCAACAGGCGTTGAGATAGTCGGCAGCGCGGTTGAGAGCGCGAGAGCCTGCGCGAGGGAAAACGGCATTGAAAATGTGAGGTTTATATGCTCTGATGCCGCGGATGCGCTGAGGGGGCTGACGGAGAGTGGGTCGAAACCAGACGTTGTTGTGGTGAACCCGCCGAGAAAGGGACTTGCGACGAACGCGCCGCAGCTTATAGCCGCTATGGAGCCGCAAAGGGTAGTTTATATGTCGTGCAACCCCGCGACGCTGGCAAGGGATCTCCGCATTTTCGCGGACTGCGGCTACTATGCCGCAAAAGCTGTGGCGGGCGATATGTTCCCAGGAACGGCGTGTGTGGAGACGGTGTGCTTATTGTCCAAACTCAATGTCAAGCAACATATCGAAGTCGAACTCACGA
>CAZKLU010000086.1:0-6483 GCA_964553775.1 uncultured Oscillospiraceae bacterium | reverse complement strand
TATAGTTTTGATTGTTGGGCTGATTATCCATTGTTTTTTCTCCCTCAAATTTTTTTCAAATTACTCTATAGAATAATTTGATTTTTAATATTATATCATAACCGCCATAATGACAAGAAAAACATTTTCTCTTTACTACGGAGTCTCTGTTATTCACACTTTATAATCAGGCAGCTGAAAAATAGAATATTCATGTTGAATTGTCAGTATATGCTTGACAATTTGCAGACCACAATTAAGACTTACGATGATAAAGTGGCGTTTGCTGCGGTTCAGCTGTATGTGTATGAGGTTGTTGAATTGAGTTCTCAGCCGTCTGACTTCTTTGAAAGAGCGGTCGAGGGAATCAAGGAAAACCTTAGAGATGTTCGTGAGTTTGTTTTGGAGAGTTTGTTGTGGTTCGTATCACACTTACCGGCAATTCTCCTGACAGCTCTTATTGTTACAGCTGTTATTCTGATAGTCCGTAAGCGGAATGGCTTGTCGCGGAGGGGTACATAAAGTGTAAGACCGCGAAGACATCGGAAACTGCCGTCGGGGCTTCCGCAAGATCCGGTATTCTCAGTTTCAATGAGATAGCAAGTCTCAAGAAGCTCATAAACGGACGAGACTTTAAAAACCAGTCCGAATACTTTTGCAATGCCTTCTTTACGCAGGGCTTCTTCCGCCTTTTTAACAAGCATTCGAGCTGCTCCTTGACGGCAAAAATCAGGATGAACACACAAATGATGCACAATAGCGCGTCTTCCATCATGACCGGTAAGTATAACACCGGCTATCTTGCGATTTTCAGTACCCTCATTTGTATATGCCAAAAAGCAAGTTGTTGGATTGCGCTTTAAGTATTTTTCAATTCCTTCTCTGCTATCATCCACCGGATTTATTGCGCGCCTTGATTGCTCTGTGCTATTCCAAAGCTCATAGATCAAATCGTAATCCTCGATTACAACAGGTCTGATATATCCATAGCGCTGTGCCTGCAAATTTTACGGATCATTTGAGGCTTAAAAACAAGTGCTTATCCTAACGGGTTCTTGCGTCGTGTGCGAAACGAAAGATGATTGCGCTATTATGTGCTGAATGCTCTTTCACTTAACGCAAAAATCTTCTGTTTTTTATCTTTCCCTTTCAGAAATCTGTTGCCAACTCCGCTTTTTTAGTGTATACTGTAGTTATGTCGTTGGAACCTCATGCTTATTGTTGTCCGCAGGCTACAGCATAGTATACTCGGCTGAATCCTGGAGCTTTTGTGTATTTATTTTACAGTCTGCCAAACGCGCCTTTTATGATTACACCCCTTTACAAATCCGGAGAAATGTGCTAAAATATTCTCTGGATAGCTGACATTCAAAAAGTTAAAACATAGTTCACAAAATCAAAGCTGTGTTCTCAAAAAAATATCCGATAGTCTATATTTTCTGTTTCTGAATTTATTCTGAATTGGGATAGCGGGTCAAATATCAGATATTAGTGTTCTGACGAAATACATTCTCAATGTTCTTTGAGTTTTGATATAAAAAGCTGGCAAGGATGTTCTGAGCCTGATTCGTTTCGAGACTTCCGCGGCAGAACATAAGCAAAGTATGAGTAATCCGATCGGAAAGAAATTGCCCGGTTGTACAAACAATAAAGGAGGTTATTTTATGCTCAACAAACCAAATGAAACGAAAGCTTTTATTGTGAACTGGATCAAAGACTATTTTCTTAATTTCGCGCCGGAAGCATCAGCGGTTGTCGGGATTTCCGGCGGAAAAGATTCCAGTGTTACCGCCGCGCTTTGCGTTGAAGCATTGGGGAAAAAGCGTGTCATCGGAGTAACGATGCCTAATGGGGTGCAGCCCGACATTGACGATAGCAATATGTTAATTGAACATTTGGGCATTTCTCACATCTCTTTGAATATTCAGGACGCAATGAATGCGTTGGAACAGGCTTTGCTGCAAGATACTTGTTTGCGGGATTTGACAGGCAACAAAGAATTGACACGGCAGACACAAATCAATATGCAGCCAAGGATCCGTATGACCGCGCTTTACGCTGTAGCGCAAATGCTTCCAAATGGCGGTCTTGTGGTGAATACCTGTAACCGCTCTGAAGATTATGTGGGATACTCTACGAAATATGGAGATGCCGCCGGTGATTTAAGTCCTCTTGGGGATTACACTGTTCGTGAAGTGCTGCAGTTGGGTGAAGCTCTTAATCTTCCTAAGCGGCTGATTTATAAAGCACCATCCGATGGATTGAGCGGTTTGTCGGATGAGGACAACCTGGGCTTTTCCTATGCGGTTCTGGATGATTACATAGAGCGCGGTGTTTGTCCCGACTCTTCGGTTCAAGCAAAAATTGACCGGCTTCATCTGAGAAATCTGCATAAGCTCCAGCCGATTCCTCACTGTCCCCGTCCAAAAGAAGAAACACGGCATAACGATTGTGTGAAGGAGCAAAATGAACATGAGTAATATTTTGGTTGTTGTCGATGTGCAAAACGACTTTGTTGACGGCGTATTAGGCACACCGGAAGCGCAGAGAATGCTGCCCGCGTTACTCGAAAAGGTGCGTAATTTTAACGGAACTGTAATTCTGACACAGGATACGCACACAACTGAGTATTTGAACACGCAGGAAGGTCGGTATCTCCCTGTTCCCCACTGTATAGAAGGAACACAGGGCTGGGAATTTGCGGAGGAGCTGAAAGTATTGAAGGCGAATTGCGGGTACGAGGTTTACCGGAAGCCAACCTTTGGAAGTGTACAGCTTGCCGCCAGACTTCTTGCTGACTACGAAAAGGGAGAATTGGATTCTGTGGAGCTTGTGGGTCTTTGCACTGATATTTGTGTAATCTCCAACGCGCTCTTGCTTAAAGCAAATATGCCGGAGCTGCCAATTTATGTGGACGCGGATTGCTGTGCCGGTGTTACTCCGGAGAAGCATAATGCCGCGCTGGAGGTAATGAGAAGCTGTCAGATCATTGTGAAAGAGAGGGTATAAATGACGCAATTTGATAATCGAAACCTGTCTATGGTGATGGATCTCTATGAAATGACGATGGCAAACGGCTACTTTACCGGCGGAGAAGGAAACGATCCTGTCACGTTTGATGTGTTTTACCGCAAAAATCCTGATGGCGGCGGCTTTGCTATCTTTGCCGGATTGGAACAGGTGTTGGAATATCTGGAAAATCTGCATTTTGGAGCCGATGATATTTCCTATCTCCGCAAACTGGGTATTTATGATGACGCATTTTTGGACTACCTCGCTTCCTTTCGCTTTCACGGAACAGTCAGCTCCATGCCGGAGGGAACCATTATATATCCCGATGAGCCGATTCTGACAATAAATGCCCCGCTGATAGATGCTCAACTGGTGGAAACCGCTATTTTGACGCAGATCAACCACCAATCTCTGATCGCCACAAAAGCCCGCCGCATTGTAAGAGCCGCTCATGGGCGTTCAGTGTCGGATTTTGGAGCACGGCGAGCGCACAATATGGACGCGGCGGTATACGGAGCCAGAGCCGCGTATATCGGGGGCGTTGACAGCACAGCCACTGTACTTGCCGGACAAATGTTTGATATTCCCGTCAGCGGAACGATGGCTCACAGCTGGGTCATGTACTATGATAACGAATATGAAGCGTTCAAGCGTTTTTCGGAGTGTTATCCCGATAATACCATTTTGCTTGTGGACACATTTGATGTGCTTTCCTCGGGTGTTCCAAACGCTATCCGAATAGCGAAAGAGGTATTAGCTCCTATGGGTAAACGGCTGAAAGGGATCCGTCTGGATTCCGGAGATCTGGCTTATCTCTCTAAAGAAGCGCGGCTCATGCTTGATAACGCCGGACTGGCGGATTGCAAAATAGTAGCCTCCAACAGTCTGGACGAAGTTACCATTCGTTCTCTTTTAGACCAGGGTGCCTGTATAGATTCCTTTGGTGTCGGTGAACGGCTCATTACCGCAAAGAGCGACCCTGTGTTTGGCGCGGTATATAAACTCGTTGCTGTCCATAAGGACAGGGTCTGCCGTCCTAAAATTAAAGTGTCTGAGACTTTTGAAAAAATTACCAACCCAAATCGAAAGCGTGTATGGAGAATTTACAACTCTGACGGTCACGCTATTGCCGATTTGCTGACGCTGGTTGACGAAACGCCTGATGTGGCGAGAGCTTATTACTATATCGATCCTCAGAAGCCGTGGAAAACAGCATTCTTTTCAGACTGTACGGCACGGGATATGCACGAGATTGTGATGGAAAATGGCAAGCGAACGAAGCCCTCTCCCCCGCTTAGCGATATTCGAGACTATGTGAAGCGGCAGTTATACACGGAAATATGGCAGGAAGAACAGCGTTTTGAAAATCCTCACCATCACTTTTTGGATATGAGTCCCGCATACTACGAAATGAAAATGAATCTGCTGAAAGAGGTAAGAGGAGAATAAATATTCGCAATTACGGAGGCGGCGTTTTATACTCAAAGCCGATATTTATTCCGGTTTTGAGTGTAGCTGCCCTTAATACTCTATGAACAGCTAACATCAGTTCACGCATTACTCCCCTCCCCCGCTTATACGCTTAATGTAAAAATCAGCTCCCATATTATTCCAAAAAATAAACTTAAAAATCCCCTTGACAAAATTAAAAAGCCGTGGTATAATATCATTGTTGCGAGAGTGCTGGAATAGGTAGACAGGCACGTTTGAGGGGCGTGTGTCGCAAGGCGTGTGAGTTCAAGTCTCATCTCTCGCACCATCAACAGCCTCTGGAATACTGGAGGCTGTTTTTTTTATAACGCTTCACCGCTCTGAAAAGAGCGGTTTTTATTTTTTCCGAAATATCAATAATGTCAGATAAGCTGTAAATCATAATCACCTTTTTGGGTGACAAACCGCTGAAGAATCTTCTTTTCCTCTGTAAATTCAGCGAACCTTGCGAACTTCATGAGCTTTACTATTATGGTTCTGTATCATGAGACTGTCAAGGTGCCGTCTGTGTCAGACCGGACATACATTCTATCCCCTGCTTTGCGTTTCCTGAGAGGTTATGAAAGCTCCGCTCTGTCAAATTCAGTTTTTCAATTTCAATTTCGGTAAGACTTTATCTGTATGCGGGAACCAATTTTTAGTTGATTCCCGCGTCTCTCTGTCTCCTGATTCGCGGCACAGCCACAAAAAATCCTAAAATTTCCTCTTGACAAACGTGTCTACATAGTGTAGTATATAACTGTGGCCACAATATGTAGACAAGGAGGATAAAAGATATGGCGGAGATACAATTAGGCGCGGTAGAGGCTCGATTCGCGGACATCATATGGGAGAAGGAACCTGTAGCACCGTCGGAGCTTGTAAGGTTAGCTGCGGAAGAATTTGGCTGGAAGCGAACGACAACGTACACGGTACTGCACCGTCTGTGTGAAAAGGGGCTGTTCCAAAGCGTCAACGGTACAGTGACTTCTCTCGTGTCACGGCAGGAGTTCTATGCGCGTCACAGCATGAAGTATGTGGATGAGACATTCAAAGGCTCCTTACCGGCGTTCTTAGCGGCGTTCACAAGTGAAAAGAAACTGACAGCGGAGGAAATTGCCGAGATACACAGGCTCATTGACAAGGCAGGTGAATAATATGGGCGAGGTGTTCTTAAAGGTTCTGAACATGAGCATTGCCGCAAGCTGGCTGATTCTGGCGGTTATATTGCTGCGGCTTGCGCTGAAAAAGGCACCGAAGTGGATTTTGGTTCTGCTCTGGGGCATTGTCGCTCTGAGATTGGCGGTTCCGTTCTCCTTTGAGAGTGTGCTGAGCCTGATTCCAAGTGCCGAGACGTTTGACCCTCAAAACATACAATATGAGACACCCGAAATAAACAGCGGCATTCCAGCTGTCAACGACGCTGTAAACCCCGTTCTGGGCGAGACATTCACACCGTCAGCGGAAGACAGTGTCAACCCGTTCTATTCCGCGACATTCATAGCGTCTATAATATGGCTTGCCGGTATCGCCGCTATGCTGCTATATGCCGCGATAAGCTATGCTCGTGTACACCGGAGCGTTTCGGCAAGAGTGCTTCTCAAAGAGAATATTTTTCTCTGCGACTATGTGAAGTCCCCGTTTATTTTAGGAATCATAAGACCGAAAATCTATCTGCCCTCGAACATGAATACCTCCGCTATGGAGTCTGTTGTCGCTCACGAAAAAGCTCACCTCGCGAGACACGACCACTGGTGGAAGCCGCTGGGATTCCTTGTCCTGACAGTCCACTGGTTCAACCCTCTGTGCTGGATAGCGTATGTGCTGCTTTGCCGCGATATAGAGCTTGCCTGCGATGAGAAGGTCATTCGGCAGATGGATATTGATGGAAAGAAGCAATATTCCACCGCTCTTCTGGAGTGCGGACGCGGACGGCGGCTTGTGACAATATGCCCGCTCGCGTTTGGAGAAGTAGGGATAAAAGAAAGGGTGAAGAACGTGTTGAATTATAAAAAACCGGCG
>CAZKLU010000085.1:0-6507 GCA_964553775.1 uncultured Oscillospiraceae bacterium | reverse complement strand
TAAACGGGCATTTAAGGATTTATAGTAAACGGCAATTATTCCTGTCGTTTACTATAAAATTATCTCACCCCTTCGAGCGGTGAATACGAACAATATTATTTCGGTTATGAAAGGCAAAAGATTGATAATGTGGGAGAATATTACAGAGAACGCTGAGAGAATACTTGACCGCGTCGCGCAGGCGGAGCGGGTGTGCGGTCTTTCAAAAGGGAGCGTTACTCTTATTGCCGCGTCAAAACAAAATGGATATGAGGCTGTGCGTTCGGCGTTCAGGGGCGGTATACGGAATTTCGGAGAGAACCGCGTACAGGAGATGGAGGAGAAGCTCAAAGCCAACGCCTATGAGGGAGCGTCTCTTCATTTCATAGGACACCTCCAGAAAAATAAAGCCAAAAACGTTGTCGGCAAAGCGGAGCTTATACATTCCGTGGACACGCCGGAGCTTTTGAGACTTATCTCTAAAATAGCAGGGAACCTCGGCATAACGCAAAGAGTTCTTCTGGAAGTCAATATCGGCGGGGAGCAGTCAAAGTCCGGCATCTCGCCGGAAAGAGTACCGGAGCTTCTTGACGTTGCCGAGACACTGCCATATGTGCGCGTTGAGGGGCTTATGGCGATACCACCCGCCGGAGATGTCAAAAAAACGAAATATTATTTTGAAAAAATGTACAAAATTTATGTTGACATAAGAGCAAAAAAATACGATAATAGTATAATGAGAATATTGTCTATGGGTATGAGCGCGGATTTCGAGGAAGCTATCATGTCGGGAGCGAATACTGTCAGGGTAGGTACAGCGATATTTGGTACTCGGACATATAATAACGGATAGGAGACTTGTAAATGGGTTTTTTGAGTGAATTGAAGAAACTGGCACGTCCGTATGACGACGAGGAAGATGAATTTGAGGACTTTACTCCACGCGCACCCGACCGAATACCTGTAACGCCGAGAACAGCGTCTCCGCGTCCCGCAAGTAATGGCTACGGCGATGACAGGCGTGATTCCAACAAGGTTGTGAATATTCACGCTACAACACAGCTTCAGGTTGTGCTTGTAAAACCGGAGCAGTTCGAGGCGGCGGCGGATATTGCCGACCATTTAAGGGAGAAGCGCACAGTGGTACTGAACCTTGAGCAGACGGGAAAGGATGTAGCAAGACGGCTTATTGACTTTCTTTCCGGCGTTGCCTACGCTCAGGACGGTAAAATCAAGAAGGTAGCCGTCAATACTTACCTTATAACACCGTATAATGTAGATCTCATGGGAGATCTTATGGACGAGCTGGAGAATAAAGGCGTGTATTTTTAAGCCAGGATCGCCACATCGAAAGCAGCACGGGAGTATTTTGACAGTGCGCGGCATGGAAGCCAAACCGAACACCGAAGGAACTCGCTCTTCGGAATGTGATTTTTCGCTTTAATGTTTTGCGGAACCGTGAGAGGCTCTTTTTTTCAGCATCAAATGGTTTCACCATAAAGTCGGGAAATTTATACCAATGAGTGTATTTGCTTCCTGTGCGAAAGCCTGTGAGCGTTATATTCTCCCTGTCAGCAAGCCGCGTGAATATATGGAGACAAAATATCAACGCCGTGTGTACGGAATAGCCGCGAATAAAAGCTGACAGCGGATTTTATGGTCTGAAAAAAGTTCAGTCTTTGCGATAAAATTTTTTGCGGCTTTGCTTCTGAATATATTTTGTTAATTCACGCGCCGGAAAGCGGTGCGCTGATTCGGGTAAAGACTTATAAGCCGGATTTCGGCTTTGAGCAGAGAACTTGCGGCTAAGATTTGCGGGAACAGGGCTTTCTGAACATATCCGCTTGCGCGGGAACAATAAGCCCTGCGGCGGCACTGCCGCTTTAACCTGTTATATATTTTATGTGCGGCACTGCCGCGCGAAATTTCTGCACCATTTTCAAAGCCGAAATTCATTCCGGCTTTGAGTATAAACCGGAGGGAAAGGGTTGGATAAGCAGATATGTTGACACCGAAGGACATAGACGAGATGGAATTTCCAAAAGCCGTGTTCGGGGGCTATGATATGACCTCTGTTGACGACTTTTTAGAGGATGTGACCAAGAGCTACACCGCGCTGTATAAAGAAAACAGCTCGCTCAAGGCAAAACTGAAGGTACTCGTTGAAAAAGTCGAGGAGTATCGTTCCACCGAGGATGCCATGCGTATGGCACTTTTGACCGCTCAGAAAATGAGCGACACCATGACCGACAGCACTAAGACAAAATGCGATGATATGATAGCCGACGCTTCGCGTGCTGCCGATGAGCTGCGTGAGAACGCGCAGAAGGAGCTTACCGACGAGTATACGAGACTTGAAGCGGCTAAGGCAAAGACAGCGGAGTTTGTTACAGCGTCGCGCAAGATAATAGAGCAGTACTCTCTTTTTCTTGACAAGCTCGGCGGTGTTACAGTAGATGTTATAGACCCGCCTGTCGCTCACAGAGAACCTGTCACGGGTCCGGCGCGTTCCCCCGAACCGGAACCCGCCGCGTCAGTGATAGACGATATACCGGATACGCGGATAGAGCTTCCTGATGAAGTGCTGCAAGGTGGTTCCGCCGAGCCTGAACGCGAACCATACGGTGAAACGGAAATACCTGATAAAAACGATGCTCCCGCACAGCCTCGCAAGGCTTCTGATATGGAGACAAGAATACTGTATGAGAAGCCGGAAGAGGGGGAGACTATAAGCCTTTTTAATGATAACACGCCCTCGGAAACTCCGCCGCAGACTGACCTCAGCGCGGAGACGAGACGGTTCGATATAGACGCTATAAGAAGAGCGCAGCAGGCGGCGGCTCTCGCGTCCGGCACGGCAACGGTTGGAGATCCTGAAGCCCCGTCAAGACCCAAGTTTGACTTTACAGATCTTCAGTTCGGCGTAAACTATCAGGAGCAGAACAATAAGTCGAATAAGCGCAAAAGCCGCAGTCAGGATAACGCATAGTGGCGTAAAGCCGCTGTACCCGCAAGCCCGATCGGCACGGCGTGTTTACGGGAAAAAACTTGTGCCATGCGCGGCACTGCCGAAAGGCTTTTCAATTTCAAGTGTACCTTACGGTATGCGAAATGAAGTATAAAGAGAGGAATAGAGATGTCACAGGATTATAACAAAACAGTAAATCTGCCAAAAACAGACTTCCCAATGCGAGCGTCGCTTCCAAAGAGGGAGCCTGACATGATGAAACGCTGGGAGGAGCTTGACTTATACGGCGAAATGCTCAAAAGAAACGAGGGCAAACCGCTCTATATACTTCATGATGGTCCTCCGTTTTCAAACGGCAACCTGCACATGGGTCACGCGCTCAATAAGTGCATTAAGGATTTCATAGTCCGCTATAAGAGCATGACAGGCTATAAAACACCCTACACCCCCGGCTGGGATAACCACGGTATGCCGATAGAGTCCGCTATCATAAAGAAGCAGAAGCTCAACCGCAAAAAGATGAGCATACCTGAGTTTCGCAGCGCGTGTCAGGAGTTCGCGGAGAACTTCGTCAATATCCAGCGTGACGGTTTCAAGCGTCTCGGCGTTGTCGGAGACTGGGAACACCCGTATCTGACGATGGACCCGAAATTCGAGGCGGAGGAAGTCAAAGTCTTCGGAACGATGTACGAAAAAGGTTACATCTATAAGGGCAAGAAACCGGTCTACTGGTGCCCGAACGATGAGACAGCTCTCGCGGAGGCGGAGATTGAGTACGCGGAAGACCCTGTAACGACTATATTTGTAAAATTCCGTGTCGAGGACGATTTGGGAAAGCTCTCTCAGTACGCGCCCCTTGACAATATATACTTCGTAATCTGGACAACAACCACATGGACAATACCGGGCAATTTGGCTATATGTCTGAACCCCGCGTATGACTATGACCTCATAAAAGCCTCTAACGGCGAGTGCTATATAATGGCAAAGGAGCTTGCGCCGTCAGTGCTGCAGAAAGCGGGACTTACGATTGACAGTATTCTCGCGACATTCAAGGGCGCGGAACTGGAGCTTATAACGGCGAAACACCCGCTCTATGACCAGACATCGCTTGTAATACTGGGCGAACACGTTACTCTTGACGCCGGTACAGGCTGCGTACACACAGCACCAGCTTATGGCGCGGACGACTTCAACGTGTGCCGCAACTATCCGCAGATACCGTCAGGACGCGACCTTGTTGTGAACGTCGATGACAGAGGACTGTTCACAGCCGCGGCCGGAAAATACGAGGGATTGAGCGTTCTCAAGGCGCATGAGCCTATATTCAACGACCTCGTGGAGTGCGGCGCGATACTCGCGTCTGAGAATATAACGCACTCATACCCGCACTGCTGGCGTTGCAAGAAGCCGATAATATTCAGAGCGACCGACCAGTGGTTCTGCTCCGTTGACGCTTTCAAGGAGGAGGCTGTAGCGGCGGCGGATTCAGTGGAGTGGATACCTGAGTGGGGTCACGACCGCATAGTGTCGATGATCCGCGAACGCTCCGACTGGTGCATTTCGCGTCAGCGTCACTGGGGACTGCCAATTCCCGTGTACTACTGCTCAGACTGCGGAAAACCCGTATGCACTGAGGAAACTATAAATAAAGTGTCCGATATATTCAGAGAGAAAGGCTCCAACGCATGGTTCGAGCTTGACGCGAGTGAGCTTCTGCCCGATGGGTTCAAATGCCCGTACTGCGGCTCCACAGGAGAGTTCACGAAAGAGACTGACACACTCGATGGCTGGTTCGATTCCGGCTCAACACATATAGCGTCTATGGAGCTTGATTCCCCTGGCGTGTGGCCCGCGGATATGTATATGGAGGGCAACGACCAGTATCGCGGCTGGTTCCAGTCAAGTCTGCTGACAGCGGTTGCCGTGAAGGGTAAAAGTCCTTATAGAACCGTTCTGACCCACGGCTGGACTGTTGACGGCGAGGGCAGGACTATGCACAAATCCCTCGGAAACGGCGTTGACCCCGCAGATGTATTCAAGAAGTACGGCGCGGACATTGTGCGTCTCTGGGCGGCTTCGGCTGATTACAGACAGGAGATGCGCTGCTCCGACAAGATATTCAAGCAGCTTTCCGACAAGTACCTCAAAATAAGAAACACCGCGAGATATATTCTCGGCAACCTTGACGGCTTCGACCCTGAGAACACCGTGCCGTTTGAGGATATGTACGAGCTTGACAAGTGGGCTATGGTGCGGCTTGAGGAGCTTGTAACAAAGTGCCTTGAATCATACGAGAAGTACGAGTTCCACGCCGTGACATACGCTATACACAACTTCTGCGTTGTGGAGATGTCAAACTTCTACCTTGACATTATAAAGGACAGACTCTACTGTGACGCGCCGGACAGCCTTTCAAGAAGGAGCGCGCAGACAGCTATATATACGGTACTCGATTCACTTGTGAGACTTCTCGCGCCGATACTCGCGTATACTGCGGACGAGATATGGCAGGCTATGCCGCACAGGAAGTCGGACGATACAAGAAACGTCATGCTGAACGATATGCCAAAGGCGCACCCCGAAAGAAAGTTCAGCGAAAGCGACAGCAGAAAGTGGGAGCTTCTCATAAAGCTGCGTTCGGATGTTCTGAAGGCACTGGAGCTTAAACGCGCCGACAAGACGATAGGCAAACCGCTTGACGCGGCTGTCACGCTCTATGTATCTGACGCGGCGAAGGATGATTTTGACAGGCTCAGCGATATAGACTTAGCCCCGATGTTTATCGTGTCTGATGTCAACGTGGTAAACGGCAGTGACGATACGGCGTTGGCGGGTGAGAGCTTCCCCGGCGTGTCGGTAAAGGTGGAGCCGTGCCGCTATGAACGCTGTGTGCGCTGCTGGACAATGGCGAAGAGTGTCGGCAGTGATAAAGAGCATCCGCAGCTCTGTTCAAGGTGCGCGAGTGTTGTCAGAGATTTATAATATTTGGAAGGATATATACCAATGACAATTTACGATGAATTAAAGGCGCGTGGGCTTATCGCGCAGGTGACAGATGAGGACGAGATAAAGAAAGTCATAAACGAAGGCAGGGCAAAATTCTACATCGGCTTTGACTGCACGGCTGACAGCCTCACAGCGGGACACTTCATGGCACTCACGCTCATGAAACGCTTGCAGATGGCGGGAAACAAGCCAATCGCGCTCATTGGCGGCGGAACAACGCTCATTGGCGACCCGTCAGGGAGAACCGATATGCGCCGTATGCTCACGATTAGAGATATAAAGCACAACGCAGAGTGCTTCAAGCGTCAGATGGAGAGGTTCATAGAATTTGGCGTTGGCGATGATAAGGCAGTGATGGTAAATAACGCCGACTGGCTTCTGGAGCTTAACTACATCCAAATGCTGCGCGATGTCGGACCGTGCTTCTCTGTAAATAATATGCTGAGAGCCGAATGTTACAAGCAGCGCATGGAGAAGGGGCTGTCGTTCCTTGAGTTCAACTATATGATTATGCAGTCCTATGACTTCTACTATCTGTACAGGAATTACGG
>CAZKLU010000084.1:0-6568 GCA_964553775.1 uncultured Oscillospiraceae bacterium | reverse complement strand
ACTGTATAAATTCTACCACAAATTGATTTATTTTGCAACACTTTTTAAATTTTTTAAAATTCAGGGTGGCGAAAAAGTATACTTTCTTGTCACCCCGATTGCCGTAATTTTTCGTTTATAGGATGCCAAAAACCCGCTTCCACTCAAAAAAACGGAAGCGGGCTATATTATTCCTCACTCAGAAATTCTCTCATCTTATCCGCCAGCACAAGTCCAGTGAACCCTTCAAGAGACTTGCTGTCCTTGAACAGCATAGATGTCGAAACGCTTCTCAGCGCGTATGAGCTTATGAGATCCCGTTCCTTGCCTGTTCCAGTTTCACCTTGTTGACCTCAATTATACTCACGGTCAAGAGCAGATGCCATCACTATAGAAAAATCCTTTGAACATAATTTGAGAAGAGAGTACGCCTGTAAGCCGGGTTCTGTCGTGGACAGCCATCTATCTAGACCTTTCGTTGCCGAAAGGCTCCAGCCACCTCCTGAGAACGGTCGGGCAAACCTGTATGTTCTCCCACGGTGTTGCTTCGGATAGAGTTTACAGCACCGCAATGTCTCCATCCGGCGGGTGAGCTTTTACCTCGCCTTTCCACCCTTACCGAGCCGGACCCTAACTACCTTTTGAGCTTCTCACAATCAAGCTCCAAATGTTTGAAATAGTGTTGGTCAACTGTCGGCGGTATATTTCTGTTGCACTTGTCCGAGGGTCGCCCCTGGCGGGTGTTACCCGTTATCCTTGCCCTGTGAAGCCCGGACTTTCCTCACTGAGTTACTTTCGTGCGCCCAGCGCGGCTGCCCAGCGTACTCTCAATTCTTATTTTAACGCTTTTGAGTGCTGTTGTCAAGTGGCGTTTTTGCGAAACTGCGGGATTCAAGGAACCGCAAGTTAAATCGAGTACAGCTTTTGCCCTCTGTGAAGCTGCAGTATCGCGAAATCTGATACTTTGTTTCTGAATTGAGGTGATACGCTCAGACCCTTTCAGAAACTCTTAACGCGCAGCTTGCGTCTTTCGCGTATTTCTTCATCAGTTTTCCTTTAGCCAGCCTTATGAAATATGTCTTCTCCGAGTATTCTCCGCGGATAATTTTCACGGGAATCAATTAAAAATCGATTCCCGTGCCGCACTGACCCCGTTACCGTGTATTCTGACACTGCCGTCCTCATCTATCTCTATCTCCGTTACAGCCCCGCCTCGCCGAACGGTTACTGTACAAGCTCCGAAACTCTCAGGAATCTTAGGCTCAACCTTAAGTTCACCGTCAACGAGCCTGATACCCAAAAGTTCCTCAATGACCGCTCGATAGTACCATCCCGCAGAGCCGGTGTACCAGCTCCAGCCGCCGCGCCCCTCTTGTCCGGCTGCTGAATATACATCAGCCGCTATAACGTATGGTTCGGCTTTGTAAATCTCCGTATCACGTCCGCAGGGGGAGATTTCCTTGAGAACACGCAGACCGCTCTCGTACTCTCCAAGCCTTAACAGAGCAATAGCGAGCCATACAGCCGCGTGAGTGTACTGTCCGCCGTTCTCGCGATAACCCGGAACGTAACGGCTTATATAACCGGGGTTGTGTTCACCGCTTGTGAACGCGGGGGTGAACAGCTTTACAACACGCCGTTCTCTGTCCTCAAGGTGACGAAGTGCCAGACCAAGTGCCTTCTTGCTCCTTAACCTGTCAGCACCAGCGAATACAGCGAAGCTCTGAGAAATCGAATCTATCTCGCACTCACCGCACTCAGGAACACCAAGAGCGGTTCCGTCATCGTACCACCCGCGAGGATACCACTTTCCTGTGTAGCTTTCTTCAGCGGCAAACTCAAGCTCCTGTGACATCGCATCATACCGCGCTGACCTGTCAAACTCACCCATGCGGCTGCACAATCCGGAGAGTCTTTTCAAAACAATCGCGCCAAACCATGTGAGCCATACGCTTTCGCCCTTTCCAAGTACACCCGCCTTGTCCATACCGTCATTCCAGTCACCGCCGAGCATAAGCGCGAGTCCGTGCTTTCCTGTGCCGCGCCTGATGAACATTTCGGCGGCACGGCAGGCGTGTTCAAATATTGAGGACAGAGCATCGCTCACCTCCGCTATTTCGTATCGATCGTGTTCCTCGGCTTTAAGCGTGTCGGAGATAAGCCACGGGGCTTCAATCTCACATATCGAAATATCGCCTGTTTTTTCAACGTATTCGCACAAAGCCCAAGGCAGCCACATCAAATCGTCACTGCACCGCGTCCTTACGCCGCGCCCGCCGTGCCACCAGTGCTGTACATCGCCCTCAATGTACTGGCGGGATGCGGCTTCTTTAATCTGCTTATACGCGAGTGAGCTGTCAGACAGTATCATCGCGCAGGAATCCTGAAGCTGGTCGCGAAAACCGATTGCGCCGCCGTTTTGATAGAGCGTGGTTCTCGCGTAAATCCGGCACGCCAGCGTCTGATACGCCGCCCAGCCGTTTATATATCGGTCAAGCTCCGCGTGATGTGTCTTTATTGTGACAGCAGTCACTTTATCAGTCCATGATGAAACTGTTCTGTTGAGAGCGTCCGCCGCGCTGCCATAATCCGCGAGGCTTCTCAGAGCGTCAGTATCGCCGCAGCCTGTCACAATTACAAGTGTGCCATCGGTCACGCACCTCACAGCGGCACACGCACCCGCCATGGAACCGGTCTCGCCGCTGTAATTGCCGCTTTCCTTTTCCTCGCGACTCATCGTGTACGCAAGCGGCTCATGGGAGGTTATTAGCCGGAATACCGTATCACGATAGTCACCGCTGAGATTCACCGCGCTGAGTACACCGCCGTCATAGAATGTCTGAAGTGTACCGCCGTCAGTCTCGCCGAGGACAAGATCTGTGGCGTACTCTATAATCGCATCCTCCGGCGCGTTGTCAAGCGTCACTATGAGAACACGCGCCGGTATATCGTCCGGCACAAACGCTGTCACGGAGGATTTAACGCCGTTGGGCAGTTCCTTTTGCCATTTAGCATAGCCAAATCCATATTCGAGCATAGCGGGAAGCTCCCCGCCGTCACAGAAAAGCGAATAACGGCTGTCTCCGGTTACAATCTCCAGCGTCTCCGTTCCGCGCACTGTCAGCGGGTCGTTGAGCCAGCGGTTAATCTTGAATAGACGGGAGTTTTTGTACCACATATACCCTGTACCCGCGTCAGTTGCCAAAAATCCGAAGCTGCCGTTTGTCAATACGTTACTCCAGCTCACCGGCGGAAGTGAACCCGCCATGGCGCACCGGAATACTCCATCGGTGTCAGTCCTGTATGAGAGCTTACCGTCCTTGTATACGCACCCGCGCCGTTCTGAAGGCATTACGCAGCTTCTTTCCGGCGGGGTGTACGGACTGCCGAGGTCATAGCATATACGCGCCGCAGACAGAACAGCTTCAGCGTCCTCATCGTTCGCGTCAATGATGAACACATTTCCGCGTTCCTCAAGATGATACTTTCGTGCTGCAGTGAGCAGTCCTTCGCGTTGGACGCTTATATATTCGCCGACATCGGTTATTAAAAGCGCAAGGTCGCACTGAACCCCGTTTTCATACAGGAGCGCGTGACGGCGCAGGAGCCTTCCAGCGGCATCTATATCGTCTCCGCCGCGAAGTTTCGCCGCGATTATCGGAACATCGCCGGAGATGCCGAATTTCCAGAGCTTTTCTCGCGGCGCCGCCACACCTGATGTTTTGACCGTCGCTGAAAACAGCAGCTTCGTACAGTATGAGAACGCTTCGGCGGCGTTTGACGAGTCAAGCCCCAACATAAGCGCGGCGGCAGTGACACGGCTGATTGATTTGCTTTCGCCGCGTTCAAGAATACGTTTTGCGGAAGTCTCGCACTCGTCCGGCGATGACGCTGCGGAAATCGCGAATACCGCGTCACACACGCCGCCTTTTGATACGACAGGGGCTGTTACGCAGATTGAGATGTCAGGACTTGCCCCAACTAACCGACCCTCGCCGACCGGATCCCCGCGACCACGTTCAGTTATGAATCCCGCGCTTTTATCAGAGGCTGCCGCAAGATACACCGGTGTCTCGGCGCGACGCTTAATTATAAGCGTATCATTCAGTCTTTCACATTCAAGCGACAGCCTTGAAAACGCCGGATGAGCATTGTACTCGCCGGAATTGGCAATAACAGGCACAAATGTGCAGAGAAGCTCCGCACTCTCTCCGTCCGCTAACCCTGTCACCGTAACCCTTGCCGCCGTTCCGTTGTCACCGTCCGGTACTGAGAGTGACAGCTCGGCAGTTATATCGCCGCGTTTTGCCCTGTAGATACATGACACATCGTTAAGCTCCGCCGAATACGCGACATCACGGCGATACTCCGGTTCCGCTGTTATCGGGAAAATGGTGTCCCGTGCCTTGACATAAAAGTAAAGCTCTCTCACCATCTCAATTCCGCGTGCAAGGCTCCGCGTCCTGCCGCTTTCAGTGGCTATGAGAGTGAACGTACCGTTTGATAACGGCATGGCGTGGGGATTCAGAACATCTATCTTGTCAAAACGCTCACAGAACCCGAAGCTCTCGTGACGCATAGGCTTTTCGGGTATGCTGCGCGGCACGTTTCTGAGTGTTACAGCACCTGTCGGAAGACGCTCTTCCAGAAGCTCTGAGTATGCCCTCATCCTGGCATCTGACATGAACCTCCGTGGAAAGATATTGCCGCACAGAGTGTTCGCGATAGCTGTTATACTCATTCCAAGGTGATGTGCCATGAATGTTCTCACCGGCTCGCATCTGCCCGCCCCTACACGCGAAGGGGTAAAGTCAAGTGCTTCGTAGTGTCCGTAACGCCCTGTCATGCCATATTTCTCCAGCCTTCTCAGGTTCTTAGCCGCGCCCTTAGTATCGAACGGCAGAGCGAGAAATGTTGAGTACGGCGATACTACGCTCTCAATATCCATTCCGCGCATTAAGGCAAGCTTCTGCGCTCCGTGAGCTTTGTAACGATAGCTAAGACCGGGGTCAAAGGCGTAATACGCGCTCTCGGATATTCCCCACGGTATACGCTCCGATCTTGCGCGTTTCTTCTGAACATGAAGCGCGAACATTGTGCTTTCATATAGAAGAGAGCTTTCAGGACACGGCAGCAGCAGATTCGGCATGAGGTACTCGAACATCGTTCCTGTCCACGACACACAGCCGATATAGTTATCCTGCGTAACAAGTGCGCGGCTGAGCTTTCGCCAGTGCTTTCGCGGAACCTGACCGAGCGCTGTCGCTATATAGCTTGTCTGACGCGCCTCACTCTCCAACAGGTCGTAACACCCATCAGACAACGCGCCGCTTTTGAGGTCGTACCCTATGTGGAACAGACCGCGCTTTTTGTCATAGAGAAGTGAAAAATCTGTACTCTCTATTATCCGTTCACAGCGTTTCGTCAAATCATGGACTCCGCGCTCCTTGAAACATTCCTTTGCGGCTATCAGCGCACCGATGAGGTTTCCGCTGTCAACTGTTGAGACATAGCGCGGTTCAAGCGGACGCAGCGTTATAGTATCATACCAGTTGAACAGATGACCGTTCCACTTTTCAAGCTTTTCAACGCTGTCAAGAGCGTTGGAGATGATCTCCGCCGCCGTATCCTCACCGATAATGCCGAGGTCTGACGCGGCAAGACACGCGAGTATCTCAAGTCCGATGTTGGTTGGAGATGTTCTGTGCGCCGTCTCACGGCGAGGCTCCGGCTGCACATTGTCGGGAATAAGAAAGTTAGTGTCCGCGTTCAGATTGTCGCGGAAGAAGCCCCATATATCTTCAGCGCACGATTTGAGATAGCCTCTGTCCGTTTCACTGACATTGGCTTGACAGCTTCTGTCACGGCTCATCGCGAGCGCGAAAGCCGGAGTAAAAAACCACACAATACCGACAGCTATAGCCGGAGCAAATGGCGTGAGTATGGAAACAGCAAGCCCCGAAATCGGACACGCACCGAGAAATCTATAGTACCCGCCGAGAGTGAACGACTGCCCATCCGACTGCGCCGATGTCACCCACTGCAAAAGGTTTCTGCGGCTCACAGTCATGCGGTATATAGCCGTAACCATGGCTTTAAGCTCCGTCCATGCCGTAACCGGAAGAAGCATAAGCATAACGGCATTTCTGAGGATTCCGGCGGCGAGAACATTGAACGCGGGAGATTTGTAGCGTACTCTCGCCGCGCCGTCATGAATGAAGAACATCTCGCCGCAGGTTATGAGGATCGGGCTTATTAGCGCGGTTACTGCGTAAAGACCGGCGTATAAAAACATACGCGCCGGAAGTATCAGCCCCAATATTACAGCGGCAAACACAAATACCGGAACAAGACTTCTTCGCAGGTTATCCAGAAGCTTCCATTTATTGAGTGTGCCGATTCTGTTCGGAACATACGCGCCGTCTGAGCGTTTGAGCCGTCCGGCAAGCCAGCGTATGTTTTGCCAGTCACCGCGTGTCCAGCGTTCGAGTCTTGTATAATATGATGTTATTTTACCGGGGCAGCTATCGGTAAACTCTATGTCGCTCACGAACGCGCAGCGCAGATACGCGCCCTCGATTATGTCGTG
>CAZKLU010000083.1:0-6613 GCA_964553775.1 uncultured Oscillospiraceae bacterium | reverse complement strand
TGACACACAATCTTCAGGGCAACACATCACTTCTCACCGTGATACCGTCCACAACTGCGGACTGCGACAATCCTTACGGCGTACTCAAGTACCACAACGCTGTGTGTGTCGGTTACGCGACAACATTCAGGCTCTTTATGCAGATGATGGAGATTCCGTGCATGGTGGTTCACAACACGGAGTTGTACCACTCATGGGACCTTGTACAGCTTGACGGCGAATGGTACCACACAGATGTATACTCGGACGCGGGAAGGGGAGGATATGTTTATTTCAACCTCTCAGACGCTATGCTGTCAAATATTGGCGATAGAACGTGGGATACGGATTTCTTTCCTGACGCGAACGGCTTGAAGTACAATATGTCGTACATAACCGCGCTTGAAGATGTCGATATGTATGATATACCCTCGTTCATACGCACCGCGATAGACGAAAAAAGCGGCATTGTGTCTGTAAAGTTCGGATCTGACCTCACAGAGAACGACGCGCGGATAATCGACCAGATGATAGACGATGTACAGGAGACGATGTGGAACATCAGCGACTATGACGGAGTATATCTCGGCACCGCGTCGTTTGTACCGATAGACGGGGGGTATCTTTTCACAGTGAGCGTGGAGGATTACAGAGACATCGAAGTTTCGGAGCTTACGGACGAGGAAAACGAGAAGATAAGCGAAGCGATAGACAAGGCATTCGGTGATATATCAGGCACAGGTGACGGTGATTACGAGGGAGATGTGTACGGATGGTAACTTCACGCCGCCTGAGCTTGAACGGAACGCTCACAGTTTTTACACTCGCGCTCTGTCTTGTGATAACAGCATGCGGGAATACTGAGACACAGGAAAAAGTCGATATGTACACACTCAGCAAGACAATGCTTGAAGCGGATGAAAGTCTGCCTGAAATGCTGACAGTGAACAGCAACGCGGAGAACGCGGAGGAGCTTTTTGCGTACCTCAGTGACTTTGAATACGACAAGGTTGACAGCTACTTTCTCGCGTACTCGGCGGAGGGGCTTGCGGATGAGATAGCGGTTGTGCGCGTAAAGAACAGTGAGGACACGGAAGAAGCGTTGAAGTCACTCGAAGCGCACATAAAAAGCCGCTCGGATATGTACGGGTTCTACGAGCCGGAGCAGAAGAAACGTGCGGACAGCGGACTGACATTCGCAAACGGCAGCTACGCGGTACTGATAGTGTGTGACGGAAGAGCCGATGTAAAAACGGCGTTCGAGAACGCGATAGCGGGGGAGTAAATATTCAAAACCGGCAGAGTTCAGTGCCGGAAAAAAGTCAGAATCATCTCTACATGATATATCGGCAGTTACGAGAAAAAGTTAATACCTTACGAAAAAATTTTTTTCACACAGAGTGGAAATTATAACACGAACGGAGACTTGGAAGTCTCCGTTTTTGTGTCGGGAAACTCACTTCTGAACCTGACCATCATCAAGATGAATCACAGCGTCAGCCATCGCCGCAACATCAGGGTCGTGAGTAACAACCACAAGCGTACCGCCGCAACGTGACGCGCTCTCACGCAGAAGCTCCATAGTCTCCATACCCGTCCTTCTGTCAAGGTTCCCTGTCGGCTCATCGGCAAAAATAAGCTCCGGTTTCGCGATAACGGAACGCGCTATAGCCGCTCTCTGCTGTTCACCGCCGGAAAGCTCGTCAGGATAACGGCGCAATTTGTCTTTCAGACCGAGAAAGCTCACTATATCGTCAAGATATTCGCCGTCAGGCTTCCTTCTGTCAAGCGTGAGCGGCATGATTATGTTCTGCAGCACCCTGTAATCATCAAAATGTAATACTTTTAACAATATTTTTACATTTGTCAGAAAATCGCCGAACAAAAGAAGCTACAGGGGAGAGGATAAAACAAAATCCAAACCGGAAAGCTCCGATTTGGATTAGAGACTCAGTCGCCAAAGAACTTATCGTGTATCGCCTGAACAGCTCTGTCCGCGTCGTCCTCATCAACAAGAACAGAGACTTTTATCTCGCTTGTAGAAATCATGTTGATGTTTATCTTCTTTCTCGCGAGAGCGTCAAACATCTTGACCGCTATGCCGCTTGTCATGAGCATACCCGCTCCCACGATACTGATTTTAGCGACATGAGTGTCCATATCGAGAGATGTGTAGCGAAGCTCCTGCTCGTGTTCCTCAAGCGCGGCTTTAGCAGTCTCAGCGTCCGCTCTCGCAACCGTAAATGTCACGTCCTGAGTGCCGTCACGACCGAGAGACTGCAAAATAATATCGACATTTATCTTCTCATTGGCAAGTATTCTGAAAATCTTGAACGCGACACCCGGTACGTCCTCTATGCGAACCAGTGTTATACGAGCCACGTTAGAATCTTTAGCTACTCCGCTTACTTCTGCCTGTTCCAATTTCTTGTACCCCCTGACCTTTGTTCCTGAAACCTTCTCAAAGCTTGACAGAACCTCAAGCTCCACATTATACCGTTTTGCCATCTCAACCGAGCGGTTGTGCAGTACCTTGGCACCCATGGACGCAAGCTCCAACATCTCGTCAAATGTTATCTCCTGAAGCTTCTTCGCGCCGTGTACCTTGTTAGGGTCTGCCGTGTATACGCCGTCAACGTCCGTGTAAATCTGGCACACATCAGCCCTCATGGAAGCCGCAATAGCCACCGCTGATGTGTCCGAACCGCCGCGTCCAAGTGTCGTTATGTCATCGTACCTGTCTATGCCCTGAAATCCCGTCACGAGAACGACACGCTTCGCGTCAAGCTCCTTGCGAATACGTTCAGAACCTACACTCTTAATAGAAGCGTTAGAATGTGTAGAGTTCGTCTTGAACTCCACCTGCCAGCCCGTGAGAGATATAGCCGGTATGCCCATGCTCTCAAGCGTCATAGCGCATAACGCTACAGATTGTTGCTCTCCGGTAGACAGCAGCATATCCATCTCACGCTTTGACGGACTTGAACTATACTCCTGAGCCGCCGCTATGAGATTATCCGTGGTCTTGCCCTGAGCCGAGAGAACCACTATAACATCGTTCCCCGCACGGTACGTCTCAGCGATTATCCCGGCAACTCTCCGCATTCTCTCAGGATTCGCGACCGAGCTGCCGCCAAATTTCTGCACAATAAGTGCCATTTGATGGTCTCCTCCAAACCGATGTCCGCTGACATCTAAAAAATATTTTACAAATTATTATATGCTCAGTCAAGTATTCTGAACATGGAGCGTATTTCCATACCGTTGAGCGTTTCAAGAAGCTCCCGCTTCGTCATAGGCTCTGTAGCGAAAGCGTACTCATCGGGACCCGCGCCGGGATAGCTGCCCGGATAGCTTATGAGACGAATCCGACCGAACGCTTTGCCTATAGCTTCAAGGTCAGAGCCTGTCCTGACGTACCATCTCATGCGAACATCGTCCGCGCTGATAACATACCCGTCTCCGCTTTCATCCCAGCCGATATACTTACGGGCTTTCAGGTGCTTAACAGCGTCAATAACATCGGCTACTACCGCGCTCGCTGTCGGTCTTTTACCCGCACCCGCGCCATAGAACATACACTCTCCAAGAGCGTTGCCGTGTACAACTATGCCGTTCATAACGCCGTCAACATTTGAAAGGAGACTTGTCTTGCTGATAAGATGCGGCGCAACGTATGCGGTAATATGCTCAGAATCAAGCCTGTACGCTCTGCCTAAAAGCTTCACCTTGTAGCCAAGCCGTCTCGCGTACTCCATATCAGCGGGTGTCACCTTAGTTATGCCGTCAATGCTTATCTCATCAGGATTCACGTTTTTTCCGAACGCGAGGTCAGCAAGAATACAAATCTTCCGTGCCGCGTCAAAGCCCTCAATATCAGCCGTAGCGTCCGCTTCAGCGCACCCCATTCTCTGAGCTTCCTTCAACGCGTCGTTAAATTCCGCGCTGTCCTGAAGCATTCGTGTCAGAATATAGTTCGTGGTTCCATTCATAATGCCGTAGACTTCATCAAGCTCATTAGCTGTCAGACACTGTGTTATAGGAGTAATAATCGGTATGCCGCCGCCAACACTCGCTTCAAAAAGATAGTTGACGTTCCTCTCCTTGGCAATCGCCAGAAGCTCATAACCTTTAGTCGCTACAAGCTCCTTGTTTGACGTTACAACACTCTTTCCCGCTAAAAGACACCGCTTTGTAAAGTCGTAGGCAACCTTTACGCCGCCTATAGTCTCAACGACAACTTTTATATCAGGGTCGTTTTCCACCTCAGAGAAGTCGTGAGTAACAAGATTACCGAACGGACTGTCAGGAAAGTCACGCACATCTACTATGCGCTTGACACATATTTCCTCAGCGGCATTTTTAGCAATGCTCACTGAATTTTCAGAAATAACCTCAGCCGTGCCGGAACCAACCGTTCCGAATCCGAGTATAGCAATATTTACCATAATAAAACCTCTCTCTGACCGCGTTTATCCGCTGACATTGGAAAAATAATCGAAACAAGCACTCCGACACTGAAAGATAAAGCGGCAGCATAAAAATAAATTGTCACAATAAAATAATACCACAGTGACAAAATAAACGCAAGTGGAATTGTGAAAAGAAAAGTAGAAAAAAGCGTCAATTTGAGACTGAAAAACAGGCAAAACGACAATTCGGGCGGAAATCGGGCGGAAAAATCAGATATGGAGCGGGGGATAGCGTAAAGACTTCTGAAATTTTCCCTCGCGTGTTACGATTGAGACTGTATGTTTATTATCCTCAGAGCTTAGTGAGCGTATCTTCGCGGTTTAACATTTTCGCGGCTGGACAGACAATATTAAACCGGATGAGGAACCCGCGCAAAAAATTCCTTTATGAACGCATATTTCTCAAAGGAAAGAGCAGACTATCTATTGAGGTGATAAACTATGAGTGAAAAAGAACTGCTCTATGTCGAAGACGCTCTTGGACACGCGATGTTTTTATCTACGCAGTGTCAGAACGCCGTGAACACGCTGAAGGATGCCAAACTCAAAGCTGAGGCACAGCAGCTTGTTGACAAGAACCGCCGCATATTTGGCGCGTTCTACAGTCTTGTTTAAGGAGGAACTCACAATGGACGACAAGAACATCATGGAGAATATTCTCCTGACAACAAAGGGTGTTTGTGACCTGTATATGCACGGAGCAATAGAATCAAACACCGAGAAAGTCAATCAGACCTTCAAAACAGCCCTGAATGATTCCCTCTGTATGCAGGACAACATTTATAAGGCGATGTCCGCAAAGGGCTGGTACCCCACTGAGACTGTTCCGCAGCAGAAAATAGATCAGGTCAAGCAGAAATACACTACAGCCGGATAATCTCTCTTATTGTTAAGGGGAGCCTTTCGGCTCCCCCTGATTCCTTATTCAGAACACCACGCGGCAAAGTCGTGAACCTGTGCCTAAATCTTTCCAAGCATACTGAGCAGAACATATGACGCGGGGTAAAGCTCCGATATTTCTGTCCTGTCATACTGCTCCAACAGGCTCAGAGCGTTATATTTGAACGCGCTGTACCACATCTGACCGGTGAGTATCCCGTCGGACGGCAGATTGAACTCAAGCAGAAGACCCTCGCCCCAACCGAGCGATATATCCTCACACGCACACGCCATGATTTGTCCTCTAAGCCCTGTCTCACCGCCGTTTTCAAAGCGGGCGAAGCAGTATTCAAGCGTGTAACGTCCATAATATGTCAGTTCACGATACTCGATGGGGTTGTTGTCAATATAATCGTTCGGATTTGAAGACGCTGATTGACTGACATCAAATGTTCCGAGTAGCTTACCAATCACGCTGTCTGTATCAAGTCCTGTGGCAGTGACAGCCGAAGCGTAGCACTCCTGTATCTGCCGGAGGATGAACTTCTGACTGTCAAGAGCGTCCTCCACAACATCAGACGGGAATTTTGAACGTATATCAGCTTCGTTATAATCACCGTCACGCGGTTCCCAATACTCCGTCAGCGTGAAGCCGCTGTCGTCCAGTGTGCAAGAAATCGCGACTGGAACGTGACTGCCGCTCACTTCCTCCAGACCGCTGTCTGTCACCTTAAATTCCTCATACAACGCCCAGCCATAGTATGTGATTTGATGTGTATTGCCGCCAACTGAGGGTGTGCTGGAAGACTCCGACAGCTCTATAAAGCTAGTACAGGCTGCATCGTAATCCTGAAAGCCTGATTTGTTATGCTCCATGATTGCGTTATTGATAAACTCTGAGTACGCGCCGTCAGCGGTCATGATGTCAGTTTCTGTGGCTGCGGGTACTGTCTCATCCGGCTCCGGTGCTTGCGTATCTATATCCTCAGCTGAACCCGCCGGAACGCTGTCAAGTCCAAGCATAACGCGAATATTGCTGACGTATTCGGGGTCTTGCATTGTCTCATCCGTGACAATATAGCTGGAGATTGGATTGCCCCAAGGCACAACGATGATGTCCCCGTCGTTAATATCGTATGTTGACAGAATCAGAGACATTTCCTCCGCTGTCGCGCCCTGCAGTGACATAAGCTCTTCAAGTGTTCTCTCATGGTCAGGTCCCTCCAGAAGCCCGAAGCGATAGTTTGTTTCGGACATCTGCCAGACATAGACTTCAAGACCAT
>CAZKLU010000082.1:4556-7058 GCA_964553775.1 uncultured Oscillospiraceae bacterium | reverse complement strand
GCGGCGGCGAAGTTCAGGACGCGGAGGAGGAGGCGTACTTTTTCCGTCTCTCAAAGTACGAGAGCAGGATAAAGGATCTGCTTGAAAAGACAGATTTCCTTGAGCCTCGCTCCCGTGTAAACGAGATGATAAACAACTTCATAAATCCCGGACTTGAGGATCTCTGCGTGAGCCGCACGAGCTTCACATGGGGAATACCCGTTGACTTCGACCCCGGACACGTCGTGTATGTATGGGTTGACGCGCTTTTCAACTACATGACGGCACTGGGGTACCAGAATGATAAATATAACGACCTTGACAAATACTGGCCTGCCGATGTTCACTTCGTAGGCAAGGAGATAGTGAGGTTCCACTCGATAGTCTGGCCCGCCATGCTGATGAGTCTGGGGCTTCAGCTTCCGAGAAAGGTATACGGTCACGGCTGGCTTTTGCTGGACGGCGGCAAGATGAGCAAGAGCATCGGCAACGTCGTTGACCCGTATCTGCTGGCGGAGCGTTACGGTGTTGACGCGCTGAGATTCTTCCTCTTGCGTGAATTCCCGTTCGGCAGTGACGGCAACTTCTCAAACGCTTCACTTATAAACAGGATAAACAGTGACCTCGCAAACTCTCTCGGCAATCTTGTGAGCCGTTCCGTAGCGATGGTTGTGAGATACTTTGACGGAACACTTCCGGAGCAGTATAACGGCAGAGAAACATCCGACAGCGAGTATATAAAGCTCGTGAAGGATCTCAAGGACGTGTACCAGAAGGAGATGGACGCATACGCCTTCCAGAACGCGCTTAGCGAGATATTCAAGGTTATCGCGAGAGCCAACAAGTATATTGACGAGACGGAGCCTTGGAAGCTGGCGAAGGATGAGGAGAACCGCGAGAGACTGGCAAGAGTGCTGTACAATCTTCTTGAGACAATAAGGGTATGCGCTATACTGCTGAAACCGTTTATACCCGACTCGTGCGAGAAGATATTCGCGCAGATCGGCGCGGGAGAGCTTACGGGCTGGGACAGCGTTGGCAGCTTCGGAAAGCTTCCGGCAAATGTTACTGTGACAAAGGGCGATATAATCTTCCCAAGAATAGACGCGGAAAAGGAACTTAAAGAGCTTGAGGCACTGCTCCCCAAAGAGCTGCGGAATGAACCGGAGGTTGTTATCCAGCCGCCGCTTCCGGAGGTTCGGTTCGCTGAATTTTCAAGGTGCGATATGCGCGTATGCGAGGTAACGGGCTGTGAACACATAAAGAAGAGCAAGAAGCTTTTGAAGTTCACTCTCAACGACGGTACAGACACGCCCAGACAGATACTTTCCGGTATAGCGATGTACTATAAGCCCGAAGAGCTTATAGGCAAGCACGTTGTCGCTATCGTGAATTTGCCGCCAAAGAAGATGATGGGACTTGAATCAAACGGTATGCTGCTCTCGGCGGCAAGACAGGTTGACGGCGTTGAGGAGCTGAAGCTCGTGATTGTCGGCGATGATATGGCACCAGGCGCGAAGCTGTGCTGATGCGCGTGTGATTTAACAGCAAAATGGATATAAATTCCATCGGTTTTATGACCGGTGGAATTTTTTCAGCCTGTTTTCGTGAATGGCTGCCCGCGAACCACGCTGTAAGATACTGAAAAGGCTATAAGGTTTAACAGCAAACGTCAATTACCGCTGTCATTTGTTATATATTTTTCAGAAGCGGCGAACCAAACGAAGCACACGATTGTATATATAAGTGACGGGAGGTGACGAGTTGATCGATAAATACATAAGGCAGTACGGAAAACGGCTGTACGGTCTGTGCCTGAAGCTCTGCGGCAATTCATTTGAAGCGGATGATTTATATCAGGACACATGGCTGAGGATCCTGAATAATTTTCATCGGTACGACCCGTCACTGCCCTTTGAGCCGTGGGCGGCGAAAATATGCGTGAACATTTACCGCAATACCCTGAGAAGAATTGCCAGAAGTCCTTTCCTGCAATTTCGTACAGACGGGCAGCGGGATAATATTCTCTCGAACATTCCGGCGCGGGAAAAAGAGGATTACGCGGAAATTCACGCGGCTATAGACGGATTGCCGGAAAAATTGAGAATTACCGTTATACTGTTCTATTTTCAGGATATGAATATATCCGCCGTATCACAGGCTCTCGGTATACCGGAGGGAACCGTTAAGTCGCGTCTCAGCAAGGCAAGAAAACTGTTGAAAGAGGTACTCGAACATGAAGCAAATCTATAATTTTGAAGAGAATACTCCCCCCGCGCTTAATGAGAGAATACTTTTACAAAAAGCGGAGGAGAAAAAACTCCGATTGCAGGCTCTTCTCATCGCCGCTGCGGTTATACTGATACAGACAGCCGTTTTGCTTGTCGGGATCTTCGCTGCCCCCTTCTATCCGATCCTTACCGTGATGAGTTTGATTTATGTTATTGTTACAGCCACAGGCTGCGGAGTGATTGCCGTGGTGTTCACAAAAAAGGAGGTGCTTTAATATGGGAACAACACTTG
>CAZKLU010000082.1:0-4456 GCA_964553775.1 uncultured Oscillospiraceae bacterium | reverse complement strand
TGATTGCCGTGGTGTTCACAAAAAAGGAGGTGCTTTAATATGGGAACAACACTTGTGATATTTCTATTTCTCGCCCTATGCGTTGCGGCAGCCGTCGCAATCGGAGTTTATGTGTGGACGGACGCGAAAAAACGCGGTATGGACGCTCTGCTTTGGACGATAGTATCCCTGTTTGTACCCGGTTTAATCGGCTTTATAATCTATCTTCTTGTACGCGGGAAATACTCAAATATGAAGTGTCCGAAATGCTCATCCCCAGTTAAAGAAGAGTTTACTGTGTGTCCGAACTGCGGCGCGAAGCTCCGCCCCAGCTGCCCAAACTGCGGCGCGGCTGTTGACGATTCGTGGAAGCTCTGCCCTTATTGCGGAACCCATCTGCCCGAAGTTCAGACGGACTATACCCCGCCTGTAAAACCAAAGGACAGAACACTAATCATAGTTCTCTGCGTGATTGTTATTGTTCCGGTTATTATAATGGTTTTGTCGTTCAGAGGCTTCTCAACCATCACATCGGGGGGAAGCTGCAGCCTGACAACATTTACCGTTGACACATATCTCAACGACGTTAATAACGGGGAAATCGAGAAGTGGCTTGATGATGTCGGCGGCGAATATGACAAAGCCTACGCTCTTATGAATAAGAGCGAAACGGAGGACGGTCTGAGAATACGGTACCTTATTTACATTCCGCAGCTTACAGAGCGTCACTCATGCTCCTTCAGTGTACAGAGGGGACTTTTTGACCCGGTATTAAAGATTGAGTTTTCCGGTACGGACGAGGGCGGAGGGAATACGCTTGCACTCGCGACTTATAATGGGGAAAAGGAGCCAAAGCTGAAGCTATATTACGGTGACGAGCTGCTTGAATGTGAAATTACGGAGGTCGATTACCACATCGGAATTACGGACGGCTCCGAATATGACACATCCTATGCCGGGGAAGGTGTTCCGGCGGCTGCAGGGATCGTTACGGAAGAAAATGCTGTACCGGCTGAACCATGATAAACTTACCCCTGACGGGCGATGTATCCGTCAGGGGATTTTTCAGTTATGCCAGCAGCGGATATATAGAGAATCGCGCTTAGAAACAGGGCGGTCGTATGATCCGTGACAATTCCAAGGGCAATTCAAGAATCTATCAGGCGGTACTCGAAACATCGAGAGACTGACATAAAATTGATTTTTGTCACGCTTAAAAATACCGCTCTTGACAATCAGCGCATATCGTGATAGAATAGACCCTAAAAGAAACAAAAATCCCCATGCCATACATGGTTCGCCGTAAATATAAACCGGTCAATATATGGTGAGATCTGTAAGCTCTTTCGGATTTTACAGTAAAGCGTTTTTCAGCGGCTTAGTTGACGAAAAAATACGTTTCGGGAATTATTATTCGCGGGAGACTTCAAAAATTCCAGCGAAGCCGCTGACTTGAAAATCTTATCGGATTTGAGTATAAGCTCAATTTCCGCTGTGCTGCTATAGCAAACAAAAAAATGTCTCAACCGCGACGCGGGTGAAAGGATTCTCACTTGCGCCTTTTGTTGTATCGCTTAATCTTTGTGGGGGTGGGCAGGATGAAGAGAAAGATGTCGCTCGACCAAAGGAGAATGCCAATTTACGAAGCTCTTGAACGGTTCCGGCAGATGCGTGTCGTGCCGTTCGATGTTCCCGGACACAAGCGCGGTCGCGGCAATCCGGAGCTTACAGCGTTTTTAGGGCAGCAGTGCGTTGGCGTGGATGTGAACAGCATGAAACCGCTTGACAACCTGTGTCACCCGATTTCAGTTATACGCGAGGCGGAGGAGCTTGCCGCCGACGCTTTCGGTGCCGCTCACGCGTTCTTAATGGTCGGAGGAACGACAAGCGCGGTTCAGAGCATGGTTCTCACCGTCTGTAAACGCGGCGATGAGATTATTCTGCCACGCAACGTTCACCGCAGCGTAATTAACGCCCTCGTTCTGTGCGGCGCTATTCCGGTATACGTCAACCCTGAAGTCAATCAGCGTCTCGGTATATCGCTTGGCATGACACGCGAGAATGTTGCGGAGGCGATAAAAAACCACCCGAACGCCGTTGCGGTACTCGCGAATAATCCGACATATTACGGTATATGCTCAGATCTCCGCGAGATAGTTAAAATGGCGCATGACGCGAATATGTACTGCCTTGTCGATGAGGCGCACGGAACACACTTCTATTTCGGAGAAGATCTTCCGGTTTCCGCTATGGAGGCGGGTGCGGATATGTCATCTGTCTCAATGCACAAGAGCGGCGGCAGTCTCACGCAGTCAAGCTTCCTTTTGTCCGGTCCCGCCATACAGGAGGGTTATATTCGTCAGATTATTAACCTCACGCAGACAACATCCGGCAGCTACCTTCTGATGTCAAGTCTCGATATATCGCGCAAGAATCTCGCCCTTCGCGGCGCGGAGATTTTCCGTCAGGTGCGCGATATAGCCGATTACTCGCGTATTGAGATAAACAACATCGGCGGCTACTACGCTTTCGGCAGGGAGATTATAGATAACAACGCCGTTTTCGACTTTGACCCCACAAAGCTCAGTATTCACACGCTCGACATCGGACTTGCGGGGATAGAAGTATATGACATACTCCGAGACGAGTACGATATACAGATAGAATTTGGTGATATAGGCAACATTTTAGCGTATCTTTCCATAGGTGACCGGATCCAGGAGGTTGAGCGTCTTGTCTCCGCGCTCGCTGAGATCCGCAGACGCTACCAGCGTGACCCGACAGGTATGCTGAATCAGGAATATTTCAGCCCTGATGTCGTGGCAAGCCCCCAGGAGGCTTTCTACGCCGATAAAATTTCGCTCCCGATCGAGGACACAGAGGGCAGAGTTTGCAGCGAGTTCGTCATGTGCTATCCTCCCGGTATACCGATTCTCGCGCCGGGTGAGCGTATAACAGGCGATATTCTTCACTATATAGATTACGCGAAACGTAAAGGGTGCAGCATGACCGGCCCGGAGGATCCGAATATAGAGAGGCTGAATGTAATAAAATGACAGATATAGATTTCAGCGATCCGCCGCGTTCCAAAAGGCTCACGTTCAGGCTCCTCGATGAGCGCGACAAACCCGCGCTTTACAGGATACTCCAAAATCCCGCCGTCACGGAACCCGCCGGATTTAAGGCGATTACAACAGCGTATGAGTTTGAACGATTCTGGCGCACCCACACTGATAAGAAATCCTGTTTAGCGATACTTCTTGAAGATATGTGTATCGGATATTACAATATTTACCGGTATAAGACGGACTTGGAAAAATACAGGTACAGCAATAACGCGGAGATAGCCTTTCTAATCGGCGAGGACTATCAAAGAAATGGTTACGCCGCTGAAACGCTTGCGACGCTCGATAAGTATCTTCTCACAATGTACGATACCGTATGGGCTGATTACTTCATTGGCAACACGGCATCAGAGCGAACCATTGAAAAATGCGGCTTTCGGTTTGTCGAAGAATACGATATGTTTTTCGAGGAGCTTGGAGAGGAGAAAAAAGTCGCGTCAAATGTGCTGGAAAACGAGGTATAATCTTTAGCTATAAGGGGGACAGGGATATGGAATTCTGGTTTTCGGAGCATCATACTCCGGATGTTAAGCTGAGTCTGCGCGTTGACAGGCAGCTATACTCGCGGCAGAGCGCGTTCCAGCGCATAGACATATTCGACACGCCGGAGTTCGGGCGCGTTCTGGCTCTTGACGGCAACATAATGCTGACAGAGCGGGATGAGTTCATATATGACGAGATGATGACCCATGTGCCGATGGCTGTGCATCCGAACATCACGCGGGTTCTTGTAATCGGCATAGGCGATGGCGGCGTTGTGCGTGAGCTTACGCGCTATGAGCAGATAGAACGCATAGATCTCGTCGAGATGGACGAAGCAGTCGCGGACGCTTGCAGACGGTACCTGCCCGCGAACGCTGTCCGCCTTGATGATGAGAGGGTTCACATATATTTCGAGAACGGTCTTAAATTCATACGCGGCTATGAGGAGGAATATGACCTCATCATTGTAGATTCAAACGACCCGTTTGGACCATCCGAGGGGCTTTTTACACGCGAGTTCTATGGCAACTGCTATAAAGCTCTCAAGGATGACGGCATACTTGTGAACCAGCAGGGCAGCCCGTTCTATTCCGAGGACGCTGAGGCAATGCAGAGAAGCCACAAGCGCATAGCGAGTACATTTCCTATATGCCGCGTCTATCAGGCGCACATTCCGACCTACGCGGCGGGGTACTGGCTCTTTGGATTCGCGAGCAAGAAGTACCACCCTATAGACGACCTTGACGCTAAACGCTGGAACAGTCAGCATTTGCGTACACGCTATTATACAACGAGACTTCACAAGGGCGCGTTTTATCTCCCCGCGTTCCTTGAGGAAATGCTTGAGGAGGTGGAGAAGTGACACGGAA
>CAZKLU010000081.1:3981-7095 GCA_964553775.1 uncultured Oscillospiraceae bacterium | reverse complement strand
ATACCACAGATATTTGCACTTTTGAATAAAAAAGTGGTTAAAGATTTGTAAATCTCTCGAACACAGTCTACCGCCGAGACGGTTATACGCAGTCCGAGAGAGGAAATTTCAACATCATTCCCCACTGACAGACACAGCGGAGAAAATTCTGCCGTGTTATGCTCCCCGAATACAAGTCTGTCATACTCCCTTCTCACCCGCGTACCGGACAGTGACAGTGACGCGGAAGGATTTGCGCTATCAGCGAGGTCTATAATGTCCTCAACTTCCTTCGGTGTGACACTGCCGCAGATTATTCTCAGCACTCTTGACAGCACCGGCATTGGGAGATTCAGCAGCTTTTCAATTTCCACACCGCCGTCTGAGAAGCTGTTCTTCACAAAATCTTCAGCAAGTGAGCTTAAATACCGCTCGTCACGCCGCAAAAGCAGCAGTGTCTGTGACGATACTTCCGAAACTTTGGGGTTTATTTCGCGCAGAACAGGCACAACATAGTGTCGCAGCTTGTTTCTGGCGTACTCACTGCCCTCGTTTGTCGAATCCTCACGGTGCGGAATATTATTCTCAGCGTTATATTTCTCTATCGTCTCGCGTGGAACCGTAAGAAGCGGACGTATTATCTCACCACGCACGGGAGGTATGCCGCAAAGTCCTTTAAGACCGCTGCCTCTCGCTATACGGAACAGCAGTGTTTCAAGATTATCGTCAGCGTTGTGAGCGGTTGCGATTCTTGTAAAGCTGTGTTGAGACGCAAGCTCCCTGAAAAATGTGTATCGCATTTCTCTCGCTGTCTCCTCGATTCCTTTGCCGTGGCGTTTTGATTCAGCGTCAACATCTCCGGAGCCGATATACACGGGTATATCATGATTTACGCACCATTCAGCGACAAAGCTCTCGTCTCCATCGGATTCCGCACCCCTGAGACGGTGGTTGTAGTGCGCGGCGTAAACGCTGATTCCGATTTCGCTTTTCACTCTTGTGAGCGCGTCAAGAAGACACATTGAATCACTGCCACCCGACACTCCTACAAGAACGCGGGAGCCTTTCGGCAGCATATTATATTCTGTACAAAAATCAAGCATCTGTTTCAGCAAGATATTCATAATTTACACCCGCCAAATATTATTTTCTCTGAGGGAGCGGCATTTTTGCCAACCATCCGGATACAAAATAATATGCGGTACTGTGTAAAGCCATTATCCCTCGTATTCACGCTCTATCGACACATACGAGGTGAACTCCGGCATCCATTTAAGCTCAATAGTGCCTGTTCTTCCGCGACGGTTCTTCAATATTATACACTCCGCGACGTTTGGACGCTCGGTGTCCTTGTTATAATAATCATCACGGTAAAGACCCAGCACTATATCCGCGTCCTGCTCTATGGAGCCTGATTCTCGCAGGTCTGACAGCATTGGTCGTTTGTCCGCTCTTGTCTCGTTAGCGCGGCTGAGCTGAGACAGACACAGTATCGGAACATCAAGCTCCTTCGCCATAATTTTCAGCATACGGCTTATCTCAGACACAACCTGTGTTCGGTTCTCGTTAAATCTTGTAGTGCCTGTGCCTGATGTCATGAGCTGGAGATAATCTATCACAACAAGCCCCAGACTGCCAGCTCTTCTGCACTCGGCGTTCATATCGGTCACTGAGAGCATTGGATTATCGTCTATGAGTATATCCACATCACCGATTTTCATTGCCGCGTCTGAGATTCTCACCCACTCTTCACTCGTGATGTTTCCAAATTGCAGCTTGCGGTTATCTACGTTGCTTTCGGCTGACAGCAGTTTGAGACAAAGTTGCTGCTTTGACATCTCAAGAGAGAAGAACACTATCGCTTTTTTCTGCGATTTCGCGACATTCATCGCTATATTGAGCGCGATACTTGTCTTTCCCATACCGGGTCGTGACGCTACAAGTATCAAATCAGACTTGTTAAGACCCATTATCGCGTCATCGAGGTCATACAGTCCTGTGGGAAGTCCGGGTAATCTGCCGCCCTGTCTGTATATTACTGAAAGAGAGCGATACACATCAGCCATTATTGACGACACAGGCTCCAGACCCGATGTGTCGCGTTCGTTGCGTATGGAGTATATCCTCTGCTCGGCAGCGTCAAGTATATCACGCGCTTCACCCTCGCCTGAGATAGCCATGCCGTTTATTTCCGCACCCGCGTCAGCGAGTTTTCTCAACAGTGACTTGCTCTTCAGAATCGACACATACTCCATGACGTTCGCGGAGGTTGGAGTTATCTCCATGAGCTTGATGATGTACTCTGACATACCATCGGTGTACACTCCGTCAACCTTCAGCTTCTCAATCACGGTCACAGGGTCAATTATCTTCGAGTAATTGAACATCGAGTACATTGTTGAGTATATCGTCCTGTTTATCTCAACGTAGAAGTCCTCAGCGGTGAGAGAACCCACAACATTCGGTATGCACCGCGAATCCATCAGCATAGCTCCAAGTACCGACTGCTCCGCTGTAACGCTGTGGGGAATCTGTTTTGAGAGCAGCTCGTCCATAGCTTACTTCGCCCTCGTTATAAGCACGTTTATCTTTCCCGACACTTCATGTCCGAGCTTGCACTTTATCTCGTAGCTGCCAAACGCTTTTATCGGGTCAGATATAACTATTCTGTTCTTCTCTATCGTGATGCCGTGCTGACTTGAAAGCGCGTCTGAAATCTCCTTCGCTGTCACGGAACCAAAGAGCTTTCCGCCCTCTCCGGCTCTCGCGGTTATCTTCACAACGACACCTTCAAGCTCTTCGGCTGTCTCCTTAGCCTTTGCTCTCTCGGATTCTATCTGACGCTGTTTCGCGGCTTCTTTGTGCTTTATGGAGTTGAGCATATCGGCAGTCGCGGCAGCAGCCATTTTGCGCGGGAAAAGATAATTTCTCGCGTAGCCGTCAGAAACTTCAACTATCTGGTCTTTCTTACCGTGGTCTTTTACGTCCTTCAAGAGTACAACCTTCATTGTGACTGTTCCTTTCTGTGTGTAATCTGTCTCCCGCCGTCCCGTCTCAATACGCGCTCTATATGAGCGTCTGACGCGGCTTTCATTCCCCGGCGTTGTCCTCTAAGTAACTGTCAATCGCGTTCAG
>CAZKLU010000081.1:0-3971 GCA_964553775.1 uncultured Oscillospiraceae bacterium | reverse complement strand
ATCTGTCTCTCGCCGTCCCGTTATTCAATACGCTTTATTCAGCGTCCACAGCGGCTTTTATTCCTCGGCGTTGTCCTCTAAGTAACTGTCAATCGCGTTCAGAAGCGTATCACAGACTTCCTTCTGCGTCCTGTCACGAATCTGCGCACCCGCTGTAGCCTGATTACCGCCGCCGCCGAGCTTTTCAAGTATGAGCTGCACATTCACTTCTCCGACACTCCGCGCCGAAATATCAATCTCGTCCTGTATCGGGAACACAACAAAACTCGCCTGTATACCCGACACATTCAGCAGCTCATCAGCCGCCTGTGCCGCTATTATTTTGCTGTCAACAGATTCCGGAGCGGCTATAGCTATACCTGACTTGTAGATTCTCGCTCTCTCGATTATCGAGTACCGCGATACTACTGTGTGAAGGTCGGACTGCAACAGCGTTTTGACTTCTGTAGTGTCGGCACCCGCTCTTCTCAGAAACGCCGCCGCGTCAAATGTTCTCCCGCCTGTTCTCAGCGTAAAATTCTTTGTGTCGAGCATGATACCGGACAGCAACGCTTCAGCTTCGTATCTCAATATGTCGTTCTGGTCAACCATGTACTGTAGAAGCTCAGTCACAAGCTCTGACGCTGACGAAGCATACGGTTCATGCAGTGACAACGCCGCGTTCTGGATGTACGTTGCGGCTCTTCTGTGGTGGTCTATCACAGCAACGTGGTTACACGATTCAAGAAGCGGCAGTGATTCAACCTGTTCGGGTCTGTTCGTATCGACTACAACAAGCAGCGTTGTACTCGTGGCGGCGAGAATCGCGTCCTGCGGCGATATAAAAGCGTCCCTGTACTCCGGAAGTTCTACCAGACGTTCAATCAGCGGCTTGGAGAGGTTGTTATCCAAATCAATCACTATCTGTGCCTTGCGGTTCAAAGCTCTCGCGGCACAGCACACTCCAACCGCGCTGCCCACACTGTCAAGGTCTGCCTGTTTGTGACCCATAACGAACACGTTGGATGAATCGCGCATAATCTCCGTAAGCGAACCCGCCATAACACGCGACTTGACTTTAGTTCGCTTCTCACCCTGAGCCGTTCTGCCGCCAAAAAACTCGAAGCTGAACTTATTTTTTATCACAGCCTGGTCACCACCGCGTGACAGAGACATTTCAAGACCGAGAGAAGCGTACTGGTAATTTTCGGCAATATTTTTGCCATCCTTGCCGATTCCGATACTGATTGTAGGGTGCATACCCTTCGCTGTCACAATCTCGCGGACAGAATCAAGCACGGAGAATTTATTCTCACGGTAGCCTTCAAGATAGCGTTCCTCGAAGATGAAGATGTACCTGTCGCGTTCGATTTTGACGATATATCCCCCGCAGTGACCGCTCCAGTCGGCGATTTTATCATCAATATCGGATATGAGTGAGGATTTTTCCTTCTCGGACATACCGCTCACTATCTCCTCATAGTTATCGAAGAGTATTATCGAGAACACAACGCGGGTGTCGTTGAACTCGTCACGAATCTTAGCGAAATCCGTCTCGTCAACCCAGTAGGTTGAAGCCATGAAGTTACTCACACCGACATCACCGCTCCCTCGAACGAGTGTACCGAACACTCTGTAGCGGCGTTCACCGAGAGTAATCAGCTCGTGGTACTCGTTTTTGCCGTCCATAAGCCAGCGTGCGTTGAAGTCTGGCACAACATCTGAGATACTGACAGAGAAGAGGTGGTCAGTCTCACCGGTAGCTGACATAAAAGCGTCATTAGCGTACAGAATCTCGTTAGTATCGACAGTGAATATCACCATCGGGAGAGGGAACGACTGCATAGTGTTCTGGGAGGCGGAATCGATATCCGAGGTGACATTCTCGATATAAGCGAGCAGGTCAGCGTCACGGTGTCTTGAAGCGATTCGAGTATAGATGAAGAGAGTGAGAATAAACACGCCCTCACCGGCGGCAAGCTGCCATGAATATTCACCCAGCACGAACGTCAGCACAGCGAAAACGACAAGTGCCGCCATATAAAGACCGTTATTGGACTTCATCACGCGCTTAAGCTTTCTGTTCACAGCTCACCCTCCCATCTGTGTTTCCCTATACGCTTATTATATCACTCATAAATGATTTTACAAGAGGTTTTAAGAGAATTTTTTGTAAAAATTGAGTATGCGGTTAAGACTACATTCTCGAAAACACCCACGCCCCCGATTCACTGAGGTCACTCTCTGTCCATGAGGTGGCGGTCGCTCCCGATTTCAGAGCGGCGGAGCTTTCGTTTTTGTCACACAGTGACCAGTTACACCAGCTTATACTTCTCGCGTCAAGAAAATCAAGCCACGTTTCAGCCGCGTCAACATACACCCCTCCACCGCCATCGGAGCGGCTCATTCCCCACTCGGAGACGAACACAGCAAGACCGGCATTCAGAGCGGTATCTACGCGGCTTCTCAGCTCATCACCGTGAGTTCCGGCGTAGAAGTGCAGAGTGTACATCAGGTTCACACCCTCCAGAGGGGAGCGAACAGCGTCATTAAGATTCTGGCTCCAGCTGCCGCTCCCAAGGAGTATCACAGCGTCAGTATACCTGCGTATAACGGAGACACAATCACGCTCATACGGCTTTATGTCGCTGTCCCAGCTCACATTCCCGTTCGGTTCGTTGCAGACTTCATACAGCACAGCGGGACTGTCGCGGTAACGATACGCCATACGCTCAAAGAACGCAAGAGCTTCGGACTTGTACGTCTGAGGGTTGCCGTCAGACAATATGTGCCAGTCTATAATGACGTACATATCGCACTCAATAGCGTTATCGACAGCGGATATAACAGCGGCTTCGATACTGTGTGGGTTGTCGATATACCCGCCCTCACAGGTGTACATAGCCACACGGAACACATTCGCGCCCAACTCCGCGCACTTCGCAACCGAATATTTATTCGTAAACTCACTGTACCACTGCATACCGTGACTGCTCATACCACGCAGGACTACAGTCTCACCGCGCTCATTACACAGTCTTGTACCCTCAACGTGCAGTTTGCCGTTTTCTGACACACCGCCCGACACAGAGACAGGCTCCGTGACAGTCTCAGACCGCGCTGTGTCTGACAGAGAGAGTGCGCGGGAGAATATAGCGCAGCTTTCAGCCCTCGTGAGAAAACCGCGTGGATTGAAGCGTCCGTTCTCGTCACCGTTCACGATTCCGAGAGAATACGCCGCGAGAACTGTGTCGTAATATCTCCCGCTGAGTGAAGCAAAATCTGACATCTTCGCGGATTCTGTCAGATAATCGCCGTGAGCGTCAGGAAACATGGCACGCATGAGTATCTTTACAGCCACATCGCGTGTTATCGGAGAATCGTAGCTGTCACTGTCCGGCGGTATCTCATCCCAGTCGTACCACCCAGCGGAGAGAGCCGCCGACATGACATCTCCAGCCCAATGAGCGGAGACTGAGGAGCTTACATATTCAAGTCCGGAACACCGCGCCGTAATCGACACGAACTCAGCCGCTGTAATCGTCTCACTTGGTCGAAATGTACCATCCGGATAGCCGTTAACAAGCCCTTTATTGTGCATTTCCACCACAGCACTCTCGTACCAGCTGCCCGAAACAACGTCCGTGAACCCCGCAGACACAAGACACAGAACCGATAACATACACACAACAGCTTTTTTCATGCCTGAACCCTCCCTCGCGGCTTCTCTCTATACAATATCGGCAGGTTTTTCAGAAAAAATAGTCCCGTTCATCCGCTCCAACGCCCTTACAAGGTCGTTATATTCCTCGACAGTACCCGCTTCATAACTCGGTGGCTCTGAAACAGTGTTCACAGAAATTTCATCTTCCCAACGTCTGCCGGAAAGATAGTTAGACGGTAGCGGAATATAACGTCCGTAGTCTTTCATCCAGTCAACAGTTTGTCTCTGTCTCTCAACAGCGTTCACAATTCTGTTACAAAGTGTCTCA
>CAZKLU010000080.1:0-7119 GCA_964553775.1 uncultured Oscillospiraceae bacterium | reverse complement strand
CCGCGCTCACATGGCTCGGACATCGCTTCAAAGACGCTCTCCATGTGCGCTTAGTAATCGCGGATTTTTACATATTATCGGCTTGTCAGGCAAAAAAAGAAAAAACAAAATCTCTCGAAAAGTGCCATAAATGCACATAATCGAGAGACTTTCTGGTCCGAGTGGCGGGACTTGAACCCACGGCCTCTTGACCCCCAGTCAAGCGCGATACCAAACTTCGCCACACCCGGTATGATTGTATTATACCACAACTGATTTTAAATTGCAAGCATTTTTTTGATATTTTTAGAGCAAAAATTGCCGCAGGAATTGTCTGTTAAATCATGTAAATGCCGCTCCGAAATTCTTAACTCATTCCGGATAACGAGCCGCACCCAATTAACCTTTACGCAAAACCCCAGAGCATATAATCTTACAGATTTTTTAGCGTTTTACCGTGCGTTTTTTGCGGTTCCATAGCTTTTAATTGCGCTTTACTCCCCTGCCGGAACCGCAGCACGGCACATCGGACTGAGTTTCGGAGATTTCAGTCTGGAAGCTGTCTACTATTTTTTGTTCGATTCTGTGATTTTTTGCTTTGCTCTTGCGTTTTTTGATTATCCGTGCTATACTACAGAGTATACACGGCAAATTATATAACAGCAAGGAAGTGGCACCATGACACATTATGACAAGCGCATCTATCTCATACGAACACTGCTTACCGAAAACCCTGTGTACCGCGCTTTCGGTATGCCGCCGGACGAGCAGGGGCAGAAGGATCTTTTACGCGCTCTCATGAACATACGCGACCCTCTGCCGATAGGTATAGAGTTCCAGCAGATACAGGACGAATATTTACGCGAGGAAATCGCTCTTTCAGGCATTGTTGATGTAAATACCATTCCGGCAACGATGCGGAGTGACCATGTATTTATCTGGCAGGGCGATATAACCACGTTGAGAGTTGACGCTATTGTGAACTCCGCAAACTCAGGTATGTGCGGCTGCTTCCGACCTCTTCACAACTGCATTGACAACAGGATCCACTCAAGAGCCGGTATAGAGCTGCGTCTCAGGTGCTTTGAGCTTATGCAGCGTCAGGGCAGCAAGGAAAAGACTGGTCTTGCCAAACTCACCCCCGCCTATAATCTCCCGTGCAAGTACATTCTGCACACAGTCGGACCCATTGTTGATGGCAGACTTACAAAACGCCACCGCGACGCTCTCAGGGCGTGTTACATATCGTGCCTTCGCATGGCGGACACTGTGAAGCTCAAAAGTCTCGCGTTCTGTTGTATATCTACCGGAAATTATGGATTTCCGAGCAAAAAAGCCGCTGAAATTGCCGTAAAAACGGTTCTTGAGTACCTTGACGGCGATACAGAGCTTGAACAGATCGTGTTCTGCGTGTACACTGATTCCGACAGGAAGATATACGAAAATCTCCTGAGATAGACCACAGAAGCTGCCAGTGATATGATTTGCTCACGAAAACATAAGTGCCTTTCTCATGTCACGCTTAATTTACAGGCGCAAGAAGCGTTCAGACTGCTTCACAGCGTGGAAGGTTCCGCTTTTTGAGTTGGCGTTATGAATCGACAGCCGTGAAGCCTGCACTCGCTTTTGCGCCGATACTTATGCAGTTTGTCCGGATTCAGCGCACAAACAGCCTTATTACTAAATCCTTCCACTTGGCGTATGGCTGACAGCGGAACGGCAGTTCCGGAAACGTCTTTTTATCGACCATGCTCTTGTAGTGCGTGAACGTGTCGAATCCGGCTTTCCCGTGATACGTTCCCATTCCGCTTGCTCCGACACCTCCGAAGCGCATTGTACTCTCGGCTATGTGAATAATAGTATCGTTTATGCAGCCGCCGCCGAACGGTACCTCATTTTCCCAGCGGGAGATATTGGTTTTGCTTGATGAGAAGATATACAGCGCAAGCGGACTTGGCATATTGCGGACATTCTCAATCGCTTCGTCAGTGTCGCTATATGTGAGTATCGGAATTATCGGACCAAAAATCTCTTCGCCCATCACCGCGTCATCCCACGTTACATTATCCATAACTGTCGGGGCTAAACGGAGCGTGTCCGGATTGCGCTCACCGCCGTACACTACTTTTTTCTCGTCAATAAGATTTATAAGACGGTTATAATGCTTCTCGTTTATTATTTTGCCGTAGTTCTCGTTTTCAAGCGGCGATACACCGTATTGTCTGCCGATTTCGCGCTCCAGAGCCGATAAAAGCTCCTCCTTCACTGATTCATGGCAGTATATATAATCAGGCGCAACGCAGGTCTGACCGCAGTTCAGCAGCTTGCCGAACACGATTCTCTTTGCCGCAATCTTAATATTCGCTGTCTCATCAACAACGCACGGACTTTTGCCGCCAAGCTCCAGTGTCACGGGTATGAGCCTGTCAGCGGCTTTTCTGAGAACCTCCTTACCAACTGTCTTGCTTCCAGTGAAGAAAATATAGTCAAAGTCCATGCTGAAAAGCTGCTCGTTTTCCGCTCTTCCGCCGGTTACGACAGCGACATATTCAGGCGGGAAACACAGCTCTATTATAGCTTTTATTACGGCTGATGAGCGTGGAGAGTACGCGCTCGGCTTCAAAATCGCTGTGTTGCCAGCGGCAATAGCGTCAACAAGCGGGTCAAGCGTCAGCAGCAGCGGGTAATTCCACGGACTGACAATCAACACATTTCCGTAAGGTGACGGTTTTTCAAAGCTGCGTCCGAGGAAGTTCACCATTGGTGTCGGAACAGTTTTCTCTTTTGCATAGCTGTCAATGTGACTGAGCATATAGCTTATCTCGCTTTTAACAAGTCCGATTTCACACATATAGCTCTCGCTCGCGCTCTTTCCAAGGTCAAGTTTAAGCGCGGTATTTATCTTCTCTTCGTTTTTATCGAGTACGCGCCACAGCTTTTTGAGTGCCAGCTTGCGAAACTCAACTGACAGTGTTTCACCTGTCGCGAAATATTCTTTTTGTATATCCAGAATCTCCTCAGTTGTCATGGTGTTCGCCAGCCTTTCTGTAGACTTCCTTCAGTTTATCAACGCCCCAAAGCACAGGAACGGGATATAGCGGGTTCGCTTCTTTGTCGGCGTTGGCGGCAAGCTTGTCAATGTCATCGGGGTCAATGCCCTCTATAACATCGGGTATGCCGAGCCGCTCATTCATATCGTATATGTTCTTTATAAAGAGCTTCGCAAGCTCCTCGTCTGTGTCCGCGTTATAGCCAAGACCAACCTCACGCGCAAGCTTCGCAAGCTTAGTATACACAGCTTCGCCGTACATTTCAAGCACCTTCGGCAGCAGAATCGCGTTAGTAAGTCCGTGAGGCATATCGTACTCACCGCTCAGTGAGTGAGACACAGCGTGTACATAGCCCACATACGAGCGTGTGAACGCCCGTCCCGCAAGGTGTGACGCCATCAGCATATTTTCCTCGGATTTCGCGCTCTTGTGGTCAGCCGCGTCCTCGATGTTCGCGAATATGAGCTTCACAGCCCGAACGGAATCGGAGCGCGTCTCTTTAGTCGTGGAGCGACCTATATAAGCCTCAACAGCGTGTGTGAGCGCGTCCATACCTGTAGCTGCCGCGACTGAATGTGGGAGGGAATGTATATTCTCAACATCCAAAACGGCGTAATCGGGAATGAGCGGAAAATCGTTGATAACATACTTGTGTCTTGTGGCATCATCAACAATTACGGCGGCAAGAGTTGTCTCGCTTCCGGTACCCGCTGTAGTTGGAATGGCGACAAGAAACGGGAGCTTGCTGTGTACCTTGAGAATACCCGCCAAATCGTCAAGTGTCTTATTTGGACGAGCGACGAGTACACCGACAGCTTTGGCGCAGTCAATAGGTGAGCCGCCTCCGAACGCGATAAGGCAGTCACATTCATCGTCTTTGTAGATGTTGTAAGCGTCAGTTACAACGGCTGATGTCGGGTTCTGTTTTGTGCCGTCAAAGACTGAAAAGTCTATACCGTACTGTGTCAGAGCGTCTTTCAGCTTGTCGGTAAGTCCTAAGCTGCTGATAGTAGTGTCGGTGACGATGAGCGGGTGAGACTTTCCGCGCTCCTGTAGAATTTTCGGAACACTCTCAACATGGCGCAGAAGATGAGGGTTCCTGTACGGCAGAACAGGCAGAGCGACGCGGAACACCGTCTGAAATGTCCTGCAATAGGCTTCTTTAACTATATTCATTCAGATACTTCCTTTTTTGTGTTTTAGAGCCTGTTAAGAATTACTTTGCGTACATTCTGATTGGCGTTTTTTAATTTCCGTGATATTACTTCGGAAAACCGCCGCAAAATCAGCCAGTCAAACCGCACACTGAGATTCCCGCAAGGCTCCTGATTTCGGTTATCAGTGATAACTATTGAGTACAGTATACCACACAACGGAATTTTTGTCCAACACAAAAAGGCGGTAATTTGTATAAATTCAAAGAAAATTAAAGGCTTCGGCTCAAATGGCGCGGGGTATTCCCCTCTTCTCGCTTCTCATTGAACCCGTTTTCAGCGTATTTCAGCGGCGGATCTGAGAATACCCGACACGGAAAAGCCGGAGGTGCCGTGATAATTATGCCGCGAGGTACTCAAAATGCCGCCAATATAGCCATCGGGTGAAATAAATCACATTGTTTTACCAAAAACACTTGCAATTTTTGAAATTACATAGTATACTAATATTAAATCATTACGCTATACCGGTGGGCTACAGCATTTACCAATTCAAGACATACTCGTGAAAGCAATACTTGCGGGATCCGCAGACCATACCGCGTTTACAGAAGCAAAAAGCCCTCGTTCAGGAGCTTCCTGCCGAAGGAGCTTTTCGGAAATATCAGACACAAGCAGCTCAGGGCGCAAAGCTGTAAAATGTATCTTTCCGATGGAACCCGAAAAACCGCTTCCGGTTCTGTAAATTCTGCGCGTCATTCAGATTCCGAAAATCCTGCTTTTACAAGTATAACATATAATGGCAAATGTGCTGGCTTGTAAGTGTATTAACCTGTTACGGAGGAGTATTTGTGAATCAGAAAATCGAAAATCTGTACGATGTATACCATATGAGACGCGCCGAGGGTGCCGAGGGAAATCTTGTGATTTACCACTACGATACGCCTGTTCAGCTTGGAGACGGCAGACTGCGACCCGCTGTGCTTATTCTTCCAGGCGGCGCGTACCGCTGGACTTCCGACCGCGAATCGGAACCTGTCGCGCTCCGCTTCGCCGCTATGGGATATATCCCGTTTGTGCTGAAATATTCATGCGCCCCGTTTACGTTCCCTACGGCTCTGCGCGAGTGCGCTATGGCTATGAGATTCATCCGTGAGAACTCTTCTGCATTGAACGTCAACGAAAATATGATTGCCGCACTCGGTTTCTCAGCCGGAGGACATCTTTGCGGTACTCTCGGCACTATGTGGGATAGTTCCGTTCTCTCGGATATTGCGGATCCTCAGACTGTTAAGCCCGATATTCTCGCGCTCTGCTACCCTGTCGCTATCTCTTCGGGGCGTACACATCTTGAGAGCTTCCGGAACCTCACGGGCGGTGATTCTGAACTCGCGGATAAGCTCTCCCTTGACAAACTCGTGCGTGAGGATATGCCGCCGGTATTCCTGTGGCATACAAGAAATGATGAGTCCGTTCCGTGCCGGAACAGCATAGTTCTGGCGAACGCTCTTGACGAAAAAGGTGTCGATTTTTCACTGCACATATACGCAAAAGGCAGACACGGTCTTTCTACAGGCGATTCCTGTACAAACCGTTCCTGGGATTTGCCGGATGTCAGCGGCGATGTCACTTCATGGATCATATCGGCTATGATGTTTTTTGAGGAACATGGTTTCAGGATAATTGATAAGAGGAACAATATATGAATACTATTATTTACGTTGGAGAACATCCGCAAACATTTGAAGTGAACTGGCACAGCCACGCATACTGGGAACTGGTGTTCTGTACAGGCGGCGAGGGTGTATTTACGCTTAAAAGCGGCGTAACGCTCCACTATAGCGACGGCGAACTTGTGGCAATACCGCCAAACGAGGTGCATATGAATAACAGCACCGGAGGCTTTACCAATATACATGTAACGCTTTCCGAACCCGCGTTCCCGTACAAAAAAGAATTTATTGTGCGTGATGACGCGGAAGGACATATGCGTATAGCGTTCCAGCAGACAAAATTTTACTACTCATCCGATATAAAGCGGCGCGACCTTGTGCTTTCGGCTTTGGGAGATCTTATTATAAGCTATATTATAGTATACAACGATAACCGTGTATTCTCCGCTCCGGTGGAGAAAATAAGAAACGAAATAATACAGCATTTCGCCGAGCCGAATTTTGAGCTTGATCAGGCTATCAAAAGTATGCCGTTCAATTACGACTATCTGCGTAAGATGTTCCAAAAGGAGATGGGAATAACGCCGCTCAAATACATGACAGATTTGCGTATGAAAAAGGCGGTGTCAATGCTGACGGTTGTTATGACAAGAGGCTCCACAATGTCGGAAATAGCGTCCTGCTGCGGCTTTTCTGACCCGCTCTATTTCTCAAGAGTATTCAAGAAATATCACGGCTGTTCGCCCTCGGAGTTTTCCAGACGCAAAAAGGCTGAGATGGATCTGTCAGGTATAAGGACGGAACAATAAATTTCAAATACGCAAGGTTCAACGCAAGCTACAGGTATAAAGAAATGGAGGATTATAAAATGATACAACTTGGACTTCGTATGCACGACGCAAAAAAATTGCCGCTTACAGAGCTTCTTCCGGAAATACGCGCACAGGGGTTTACTTGCGTACATATGGCTCTGAGCAAATCGCTCAAGGAGCTTCCGTGTACGCCCTCCGCTCTGACAGCGGGATACGCGGGGTATCTTAAGAGACTTTTCTACGACAATGGTCTTGACATAGCTGTTCTCGGAAACTACCTTAACTTAGCGCACCCTGACGAAACAGCTCTCAAGGAAATTCAGGACAAATATTACGCTCATATACGTTTTGCTTCTCTGCTCGGCTGCGGAATGGTCGGCACGGAGACAGGCGCGCCAAACGCTGAGTATAAATACACGCCGGAGTGCCGAAGCGATAAGGCTCTCTCGAC
>CAZKLU010000079.1:0-7146 GCA_964553775.1 uncultured Oscillospiraceae bacterium | reverse complement strand
GAAGGTCTATAAGGATCTGATTCTATGCGCCTGCTTTATAAACTCGTGAAATACTCCAAATACCGAACATTTTTACCCTGCACTCAAAAGTATCGGGGTCGGTTATACTAAGAAGCAGCAGTACTCGATGCTGTATATCATACCTGCGGGAGCAAAATTTTCGCTGTCTTCAAGTCTGCCGCGTTTTATCGAAGCAAAAACGGTTCTTTCGGCGGCTTTCCAGTGAAATATTTATATCAGCAATTTCACAAACGGCTGCCCTCGAATCAATTTCCCGCAAAGCCGCCTCTCTTCAGCGCAAACCCTTCACGGGTGAGCGGCACCGTAATTTCCAGCTGCGAAACGCGACCACTCACTCATTTTCCATCACCGCGCCGTCATAGAGATTCTGCGCCTGAACTATCAGCGTGTCGCCAACCCTAAGTGCGGAATCTGACGCAACCATGTACACATCCCCGCTCTCACGCAGAACCGTCACATCTACACGTTTCGCTCTCAAGCCCTCAAGTATGTACACATATGTTGTTCCGTCATCATCAACATGAGCAGCCGCACGGGGAACCCGTATCCCGTTTTCACTGCTGAATATTATCTCGCAATCGGCATCGCGTACTCCCAAAACATTCTGTATGTATCTGTCGCAGGAAAGAACTAATACACACTTTTCATCCTCTACAGGGCTTATGTATGTAATATCCATTGTGAGATCGGCACTGTATGTCATTGAAAACGTGGCCTGCACCGTGCTTTTGCTGTCGAGCTTCGCGGCGGAATCCTCGTCAATAACCGTGACATAGTACCACCGCTCATCCGTTACCAGCTTCCCTATCACCCCGCTGTCCGCTTCAGGTGAGCCAATGAGAGAATCATAATCATCGACCCGTATATCCTCAAGCGCGTCCGGCGAGATGTATTCATACCCGTCAGTCATCTCGTAAAATATCCCCGGCACCGGCGCGGAAATTGCCGTTGTGTCGGATGCGGCTGCCGCTTCGGCTGTGAGAGCGTCAAGGCTCGCGTTCAGCGTCTCAAGCTCCGAAGTGTAATCGCTCCCATCGCCGTTTTCTGAAAGTATATATGTCTCAATGTCAAGCGTGACAGTGTAAAGATCCGTAAGATCCCCTGATGTGACACACTTTGACAGTGACAATATACTCTCGTCAGCAAGCTCAGAGCGGGTCTTTCCGGTTTGCATTGCCGTAAGCTGCGATATGTGCGCGTAAAGCTCCTGCATTTGCGCCGCTCTGCGCCATGCCTCAGAACCGTTGTACTGTACCGCGATCTGTTCTCCGGCGGCGGCGCGTTTCCCGCTTTCAGCCGTCACCACAATGCCGGAACCTGCCGCCGATACAGTCTGCTCTGATCTTATAACATACCCTTCAGTCTCGATATTGTCACGCAGCTCTATTCCGACAGCTTCCATAGTCTGCAACGTGACATTGTGCGCGTAATATGTACTTATCATATATATTACCATTGCCGCGAACACTACTATGGATACAAACCGTATCAGTGAATCACTCCGCTCCAAGCTCCTTCATCCTTCCGTTAATTCTCTTACTGCCTTTAACCGCGCTTCACGCCTTTACCGGTTCCCGTGACGCAATTATACTCCCGATCTTTACTCAAAGTCAAAGGTTTTTGGCTTTGAATCCTAACAAAAGCCTTTGCCGCGCTGTCAGCCGCCTGAAAAGCTCTGAATTGCTTTTTACGGGACCTCTTCCGTCTGTTTCCGTGTGTATTCAACGGCACAGCCGCCGGATACAAGCGGAATTACGCAAGGCGTTGTCAGCCGGAAACCTGTTTTGCCGATCCGCGTGACCGCGCACCGATCATACTCGCGGTACCATCGAAATTGCCGCGTCTCATTCGGTGCGCGGTAATTACTCAAACCATTGCCAGTTCTTTCTCGTCATCCTCCTGCTTCTCGATCGGCAAAGGCATCGGTCTTGCCGGTGATACGGTTGAGATCGCGTGTTTGTATATCATCTGGTTCTTTCCTTCGGTTTCCAAGATAACAACGAAATTGTCAAACCCCGATACTGTTCCACGCATCTGAAACCCGTTCATCAGAAATAATGTTACCGGTACCCCGCGTTTACGCGCCTGATTCAAAAAAGTATCCTGTAAATTTTGCTGCTTCGACATATTCTGCCGTCCTTTCCGGAGCTTCCCGCTCCTTTCTGTGTATTTTCCTGCATTACCAATAATACACCATATCAGGTTATTTTTTTGTCGAAAGCTGTGCCGCCCTATCAAAGTCCGGTGTATTTTCCCAATTTATTCTCAGGGCATCCGTGTAACGCGCACACCACGATATTTGTCTTTTGGCGTAGCGTCTGGATCTCAGCTTGATAAGTTCAACGGCATCCTCAACAGTACAAACGCCGTTCAAAGCCGAATACAGCTCCTTATATCCAATAGCCTGCATTGATGTGTATTCCTGTGTTAATCCCATATCCGAGAGTTTCCGCACCTCATCAAGAAGTCCCATCTCCATCATGCTGTCCACTCTGGCGTTGATTTTTGCGTAGAGTGTCTCGCGGTCAAGAAAGTTCAGGACAATGACAGCCGCGTTGAATCTTGGCGGCGCGGCACGGCTCAGAATGTCGTGTTCAGTCTGTGTAAGACCGCTCTCGGATATTTCAAAGGCTCGTACAATACGTTTTTTGTCGTTCGGGTGGAGCTTCGCCGCTCTTTCGGGGTCGCGTTTTTTAAGACGCTCAAGAAGCTCCTCACCTCCAAGCTCCTCATACATAGCGGAGTATTTTTCCCTTATGCCGTCATTCGCTTCGGGGGCAAAGTCTCTGCCAAGTATAAGCGATTCGATATAAAGCCCCGTTCCGCCGACTATCACAGGAGTTTTTCCCCGTGATATTATATCGCGGCAGCACTTTTCGGCGGCTTCAACGTATTTAGCTGTAGAGTAGTTTTCAAACGGACTCGCGACATCTATCATATGGTGCGGTATGCCGCGCATTTCCAAAGCCGTTGCTTTTGCGGTGCCTATATCCATGTGCCTGTACACCTGCATTGAATCCGCTGACACGACTTCGCCGCCGATAAGCTCTGAAATTCTTACGCCAACCGCGCTTTTTCCCGTTGCTGTCGGACCTGTCACAACGTAGACTTTATCCGGCATAGCTCTCTATTCGTCCTCTTCGTCCGTGAACACACGGCACACATTTATTATAAGGTACACGAACCATATAACCGCGCAAATCACATTCGGCGCGATAAACGATGGCGGCGCTCCGGTTACAATGAGAAAGGCGCATAGAGAAACCCACAGAAATGTCAGTATCGCCATCAGTATAACAGGCACCAGCTTTCCGAAAGAACCTTTCATGCAAATTACCTCCTTTAGTGTGCGGCATAAATGTTTTTCAGGCTCAAAGCTCTCGCGGTCTTTTTGGAATCACGGCGCATGGGTCGCGCCGCAGATTCCGGAGCGATTTTCCGCGTGGATACGCGCAAGGCGCAAACATGATGTGTGCAAGCAGATCCTTAAAGGGCTATTGCGCGATCCGCCCGTGAGCTTGCCTTACACATATTGTTCGGCGGCTTTCCCGCTTTGAACATCTCAATACCGTTTCAAGCTCCGGCATTTTCCGCCTTATTCCGCTGATTCCGGCACTCTGAAGTCTCAGAAAAACAGCCCGCACGATGAATGATTAAAAGTCCAAAGAAATTCGCGTTTTGAGTTCATTATGCAGAGACTGACCATCCGCTTTTTTCCTCTGCCGTGAGTATATTTTACCTGCGTTCAAACCGGTCGTTAATATCCTCCTTCATGATTCTCACCACAGTCGGTCTGCCGTGCGGACAATAGCTTAGCTTTCCGGCGATAACCAGCTCAATAAGTCTCCTTGCCTCAACCGGATCGCTTCTCTTGCCCGCCTTTATCGCCGCACGGCAGGCGGTCATGTGGAACAGGTCATCGTTTATTGACATAAGTCCGGCACGGGCTCCGTTGGGGTACCTCAGCTTCTGCACAAGCTGCTCAACGAGTGCCGTAGGATCTGACAGATCCATATCTATCGGCACCTGACGTATAGCGACGTTCCCGTTGCCGACATCATCTATGTCATAGCCAAACTCCATCAGCAGCGGTCTGTCATGTTGGAGAGACTCTATCGTGTCATCGCTTACCTTGCAGATTATTGGGGTAATAAGGATCTGCGCGTCCTTGCAGCTGCCCTGTTCGCGGAGTTTATTGAATATAAGTCTCTCATGAACCGCGTGCTTATCCACAAGAAGCACCATCGTTTCCATTTCCGCTATAATGTATGTATTCATGAGTTCGCCAACGTATCTGTAGCGTACACATGGCGGCATATTCGGTATCGTTCTCCACGGTTCGTCTATGTATTCCGGTTCCGGCGCGGGTTCGGGTACCGTCTCATCTGCGCTCTCAGTCTCCTGTACGGGAGCTTCGGGAGGATCCGCACCCCTGTTATTTTCCGGTTCAAACGGCTCGTACACAGCGTTTACAGGCGGTGCGTTATTCGCTGCGGGAGCTTCGGGAGGATCCACGGTACAGTTATTTGCCGTTTTGAGCGGCTCGTACATCGTGTTTACAAGCGATATCTGGTCCTGACCTGTCGTTTTGCTCACGAACTTTGACCGGAACTTGTCGGAGGGTATCGTCTTGAAAAAGTCGCCCCTTGGGGATGTCACCTTGCCCGATAATGTGCCGCTGCCGCCGACCGCAGCTGCGGCTGTACCCGAAATTCCGCTGCCGACCGCTGTGACCGGTGCGCTGTTTGGCAAGCCCGTTTGCGGGGCAGACGGGCTTTCGGTATAGCCTGCCATGTTCTTTGACACATCGCTTCGGGGAAACTGCGTATCCATCGTCGGGTTCTCGCTTTCGAGTGCTTTCTTTGTGAACCAGAATATAGTTGCGGCGATCGTGTGTTCGTCAGAGAAGCGCACCTCAGTTTTTGACGGGTGGACATTGACATCGACCTGTGACAGCGGGAGTTTTATATCGAGTATGCAGACAGGGAACCTTCCGGTAAGGAGCGTATTTTTATACGCCTGCTCCAGTGCCGCCTGTAATACTCTGGACTTTATTGAACGTCCATTGAGGAAGAAGAACTGCATAGCCCTGTTTCCTCTTGCGGTTGCCGGTGTGGAGACATAGCCGGAGACGTTAATGCCCTCGTTCTCGCCCTCTATCGGCAAAAGTCCCTTCGCCACATCGCGTCCCAGAATACAGTACACGCACGAATCCACGCGCCCGTCTCCGGGAGTCATGTACTCCTCTCTGTTGTCGCGTATATACTTTATTGACAGCTCAGGGTGAGACAGCGACATCTGCGTCATTATCGATGATACGGCGGTAGCCTCGGCGCGGTCGTTTTTGAGGAATTTGCGTCTTGACGGCGTGTTGTAGAATAAGTCCGACACGGTCATTGTGGTACCCTGCGGACAGCCGAACGCTTCTGTCAGCTTCACCTCACCCGCCTCAAGTATCATTCTTGTACCCTCGATCTCCTCCTCCGTCCGTGTAGTCACCTCGACTCTTGACACAGCGGCAATAGCGGCAAGGGCTTCGCCTCTGAAACCAAGTGTCTTGATAGATTCAAGTCCGCTCTCGTTTCGCAGTTTGCTTGTAGCGTGGCGGTGAAACGCAAGCGGAACATCATCGCGTGAGATTCCGGTGCCGTCATCTGTGACCCGAATGAACGACATTCCGCCGTTTTTTATCTCGACTGTAATTTTTTTCGCGCCCGCGTCTATTGAGTTCTCCACAAGCTCCTTCGCGACAGAGCATGGACGTTCCACAACCTCTCCCGCCGATATTAAATCCGCAAGATGCGGTGACATCTCATATATTTTTGACAATACTCTTCGCCTCCTATCTGTACACTCTGTGCAGTCCCTTTACATACGCGGGGTCAACATCTATTTCGGCAATATCCCCAACGTGGCAATCCTGCTTTGTAACGTCAACTATTGTGTGCATCATGCCAATATCGCCCACTATTTTTACTTTCTCGCCTCCGACGCGGACTGCCGGCATAGCCCTGCGGCTTTTCAGATAATCTATCACGCTCTCCCCGGGACGCGGTCGGCTCACTCCGAATCCATGGTAATAGCCGACCGATAGCACGGCGAGCTTTGTGGGATGTTTCAGCACCTTCATGCCCACGCGGTGTCCTTTCTGGAACCAGCCAACTTCCTCAATACCCGCCTCTATGTACCCGACTTCGCGCAGCTCCTCAAACGGTCCTCCGGCAACTCTCCCCGAAAACACAGTTCCGACACGAACCGCATCAAGGAGATCCAGATCGTCATATCTGAAAAGCGCGGAGGAATCGCAAATGCTTGCCATTCCGGTATCAAGACCGTTCGCTTTAAGTTCGCTAATTACGTTTTTGAACCTGTCAAGCTGAAGCTCGGTAACGCGCTTATTCTTCCATGAGACTGAATATGAGGACATTATACCGACAATCACGAGCTTGGGCATATACTTGTGGATAGACATGATCTTCTCTATTTCATCCGGTGTAAAACCATAGCGTCCGAAGCCGGAGTCTATTTTGATCTGAACCTCGCAGACGGTTCTGCGGCTCTCCGCGATACTGTTGAGAGCGACAGCGGCATCATAGGAACCGACAGTGCAGACAACATTGTAATCAAGAAGCTCCTCAAGCTCTCTCGTGTCAGCTGTACTGCGCGGCATCATAATACGCTCCTCGGTGAATCCCGCGGCTCGCAGTGCTTTCGCGTCCTTTGGGTCTGACACCGCGAACGCTCGAATACTCTCGTCACGCAGAAGTCTCGCTGTTGGCACAAGCCCCAGACCGAAAGCGTCACCCATAAGGTCAGCAATTATGGCGACTCCCTTTGTTCTTGTCTTTAACGCTCGGATATTCTGTTTTATTGCCGATTTTTCGATAACAAGATTCTTCATGAGCATACTGCTCCCTTTCCGCATGAATGGGGCTATACTCAAAGCCGAAACGGGTTCCGGTCTTGAAGCCTTTGTGTAACTCAGTTAAGCCGCGAGAGCGGGGAATAATTTGCGTATATAAATTGACAATGCCGCAGCAGAAGTCCCGCGATTACAGCTTTTCCATCATAGCGGCTCTCTCCTGCTCCGGTATCATCATCGCCGCCATTACCTGCTCCGCAGTC
>CAZKLU010000078.1:2125-7200 GCA_964553775.1 uncultured Oscillospiraceae bacterium | reverse complement strand
GCTTGCGTTCCGCAAGCAAAGCCGCATTTTCAACAACTATTCCTCTTCGCGCCTTTTATTTTTGTCAACTCTTGCTGTTGCTTTTTTTCTCTGTTTCGAGTATTCTACTCTAAAATATAATACCCCATCTCTACATTACCTCTTTACTATTCCTCTATTATATTTTTCCTCAAACTCTGAATCTGATATTTTTCCAAGTCTCTTTACTTTATCATTCCTCCGCGAATTTCTTTCTAACTTTGGATCGTCCATTTATTATCTGTCTCTATTATTATCTTTAAAATTATTTTTTTATCTTTGACTATCGAGAAAGGAGCGGTCTTTATGCCAAGACAGGAAGCGTTTGAGCATTACGGAAAAGCCCTGAAGATGGGGCTTAAAGAGTACAGGGAGCGTTCCAGTTCCAATCTGTCTCCATACCCACAGGTGCTTGACGATATTTTATCTGCTATCGGTTCCACACAGTATGTCGGTCTTGTCGAAATTCCATCTGACAGAATTGTCGGTGTAAAAAGCGCGGGGCGCGTTTCAGCTCTCAGTGCGGGGTTTTACCCTCTTTTGGAGCCTGATACCGAGTTCGCCGCCAAGTGGATCTCTCTCTGCGACGCTCACCTCTCGGATGACGGTATACGCGACCCGATTTCCTGCTTCGAATACATGGGAAACTTTTTCGTTCAGGAGGGCAACAAGCGCGTGAGCGTTCTGCGGTACTTTGACTCTCCGCTTATACCCGGTGTTGTCCAGAGAATATTGCCTATGAAAAACGGCGACCCCCGCGTCAGAGCCTACTATGAATTTCTTGACTTCTATCAATCTGTAGGCACATACAGTATAATGTTCCAAAAACCCGGCGGGTACGCGAAACTCTTAAAGGCTGTCGGAAAATCATCCGGCGATGAGTGGACTTCGGACGAAAAAAAGAAGCTCACTATCGGCTTCGGATACTTCAAAGAAGCGTTTCACTCTCTTGGCGGAGACTCTCTGAACGTCACAGCGGAGGACGCTCTTTTGAGATGGCTGCAGGTATACGATTACTCTCAGCTCACATCTTTTACATCATCAGAGCTTGAAAAATCGCTTTCGTCCATTTGGAGCAATATAACCACTATCAGCGAATCCGTTGATGTGCATACCGAGCCGGTTCCTGAGAAGAAAAGCGGCATTATATCGCGTATCATCGCTCCTGTTCCGGAACATCTCAACATCGCGTTCGTTCACGCCAAAACGCCCGATGTCAGCGATTGGGTTCAGTCACATGAGAAAGGCAGAGCGGAGCTTGAAGAAACTTTCGGCAATAAGCTCACGGTAAAATCGTATTTCGGTGCTGATTCTCCGGAGAAAGCGGACGAAATCCTTAATCAGGCAGTCGAGGACGGCGCGGACGTTCTCTTTACAACGGCTGTTCAGCTTGTCGAGCCATGTCTGAAGCTCCTTGCAAAGTGCCCTAAACTCCGTGTTTACAACTGCTCCGTAAATATGCCGTATTCCAATGTTCGCGGCTACTACAGCAGACTGTATGAGAGCAAATTCATCATGGGCGCAATAGCCGGAGCAATAGCCGAGGACGGCAGAATAGGCTATGCCGCCGCGTACCCGATATTAGGTGAGACTGCTTCAATAAACGCCTTCGCCCTCGGCGCGAAAATGACAAACCCAAGAGCTGCCGTGAGACTTGAATGGTCGTGCCTGCCGGGAAGGTGCATGGACAGGCTCATCGACGCGGGGTACAGAATAATTTCAGCCAAGGACGCTCCGGTAGCGGATAAGATGCAGACTGCCTACGGCGTTTGCCTTTTGGACGCTAACAGAGTGCTTATACCGCTCGCTTCACCCTGCTCGATTTGGGGGTGCTTCTATATACACATAGTTGACGCGATACTGAAAGGCTCCTCTCCAACCGGGAAGGCACCGTCACGGGCTGTGAGCTACTGGTGGGGAATGAAGAGCGGCGCAAGCACAGTGACGCTGACTGACAAACTGCCGGACGGAGTGCGCCACCTTGCCGAGATCCTTCGCAAGGGGATAATGGACGGAACTATCGACCCGTTCTTCCAGACAATTCGCGCTCAGGATGGAACGGTAAAGAACGACGGCACACACAGCCTTTCGCCGGAGGAAATTCTCGAAATGGACTATCTTGTTGAGGGTGTTGACGGCGAAATACCCGAATACTCCCGGCTTCTTCCGATGGCTCGCGACACCGTGAGACTTCTTGGAATACGCAAGGACGATATACCGCCGGAGGAACTGAAAACGTGAAAATACTCGCGCTCGCCGATGAGGAATGTCCCGCTCTCTGGACTTATTATACCAACGGGCGGCTTGACGGAATCGATCTCATCATCTCATGCGGCGATTTGAAGTCGGAATACCTGTCATTTCTTGTGACAATGGGACACGCTCCTTTGCTCTATGTACACGGCAACCACGATACCGGCTACGACCGGTTCCCGCCGGAGGGCTGTGACTGCATTGAGGACAGCATTGTCACAATTAACGGCATCCGTATACTTGGACTCGGCGGCTGTCTGCGCTACCACCCCGGAGCGTACCAGTATACAGAATCCGAAATGCGCCGGAGAATAAAACGTCTGAGGTTCAAGCTGTGGAGATCGGGCGGTGTTGACATTGTTGTCACGCACTCGCCTCCATACGGACTTGGAGACGCGGAGGATCCGGCGCACAGAGGATTTGAGTGCTTCGTGGAGCTTATAGAGAAATACCGCCCCAAATATTTTCTTCACGGTCATGTCCATTTGAATTACGGTATTAACGTAAAACGTGAGTGCGAGTATCAGGGAACGAAGATAATAAATGTCGGTGACAGGTACTTATTTGAGGTATAAAATCAAAAATCAGCCTGAATTAAGCGGAGTTTCTAACTCCGCTTAAATTTTTTAAGCACGCTTAATATTTTTAACCGCGCTTAACAATTTTAACTGCACTTAAAAATTTTAATTGCTCCTAATATTTTACCGCGCCTGATAACGAGAACAGCAGTTCCCCGCAAGTCGGGAGAAAGGAAGCATACACTTCTCGTATGCTGTGACGCTCCTATACTCTCTTTTATTCACAGAACATTAACATAATTTTTCGGCTTGAGTTCAACACTTTCCTGTATAATCACGTTTACTGAAACAACCGAGGGGGATATGCTATGGAAGAAACGCCGTGTTTCCGACACGAACTTAAATACGATATTGACCGTGCCGAGTATCTCGCGCTTCGTCAGCGATTGAGGGCTGTTATGAAGCCTGACCCTCACGCCGGAGCAGACGGCACATACACAATAAGAAGCATTTACTTTGACAATATTGAGGACAAGGCACTGCGTGAAAAAATTGACGGGGTGCAGAAGCGCGAGAAGTTCCGTATACGCTACTACAACGATAATTTATCGTCTATCTTCCTTGAGAAAAAGCAGAAAATCGACAATCTGTGTCTCAAAACAGACGCGCTTATTTCCGAACGCGAATGTCGTGATATTCTGAGCGGCAGTCTCGATTTTATGAAAGAACACCGCGAGGAGCTTGTGAGAGAACTATACTGCAAGATGAAAAGTCAGGGACTTCGCCCCCGCGTCCTCGTCTCATACACGCGGGAACCTTATATATTCAGCGCGGGTAACGTCAGAGTGACATTCGATTCAAAAATCAGAACCACGCTCTACCACCGGACATTTCTTGAGGAGAAAGTAAACGATATTATCTCGACTGACACGCCGTTTCAGATTATATTAGAAGTGAAGTATGACACGTTCCTTCCGGAAATAATCTCACTTCTTCTGCAATCCGAGGGTATACGGCAAACGGCATTTTCAAAGTACGGCATTTGCCGGAGGTACGGCTGAACCGCGCCGTAATCAATTCCTATTCACACTCTGAAGCCGCCGAAAGCCGGACTGTAAAATCGAAACTCTCAAAAATCCGGAGCAGTCACCGTTTTTCGGTTTTGCCTCTTTATTTACTTGCGGTTTCACGGTTTAATCCATATATAAACATAGCAGGAAGTCACTGACATTGATTTCCGCGATATTATTAAAGGAGTACAACACTATGACCTTCAGCGATATTTTCAAATCAAGCTTTCTTGAGAGCGTCACGGAATTTTCAGTTATCGATACGCTTATCGGTATGCTTGTATCGGTAGTTCTCGGACTTTTTATCTACATGATTTACAAAAAGACATTTACCGGTGTTATGTACAGCACAGGCTTCGCTTTGACTCTTGTGGGGCTTTCGCTCGTTACAACGCTCGTTATCATGGCTGTAACAAGCAATGTAGTTCTCTCGCTCGGCATGGTCGGCGCACTCTCAATCGTGCGTTTCCGCGCCGCGATAAAGGAGCCGATGGAGATCGTGTTCCTGTTCTGGGCAATAGCCGGAGGGATCGTTGTCGGCGCGGGAATGATACCGCTCGCCATAATCGGCTCTGTAATAATCGGAGTTATACTTCTCATATTCGCCAATCGCAAGATCCATGAAAACCCATACATTCTTGTGCTGAACTGCGCCGATGATGCCGCTGAAAACGGGGCTATGGAGCTTCTCAAAAACGCTGTCTCCCGCTATGTGGTAAAGACCAAGACGGTGACGGCAAACAGCATAGAGATTACCGCAGAAATACGCATGAAAGACGCTTCAACAGCGTTCGTCAGCGATATAACGCACATCCCCGGAGTTGCGTCCGCGACACTCGTCAGCTACAACGGCGAGTATATGTCCTGATGTTGCGGGGGTGAAATAGTGCTTTGCTATTCAAAAACAAGGTTCTGGAAAATTATAAGCTGCGCGGCTCTGCTGCTTGCCGTGTTCGGTATATTAGTCATGTCATGTTTGCCGACAGCGTATGCCGCCACCGGCGACACTTCCGGCAGTGACACAGCTTCCGGCGCGGGTACTGACGGTGATGTACCGGAGGATTTTGACCCGTCGCAGTTCGGCGGCGGCAGACAGGGAATGGGCGGCTTCGCTGGTGCTGACGGTGAGATGCCGGAGGATTTTGACCCGTCACAATTTGACGGCGGCAGACAGGGAATGGGCGGCTTCGCTGGTGCTGACGGTGAGATGCCGGAG
>CAZKLU010000078.1:0-2025 GCA_964553775.1 uncultured Oscillospiraceae bacterium | reverse complement strand
GATTTCGATCCTTCACAATTTGGTGACGGCACAATACCGGAGGACTTTGACCCGTCACAGTTCGGAGACGGCACAACGCCGGAGGACTTCGACCCGAACGCAGCCGAAACAGGCACAGCGGATGAAACCGGAGACTCAGCCGATGACACTACCTCGAACACAGCGGGTGACAGCGCAGCCGGTGACGATTCAACAGCAGCCGGCGATGAACGCATGATGGGCAGAGACGATAATTTGCAGACAGACGGACAGACAGGCGGGCGCGGCGGCTTCACAAATTTCGCGGGTGACACGGCGGCAACTGACACAGCGGGTGAAGCAAGCGGAACAGATGAAACGCTTAGCTCGACAGCGATAAACAACCTGATAATGTACGGCGTTTGCTTTGGAATACTGGTGCTGGCATTGGTGTTCGCTACGCTTTTCAAACGGAGATCTGTACGAAAGTGAAAAATATTCCGCTCCTTTAACAGTAAAAGGGGCGGAATTATCTATATTACGGAATTACGTTGGTTAGCCATCACTAATCACTGCACACTGTCCACTGCTCACTAATCACTAACCATTATCCGCTGCTCTTGGGGGAATTATAAACTTTTTATAAAACCGCTCAATGAGGGCTTTTCAAGCGAAAGGCAAACGGATAAAATAATATATGAATATCGCTTAAATCTGAAAGGAACTAACGCGAAATGAAAGATATAGTCTCAATAGGCGAGATACTTATAGACCTCACTCAGAGCGGAGTAAACTCAAACAACATACCGCGTTATGACGCGAATCCTGGCGGTGCGCCGATGAATCTTGCTGTTGCCGCGTCACGTTTTGGAGCAAAAACGGCTTTTATCGGCAAAGTCGGCAATGACAGCTTCGGGGTGTTTCTGAAAGATGCGCTGCGTAAAAGTAATGTTGACATATCGGGTGTCACGACAGATGAAAGCAGAACGACTTTGGCGGTGGTTTCCGTTGACGAACACGGTGAGAGAAGCTTCAGCTTCTACAGGAATCCGAGTGCGGATGTCAATTTAAGAATCAGGGATATTCCTCTTGATATGATAGCCAATACACGGTTCCTTCACTTTGGAAGTGTTTCGCTGACAAACGAGCCATCGCGTTCCGCGACACTGTACGCTGTCTCATACGCCAAAGAACACGGCGCGTTTATAAGCTACGACCCCAACTATCGTGAAGCGTTGTGGGAGAATAAGGAAGCAGCCATAGAGCAAATGCGCGGAGCCGCGAGGCTTGCGGATGTGATAAAGGTATCGGATGAGGAGCTGCCGCTGCTCACCGGAACTGATGAAATGTTAGCGGGGGCGAGGGAGCTTAGCGATGGAGGGGCGAAGCTTATATTTGTAACGCTTGGGGCTGACGGGGCGTTTTACTATTACAAGGGTGCCGGAAACATTGTGCACGGAGTAAAATGTGATGTAGTCAGCACGAACGGAGCGGGAGACACGTTTTTTGGCGCGGCACTGTCAAGGCTTGCGAGGTACGATGATTTGAGCAGTCTGACAGTTCCGGAGCTTGAGGAAATTGTAGCATTCGCAAACAAGGCGGCAAGCATAAGCGTAGGGGGTTTTGCCGCCGGCTGGGCGCAGCCGGCGGATGTGCTTGCGTGAAACGCAAGCCTGTTGTCAGCCGCAAGGCTGACTTTGAGCCGGTTGCTATCAACCGGCGATATTGCTTGCGGAACGCAAGCCTGTTGTCAGCCGCAAGGCTGACAACCTTACTTTCTCTCTTTCCCCGCTGGCGCAGGGAAACAGAGAAAGTAACAAAGAGAGAAAGACCGCGCCTAAGAGAATGAATATGTAATCTATAACCCGCGAAGGGTACGTTATTGCTAACAATAGCTGGCATACACCCGCACGAAAATGGTCTTTTAACGATTTTTAGGTGTTGGGGAATTGCGGGTCTTGCACTCTGTCCGTTACTCACTGTTCACTTCCTGTTTACGAAACCGACAAAAACCATCCCTCGTGCGAATAAAAGCCAGCTTTGGCAAGCAGCCACGCTAACCTCACG
>CAZKLU010000077.1:0-7312 GCA_964553775.1 uncultured Oscillospiraceae bacterium | reverse complement strand
TATAATACCACACTTATCTCCGTTTGTCAAGAGGAAATTCATGATTATATCTCAATTTACCACGGTTACGCCCTCTCTTGCGAGAGCCGAACGTATCGCGTCTATATGCTCGAAATTTCGTGTCTCAATCTCAAGGCGCAGGTAGCATCCGGTTATATCAGTGCCTTCGCTTGCTCGCTCATAATTTACCGATACAACATTTCCGCCCTCCGCAGCTATAATTGCTGACACCATTGCAAGCTGTCCCGGTCTGTCGGTCAGTGCCACAACGATCTGGCACGTTCTGCCGGACATGATAAGACCGCGGCTTATAACTCTTGACAGTATTGTAACGTCTATGTTGCCGCCTGAGAGAAGACACACGGTCTTTTTTCCTTTTATAGGTACCTTATTAAACATCGCCGCCGCGACAGAAACAGCACCCGCGCCCTCAGTTACCAGCTTGTGCTGCTCCATAAGCGCAAGTATCGCTGCCGAAATTTCATCATCGGTCACGGTGACAACATCGTCAACGAATTTTGAACACATATCGAATGTCAGATCACCGGGTGTCTTGACCGCGATGCCGTCAGCTATCGTTGAAACCTGTCCAAGGTGAACTATCTCCCGCTCCATGAGAGATTGTACCATTGACGGTGCGCCTGACGACTGCACACCGTAGACCTTTACATCAGGGCTGAGACTCTTTATTGCGAACGCGACACCGGATATGAGTCCTCCTCCTCCGACCGGAACGAGTACAGCCTCCATGTCAGGTATCTGCTCGCATAGCTCCAGACCTATTGTACCCTGTCCCTCAATTACAAGCTCATCGTTAAACGGGTGGATAAACACATACCCGTTCTCCTCGGCAAGTCTCAATGCCTCCTCATAAGCGTCATCATAAACGCCCTTGACGAGAACTATTTCCGCGCCATAGCTTTTTGTCGCCTCAACCTTCGATATAGGTGCGCCATCGGGAAGACATATAACAGCCCTGATACCGGCTCTCTGAGCGGCGAGTGCGACACCCTGAGCGTGATTTCCGGCGGAGCAGGCGATAACGCCCCTTGCGCGTTCCTCTTCCGAGAGCTGCGAGATTTTATAGTATGCCCCTCGAACTTTAAAAGACCCTGTTATTTGCAAATTGTCGGTTTTGAGGTAAATATCCGACTCTTCATTTATGTGCGGCGCGTAAATCACATCTGTGTCGCGAATTATTTTTTTCAGCACATGTTTGGCGTGATATACTTTATCAAGAGTAATCAATGTAGTGTTCTCCTTGTTGTGTCGGTTTTGAACGGTGTACGCGGCTTCACTGCGCGGCTCTCCAGTAGCCAAGACAGCGTTCTCTTTCAGTTGGCGTGTACATGAGATAGTCCATAGCTTCATCTATGGAAAAATTGCGGATTTTCATAATCTGCCTTGCCACCTCATACTTGCCCTTTTCTATTCCTTCCGCCATGCCTTCGGCTTTTCCCTCTGCTTTTCCTTCAGCTATTCCTTCGGCTCTGCCCTCTGCTTTTCCTTCAGCTTTTCCTTCAGCCCTGCCTTCGGCTTTCCCTTCGGCTCTGCCTTCAGCTTTCCCTTCAGCCCTGCCTTCGGCTTTCCCTTCAGCTCTGCCCTCTGATTTGCTTATGGCTCTTTCCTTTTCCAGTATTTTCTGCAGCAAAGTATCGTTATCATCCACGCCGTTCTCCTCCTTTTCTGTTATACGTTTCCAGATTTCCGCCCTTTTTGAAAGCGTTTCATAATACATATCGGCGGTCTGTGTACAAAAGAAGTCGTGCATAAGCTTTCCAAGTGCTGTATCGTCACGCACATCACCGTTCACATATATGATATGTGACTGATCCTCAAAAACTGTTTGAGTTTCCGTAATCATGCGGTCTATATGGTATATCGGCAGATTGAAGCCAAAGACATCACGCTCTGTTATAAAAATTACATAGTTTACCGGCAGTCCCGGAAGGTCCTTATCGGTTTCATCTCCTGACGGCTCCGCGTTTGCGTCCACAATACTGCTGATATAACGCGCCCTCTTTGGACCCGCCCCGCTTTTTCTTCTCTGTACCTCAATGCTGTACCGTGTCCCGTCAGATCCGAGTGCGGCGATGTCAATGCGAACCGAGCGGCCGAGAAGGTTCTGTATAGGATACTCCGTGTGTACCTCTTTTACTATTATATCATCCCTGTCAAGTATTATATTTACCAGTAATTGAGCACACTCCGTATCATCGTCGAACACCCTTGCCATGAGCGTGTTGTCAAACAGGCACACATTCTTTCTGTACTCGAGCCGCTCCTTCAGCGTTGATTTTTCACTCATATTTCACTTTCTCCGCCGCCAGCAGCGAATCCGTGAACTGCTCCGCCGCTCTCGGCGACATACCGCCTTTCCCAAGCGCGAACGCAGATGCTTTCACCTTGAGCGCATCCCAATCCGCAACCTCGATCCCTTTCTGTTCGCAGAGCCGTCTCACTATCCTGTGGTAAAGCTCCTTTGACGGTCTGGTGAAGAGTATAGTAAGTCCGAACCGCTCCGCAAGGGAATTCTGCTCCTGTATCGTGTCGTTTCTATGTACGTCATCCCCATCGCGGTCGGAGAACGTCTCCTTTACAAGGTGCCGTCTGTTGCTCGTGGCACAGATTACAACATTATCAGCCTTGACCGAAGCGGAACCCTCAAGTGCCGCCTTCAGCGCGCTGAAATTGTCATCGTTTTTATTAAACGACAGGTCATCTATGAATATTATAAACTTGAGCGGGTTTTCTCTCAATTCCTCCATGAGCGCGGGTATATCGTGAAGCTGCTCCTTTTTCATCTCCACAAGTCTCACTCCGAGGGGCGCGAACATATTTGCTGCCGCCTTTACACTTGACGATTTGCCCGTTCCCGCGTCTCCGTACAGAAGTGTGTTCGCCGCCGGAAGCCCCTTTGTAAGCGCACGGATATTCTCAATAAGTGCCTCGCGCTCATTTTCATAACCCGTAAGGTCGTCAACGCTTATTTTGTCCGGTGAGCGCACCGGCACAATCTTGCCGTTAAGGAGTCGGAACATCACATGTCTTGCGTACATTCCCCAGCCGGTGCTGCTTATTCTTGCGACACGCTTCTTGTATTCTGCGGCTATGTCAATATCGCTCACCTCGTATATCGGCAGGTAGCCATCGAAGCTGCCCGTTACATAGGCAAGGTCGCTTTTGTTTATCGCGCTCACCTTTTGGAAAACGGCAAGCTCCCCGTCAACACAGCGTTTGAGTATCTCCGGCACCTCGCCGCCTCTCGCAAGTACCCTCGCGTACTCATTTTCATCCTCGGACAGCGCATCGATAATATAGTTCGTGAAATTCGCGTACCCTCTGTCATACAGCGCGGCCGCAAAGTCGCGGTAGTATCCCAGCGTGACGCAAATACCCTCGTATCCATCCGCTTCCGTGCCGCTTCTCAAAAGACACTTGAACGATTTCATAACGTCACCCTCCATGACATTTCTGAATATCGTTATCGTCTCAAGCTCCAGTGAGAGTGTTGCCAGATCCTTTAACATACTCATAGCCTTTCTATTACGGCATCAGTCATGGCACGGGTACCTATATACTCTCCGCCGCCGGATATATCAGCCGTCCTCAGCCCGTCCTCCAGCGCCTTATCGACAGCTGTCTCAATATCGCCAGCTTCCTTTGAAAGCGCGAACGAATACCGGAGCATCATAGCAGCCGAGAGAATAGTAGCTATCGGGTTTGCAAGACCTTTACCCGCTATATCAGGCGCGGAACCGTGTATCGGCTCGTACATCCCGCGTGTGCCGGAACCCAGCGACGCTGACGGCAGCATTCCGATCGATCCCGTTATCTGCGACGCCTCATCCGAGAGTATGTCTCCGAACATATTTGATGTGACAACAACATCGAACTGCGCGGGGTTGCGTACAAGCTGCATGGCGGCGTTGTCAACAAGCATATCGACGCACTGGACATCGGGGTACTCCTCCGCTACCTCGTGTACGGTCTTTCTCCAAAGTCTCGATGTCTCAAGAACATTCGCCTTGTCGATGCTCGTGACCTTGTTTTTGCGTAGTCTTGCCGTCTCAAAAGCGACTCTCGCGATTCTCTCAATCTCCACACGGCTGTAGCACTCGGTGTCATACGCCTCAGTGCCGTACTTTCCCTCGCGGTAGCCGCGCTCACCAAAGTATATTCCTCCTGTCAGCTCCCGCACTATCATCAAATCAAACCCGTTCGCCACTATATCGGCTCTCAGCGGACAGTCACCCGAAAGCGCGGGATAAAGTCTCGCGGGTCGAAGGTTTGTAAAAAGTCCCAGCGCGGAGCGTATGCCAAGAAGTGCCTTTTCAGGTCTTTTATTGCCTGGAAGAGTGTCCCACTTTGGACCCCCGACCGCGCCTAAAAGCACGCTGTCAGATTCAAGGCAGCCCTTGACCGTCTTTTCCGGCAGCGGCTCACCGCAGTCATCCAGTGCCGCGCCGCCTATAAGATACCGCGTGAACGTGAACTCATGTCCGTACTTTTCCGCAATCTTCTCCAGAACTCTCACCGCGCTGTCAACTATCTCAGGGCCTATACCATCGCCCCTCAATAACGCTATATTCGCTTTCATCCTATCACGCCCTTCTTTGCCGCTTTTATAAGACCCCCTGCAGTTATGATGTTCTGTATAAACTCAGGAAACGGCGCGGATCTGTAAGTCTTTCCGGTCGTGAGATCCGTTATAATGCCGGTATCAAGATCCACAGATACTCTGTCACCATCGGAGATTTCCTCCGCAGCCTCTGGACTTTCAACTATAGCAAGCCCTATATTTATAGAGTTTCTGTAGAATATTCTCGCAAAGGATTTGGCAATCACGACTGAGATGCCGCTCGCCTTAATCGCAAGCGGAGCGTGTTCACGCGATGACCCGCAGCCGAAATTGTCTCCGCCGACTATGATGTCGCCAGCCTTTTTGCGTTCCGCGAATGTCGGGTCAATATCCTCCATGCAGTGGCTCGCGAGATATTCCGGTTCACTCGAATTCAAGTACCTTGCGGGGATTATAACGTCAGTATTCACATCGTTGCCGTACTTGATAGCGTTACCTTCTTTAACCATGTCACATTACCTCCCTTGGCGCGGCAATCCTGCCCATTATCGCACTCGCCGCCGCTACAAGCGGTCCCGCGAGATACACCTCGGACTTCACATCGCCCATGCGACCGACAAAATTCCTGTTCGTCGTTGATACGCACCGTTCGCCCGCAGCGAGTATACCCATGTACCCGCCGAGGCAAGGTCCGCACGTCGGTGTCGATACTACGCACCCCGCCTTTATGAAGTCGGAGATTATTCCACTCTCGATACATTTAAGATAGATCTCCTGCGTCGCCGGAATGATGATAGCGCGAACGCCCTTCGCGATGTGTCTTCCCCTTAATATATTCGCGGCGGCTTCCATATCCTCGTACCGCCCGTTCGTGCAGGAGCCTATGACTACCTGATCTATCGGTATATTGTCAATTTCGCCGACTTTTCTGACATTTTCCGGCAAATGCGGGAACGCGACCATCGGCACAAGCTCATCAAGGCGAACCTCTATCTCCTCATCGTAATTCGCGTCAGCGTCAGCCTCATATACTACAGGCTCCTTCGCGCCGTGTTCGCGGACATATTCAAGAGTTTTATCATCTACAGGGAATATACCGTTTTTCGCGCCAGCCTCTATTGCCATGTTGCAGATAGTGAACCTGTCGGACATCGTGAGGTACTTAACTCCATCACCGGTAAACTCCATTGACTTATATAAGGCACCGTCAACACCGATTTTGCCGATTATATATAAAATTACATCCTTGCCGCTCACGCAGTCGCATGGCTTTCCCGTCAAAGTAAACCTGATAGCGGACGGCACCTTGAACCACGCCTTGCCTGTTGCCATCGCGAACGCCATATCGGTGGAACCGACGCCTGTTGAGAACGCGCCAAGTGCGCCGTATGTACAGGTATGCGAATCCGCGCCTATAGCGAGATCTCCGCTCGTTACAAGTCCCTTTTCAGGGAGAAGCGCGTGTTCTATGCCCATCTCGCCGACATCGTAAAAGCCCGTAAGGTTCTGTTCACGCGCAAACTCGCGGCACCTCGCGCACTGACCCGCGCTCATAATATCCTTATTCGGCGCGTAGTGATCCATAACGAGAGTTACCTTGCCGCGGTCAAAAACATTTCCGACGCCCATTTTATTGAACTCCCGTATCGCCACGGGTCCGGTTATGTCGTTTCCGTGTACTCTGTCTATATCGCAAAGAACGAGCTGTCCCGCCTCAACGCGCTCCATTCCCGCATGTGCCGCCAATATTTTTTGCGACATTGTCATTGGCATTTCTGTGTTACCTCCTGTTAATTATTGCGCCCTTGTCGGCTGAGGAAACCATAGCGGCGTAACGCTTCAAGTACCCTGTCACATTCGCGCTCTCTCTCGGTTTCTCAGTGTTTTTGCGGCGTTCTATCTCCTCATCCGGTACCTTCAGCGTTATCTTATGGGCGGGAATATCTATAGCTATCGTATCTCCCTCATGGACATAGGCTATAAGTCCGCCGGATGCCGCTTCAGGCGATATATGTCCGATCGCCGCACCGCGTGTCGCTCCGGAGAATCTGCCGTCTGTTATCAGCGCGACTTCCTTATCAAGTCCCGCTCCCGCGATTGCGGATGTCGGTGAGAGCATTTCACGCATACCCGGTCCGCCCGCCGGACCCTCATAGCGTATAACGACAACATCACCGGACTTTATTCCTCCGGCGTAGATTACCTTGATTGCCTCTTCCTCGCTTTCAAACACTCTCGCGGGTCCCTCATGCACAAGCATTTCCGGCGCGACCGCGCTTCTTTTAACTACACAGCCGTTTTCCGCAAGGTTGCCGTAGAGAACGGCGATGCCGCCAGTCGCGCTGTAGGGGTTATCAATGTCGCGGATAACGGTACTGTCAAGGTTCACCGCTCCTTTAAGATTCTCTCCGAGCGTCTTGCCGGTACACGTCATAGTGTCGAGAGAGATGAGGTTTTTCTTCGCAAGTTCCGTCAGAACAGCGTACACACCTCCCGCCTCATTGAGATCCTCCATATATGTGGGACCGGCGGGGGCTAAGTGACACAGGTTTGGCGTTCTCTCGCTTATCTCGTTTACGCGGCTTAAGTCAAAGTCTACGCCGCACTCGTTCGCGATAGCGGGAAGATGGAGCATTGAGTTTGTGGAACAGCCGAGAGCCATATCTGCGGTGACGGCGTTATATATGGCCTTTTCCGTCATAACGTCACGCGCCTTGATATTGGCTTTTA
>CAZKLU010000076.1:0-8198 GCA_964553775.1 uncultured Oscillospiraceae bacterium | reverse complement strand
AGGACAGACGATAAAGGAAATGAAAGAAAATATCTGTGCTTGCGATGAATCAGAAATAGGATTTTCATTTGTTTTTCCGTTTGACATAGAGGGAAAACAGATTTTTGAATTTGTGAAATTACTCCGGCGTGAGGGCTTCTATTACTAAGCGAAATTTGTGGAGGTAATATGAGATTACTGTTATTACATTGAAATTTCTATGCTCCAGGCTACTTTGATAAAATATTAAGATAAAATATTATCAGCTATTAGTCTGTTCAAAACGGCTGAAAAAAGTAGACCGTTTTTTCATTCAGTGAGTTGATAACACTCAGGACGCGCAAAACAGCAAGCACTGCCTGTGAAGTCCATCACAATGAACCGCGCCAGCCTTTGCGCCGCGCAGCAGCCCCAAGGGCAGCGGGAACCACAGGGCAGATCATTAAAAGCGGTGGTAACTACCAAATGAGAGGAGATGCGGACAGCATGACGGTCGCGATCGTTGACGATGATAAGAAAATGAGAGATTTATTGACAAATTATCTCCACCGAATGGAAAAGGAATTTGACTTGAGCTTCTCCATCACTGCTTTTGAAAGCGGCATGGCGTTTTTGAAAGAATACACGAACACTGATATTGTACTGTTGGATATTGATATGCCGGTTATCAACGGAATGGAGACCGCAAAAGAATTAAGGAAACTTGACACTCAGGTTGTGATTGTTTTTATTACAAATCTGGCTCAATACGCAATCAACGGATACGAAGTCAACGCGGTTTCATATATACTGAAACCGGTACACTATTTTGATTTGGCGTTTAAGTTAAGGCGCGCTGTAGAAATTGCCGAGCGAAACAAACGAGTTGACATTGTTATAAGCACCGGTACGGTAATAAAAAGGGTCGATATATCAGATGTTGCTTATGTAGAAGCTGTGAAACATAAGGTGATTTACCATCTCCGAAACGATACATATGATACATGGGATACTCTCAGTAATGTTGAGAAGAAGCTGGATTATCCGTGCTTTATCCGAAGCAATCGGTGTTATATTGTCAATATGAATTATATTACGGAAATAAACGACATATATATAACGGTGAATGGGGATCGGCTGCTCGTCAGCAGATCGAGAAAAAAGGAGTTAGTTGAGAAATTTACCCAATGGGGGTGCAGCAGATGACTTTTTTGTCTTTTATTACCGTACTATTGATTGCCGAGGCGTTATTTTTGTTTTCCAGACCAAAGAGGAAGTATTTTTTTGCCCGTGTGGTGATTGGATTTATTGTATTAAATGTTTGTGCCTATGTCATGCCGAAAATTATTATTTTTAGCTGGCTTGATTTAAGTTTTGCGGTTATTTTCATTCTGACTATGGTCTACTACTGGTTCTGTTTTAAGATACCCCTGATGGATGTTGTTTTTCTCTGTGTTGGCGGATATGCCGTGCAGAACGCGACGCATAATATCTTTCAAATCGTTAAAACCATCTTTAAGTTATCTGAACTTGCCGCGCTGTATTCTCTATCTTATATCATCGTATTTTCGGTTTGTTATGTGCTGTTTTATTTTTTGTTTGCCCGACGTGTCGTTGAAAATTCATACAGGCATATTCGAAAAACAGAAATCGTTATCCTGTCAACTTTTATTATTGCGCTTGTATATGTTTTCAGTATGTATGTTTCAGTGTATAGCGACCCGAACTGGTCCAATTTGATTGAACGGGTTTACGCGCTTGTATGTGCCATGCTAACATTATTTATCCAGAGCAGCTTTTTTGAAAAATCTGAAATCATGCAGGAGAAAGAGACGATTGAGCAGCTGCTAATGCAAAAAGAAAGCCAGCATGATATGGCAAAGGCAATAATCGATCAGATCAATATCAAATGTCACGACCTGAAACGGAGCATTGCGTCAATGCGCCTTATCAAGAATGATGAAGAACGTGAAAACATGATAGGAGAGCTGGAGAACTCCACTCTTATATATGATTCCATTATAAAAACCGGAAATGACGCGCTCGATATTATTCTTACGGAGAAAAGTCTGTATTGCAGCAACTGCAGTATAAAGCTGTCTTATATTGTAGATGGCGGCAGTTTATCTTTTGTTCGCCCCGCCGACATTTATACGCTCTTTTCCAATGCATTAGATAACGCCATTGAAGCGGTCGAGCAGGAGAAAGACGTAGAAAAAAAGATTATTTCCCTCAATATTTCGTCGCATGGGAATCTGGTTTATATCAGTTTGGAAAACTACTGCAAAGATAATCTGTCGTTCACGGAAGACGGTCTGCCCATAACGACTAAAGATGATAAAGCGGTCCATGGATATGGTATCAAAAGTATGCGTTTTATTGTCAAGAAGTACAATGGGAATCTGGTCGTGACACAGAAAGATAACCGTTTCACCTTAAATATTATGTTGCCTTGCGGAGAGACAAGCATGATAACTGACATATAATGGAAGTGAGACAATTCGTGCGAAGATATTAACAGTTGGAGTAATTCTGATTGCTTTCCCTTTTTCACGCTACTATAATCTAAGTCAAACTTGGAAGAGAAGTTTACACATGAGGTCAGGAAATTCGGCATTATGCACGGTTCCCATCATGACTGGATTGTGGCTATCTGACAAGGCTCAAATTATAGTTTAAGGAGGAACAAGTATGAAAAAGGGCAAAAACAAATTGATAGCAGGGCTTTACTTTGGCATCTCGATTGTCATCATCGTAGCACTGATAATCGGGAACTGCGTTGCGCTGTCATACAAAAAGGTGATTTCCGTCTTTTTCGGACAGCCTATGTACACATCAGAGGTCACGGACAACACAAACGAGGACACGGAATATTTCAAGTCCGAATTTTCTACGGATGAGGAGCTTTATGCCGCGAGTTCTGAACTGTGTGAGGAAGTCGAGGCAGAGGGAATGGTTCTTTTGAAAAACGAGGACAACTGCCTGCCGCTCGGTTCCGGAAAAACGGTAAGCCTGTTCTCTGAGTCTTCTGTGGACATCGTGTACGGCGGAACAGGTTCCGGTCAAATCGACACATCCTCCGTACCATCGCTTAAGGAGGCTTTTGAAGCGGTCGGCTACTCGGTAAACAAGACTCTATGGGACTTCTACTCGAACAATCACAGCAAGTATAGCCGCACAACCGGTGAGCAGGATGTGTATCCCACGACGTTTTTGATTAATGAATGTCCGGTCAGCGCGTACACTGACGCTGTGAAGGCATCCTTTGCCGACAGCGACGCGGCGGTCATTGTGCTTTCACGATCCGGAGGTGAAGGTGCTGATCTGGTATCCACCGGATCGGATGGCGAGAACGGCAACTATCTTGCCCTCTCCCAAGAGGAAAAGGATATGATTGCTCTTGCGAACGACAATTTCGATAAGATCATTGTCCTTGTAAACTCCTCCAATGCTATAGAGCTTGGCGAACTTGAGAATTATGCTAACGTAAAGGCTATATTGTGGATCGGCGGTCCGGGTCAGAGCGGTCTTTACGCGGTTCCCAAGGTGTTTACCGGCGAAATTAATCCTTCCGGTCGCCTTTCCGATACCTATGCGTATAGCTCTCTGAGCGCTCCCGCTGCCTCCAACACGGCATATCATGAGTACACCAACGTTGCGGATTTTGTGTCAGCCTATCCGACCGTTTCCCACCCCGGTACATATGCCCTCTACAACGAAGGCATCTATGTTGGTTATCGCTATTATGAGACACGGTATGAGGATGTCGTTCTCGGTCAGGGCAACGCGGGCGATTACGATTATTCCTCTACGGTACAGTTTGGGTTTGGGTTTGGACTTTCCTATACCACCTTTGAGTACAGTGATTATACGGTCACTGAAGACGATGATGCTTACAATGTGTCTGTTACGGTTCGGAACACAGGTGATGTAGCCGGTAAGGATGTGGTTCAGGTTTATTTGCAGAAGCCCTATACTGACTATGATGTGACCAATGGAATTGAAAAGGCGAGTGTCGAACTTGCCGGTTTTGAGAAGACTGACCTCATTCCCGCTGGAGGGAGTGAGAGCGTTACCGTCACCATCGATAAGGAATCGCTTAAGACATATGATGAAAATGGTGAAGGAACTTACATAGTCGAAGACGGCACCTATTACTTCGCTATTGGCAACGGAGCCCATGACGCGCTCAACAATATCCTTGCCGCTAAAGGCAAGACCACTTCTGACGGTATGGATTATGACGGGAACGCGGCACTTGCACAGGACGTAAGCGTTGCCAAGGACTTTAGCACCTATTCAGTTTCCGCAGCAACCGGCGAGCCTATTGTGAATCAGCTCACTGACTGCTCACTGAATTACTATGGTATCACGCAGACCTATGTGTCCAGAAATGATTGGGAGGGGACGCTTGCCTCTCTTTCGCCCGAAATAACAGCTACTGAGCAGATGTTGGCGGACTATGCATATACAACAGATGCGTTTGAAGCGGATCCTGATGATGAAATGCCTGTGACCGGTGAAGATAACGGTCTGACGCTCCAGATGTATATGACCACCGACTATGACGATGCGGCGTGGGATGATCTGGTTCAGCAGATGACGAAAGACGAGCTTTACAGCTTTGTGGCTGGCGGCGATTTCTCCACCATCATCGTTGACTCTGTGGCTGCCCCCGGTACGGTTGCCAAGGACGGTCCGCAGGGCTTGAATACAACGTTTACCGGTTCTGTACAGGCTATGGCGTACACCTCTGAGCCTGTTATGGCATCTACCTTCAACAAGGAGCTGATTAAGAGACTGGGTGAGCTTGTTGGCGAAGATGGTCTGCACACGAATGTTCAGGCATGGTATGCGCCCGGCGCGAATATCCACAGGACTCCTTATTCAGGACGTAATTTCGAGTATTTCTCCGAGGACAGCTATCTTTCCGCTATAATGCTGGCAAACGAAGTCACAGGCGCACAGAGCAAAGGCTTGATTTGCTATGCAAAGCATTTTGCCTTTAACGATCAGGATTGTGTTCGCCATGGTCTCTCCGTCTGGACCAACGAGCAGGCGGCGAGAGAGATTTATCTCCGTGCGTTTGAATATGCGGTCAGAGACAGCGGGTGTATCGGTCTGATGAGTTCCTATTCTCATGTTGGCTCCAAGTGGGTCGGTGGCAACGCAAATATCATGGAGAATATCCTCAGAGGAGAGTGGGGATTTGAAGGTTCCGTTATCTCCGACTTTGCCGGCGTAGACTACATGACAATCAATGACGGCGTTATGGCGGGGAATGACCTTTGGCTGGCTCCAAATGTCGATTCGCTGAGCAGCTGGCAGCTTTACAAGGGTTGGGAATCCAATCCGAGTGTTGTGAAAAACCTGCAGCGGGCGGCAAAGAATAACCTTTATACAGTATCACGTTCTTCCTCCATGAACGGGTTCTCCAGCTCGACTAAAGTCGTTTCTGTAACTCCCGCGTGGATCTATTGGATGGCGGCGCTCGACGCGGTAGTGGGTATTTTATTTGTTGTCGGCGCGGTTCTTGTAATCAAAAAAATTACTAAAAAGGAACATGACTGACATTATATCATAACTAAATGCCGATACCTGTAAGAGCCATACTCTTACGGGTATTGGCGTATGGGGGTTGGACATGAAGAGAGTTGCGGCGGTCGTACTGACAGGCGTATTTTTGGCGGGGCTACTTGCGGCGTGTGCAGTTGAGCAAACAGATGAGCTTATCATTTCCATTGCGTCTTCTGATTTTTATGAAACGGAGCAAAGTATCCTCCGCGTCCATCTCTTCAGTTCGATTTCCTTCTCGCTTTTCCTGAAAGATAACTATGAATTAGACAGCCTTGACTATCTGGGAAATTACAAAATAGCGAAGGGTGATAACGGGCTTTATACGATAACGCTTTATCAGGTCAAACGTTCGCAAATCCTCCACCCGAACTGTTTTCTTTCCGACAATATCATCTATGTGCGGTATGACGCTAACGGCGGAAACATAAAACAAGGGGCTGAGACGAACGTCCGCTATTCTACTGAGGTTCATAAGAGACCCAATTCCTCACAGGGGATCGATCTTTTTGAACGGGAGGGATACGTTCTTGTCGGATGGAACACGAAAAGCGATCTGACCGGAGAGCATATCTCCCTTGGGAGCCGGTTTACGCCGACAGATACCCTTTATGCCGAGTGGGAACAGGAGAGTCCAGCCGAGGACTTTTCCTTTTCTGTTGAGGACAATGAGGCGTTTGTGAGCTGCTATTCAGGTCAGCAGGATTGTGTCGTAATTCCCTCCAATTATAACGGCATCCCTGTTACCGGAATTTTATCCGGCGCGTTTACCTCAAAAACACTCAAAAAGGTTGTACTGCCTACGACTGTAAAGACTATTGAGAGTGACGCATTCATATGCCCCGCGCTTACTGAGGTGACGATTTTTGACAGTGTTGAAACGCTGGGGGATACGTCGTTCCAAGGATGCGAAAATCTTTCGACTGTGTATATAAACGCTATTGAAGCGCCTGTTTTTACGAAGGGTCGCACGGCTGTTTATGCCGACAAGACCGATTTGCTGTATCTGCACCCGGAGAAAAAGTTAGTGTTTTATTCAGGGTGCAGTACATGGTTCAATCTCGACAGTGAGATAGTTGCGGAAGCTTTTCCTGAATACTATCCGATCAATATGGGAATCAACGGTTATTATAGCGGGATATGTCAGATTCGCATACTTTCCACGCTTATGTCGGAGGGAGATATTCTCGTTCATACACCGGAGGAGAACAGTGAGGAACAGCTTTTAATCTCCACAGATATGACCGTCACAATGTGGGAGTGCGTTGAACTGAATTACGACCTGATTTCGCAGATAGACATCAGGGGAATAGACGGATTCTTTGACACCTTCGAGGATTTCATATCAGTTCGCAAAAAATGTTCCGCCGGAAAATATACAGATGTCGATCTTCTGTGTGGGGAGCATGGAGACTATCCGGATGAGCAGCTTGCGGAAGGCGACAACGCGAATCTGGAACAATCAGCGTCAATTATAAGCACTTTTCTGAGCGACGCGAGTCTGGAAAACCGTAGCCAGGAATATGAACGGTTTATCAGTCAAGGGATAAAAGTATTTGTCGGCTTCTCCGCAGTAAATCTGACAGCGGTCGGAGAAGACAGAGCCGAATGGCTCCGGTATGAAAACAGGGTGAAAGAACATCTGACGGTTCCGGTCATATCGCGGGTGTGCGATTATGTGTTTGATGGAAAGTATTTTTCTGTAACAAACTATCATTTGGCAACAGAATATAGATCGCTGTTTACTAATGCCATAATATGCGATCTCATGGAGGCGTTATGAAGAAAAAGTTGAAAGCAACGACGCTATTTTTATCAGGTTTGCTGCTTCTGCCCAGCCTTTTTGCGCTTCTGTTAGTCGCCACTCCGAGGGCGTATTCGGAGAGTTACTATGCTGAGCTGACCCCTATGTACCGTAGGCTGGCAGCGGCTGAAAACAGAAAAATCGTAATTATTGGCGGCAGTGCTGTTGCCTTTGGTGTCCGTGCGGATATGATAGAGACTGAGTTGAATCAGCGTGGCATTGACTGCACTGTGTGCAATTTTGGATTATACGGGGCAATCGGCATAAAACCAATGGCAGAATTTTGCCTGTCTGCTCTCAACGAAAACGATTTGGTTATTTTCCTGCCTGAACTCAATGAAGAAGTTTTCGCGCTTAAAACGGACGCATCCGTTCTTGTTCGCTCTTTGGAAAGTATTCCTGAACTCTTTTTCCCATTAGACAGTGAACTTCAAAATAATATCATAGGAAAGCTATATTCCTACGCTTTGGAGCGGTATCAGCGTTCCAGAGAAACTGTGGAACCGATAGAAGGTGTCTACTCGTTGAGTTCTTTTGACGATAACGGTGTGATGACCTACGAGCGAAGCGGGAACTGTATGTCCGGAGGACACAGCGGGGAAATAACTCTCGCAAACCTGGATATTGAAGTGTTTTCCGCCTACGCAAACGAATTTTATAAAAGCGCAAGCAAACGTGGAGCTGAAGTCTATATGAGTTTCGCTCCGGCAGTCACCTCTGCCTGTTTGGATACGGACACAACGAGAGATAATTTCTATCAGCGTCTGGTAAAAGCGTTGGATTTCCCGATTATATCTGATTTTAGTAGCTGTTTTATGGACGAAGGTTGGTTCTATGATACGAATTATCACCTGAACAGTGC
>CAZKLU010000075.1:0-8363 GCA_964553775.1 uncultured Oscillospiraceae bacterium | reverse complement strand
ATGCACCGTGTTCACCATATAAATAACCCGCTCCCCTTCAAATGGGAGCGGGTTTCTTCATTCCTCACTCAAAAAATCTCTTACATCATCCGCCGGCATAAGTCCTACCGAAACCTTCACAGGTTGCCCACCCTTGAAGAGTATAAGCGTCGGTACACTTCTGACATTGTAGGAATTTGCCAAATCCGGTTCCTCATCGATGTCAACCTTGAAAAAGTTTATTTTGCCCTCGTACTCCGGCTCCACCTGCTCAAGTATTGGAGCCAGCCTCTGGCACGGACCGCACCATGTAGCGAAAAAATCTACAAGTACTGGCACCTCGGATTTCAATACCTCAGTCTCAAATTCCGGTTTTTTTATTACTGCTGCTGACATTTTCATTATCTCCTTTATCCTTTGTCTTAGCGGCTGCGTATTTGCGTTACACGATTTATTATACCACGGTCTGCGCGAAAATACAAGGCTTATACACAAAAACAATACGATTTCCGTTCCTGCATAAAGTGTCTATGGTAAAAATTTGAAGCAGGCGATAATGTCAGTTTACTATAAATGCCTTAAACCGCCGCTTTTTTCCCGCCTTTTAGTAAAACTGTCAAACCTCGAATATACCGCTCACTTTCACGGCATCGGTCAGCCGCCTGTCAGAAACGTAAGTCCGGACATAACCGATTTCAGGACGCTCACAATATTTTTGAGCGTCTCGACTGATTCTTCGCTCAGCAAATCAGGCTTTTCAATTTCCTTCGCGCTGTCAGACTGTGACGCTGTTCCCGTGAGACTGACGCGGATACCGGCAACCTCATCCTCAATTACAATATCAATATCCGTCTTGTCGGATAAAATTGACATTATATCAACGCCGAAATACACGGTCATATCAGCGTCGGTGTAGACCAGAAAGTATGTAAGACCCTCTTCACCATCGTAGTCGGTGCGTTTGATTTTTTCAATTCCCGCACCATCTCCCATAATACCGGCTTTCAGATCGAATATTTCATATATTTGATCGAGCGAGACATACGATGCGTCACTCCAGTCGGGTATTCCCTGAGCAAGCATAAAATTGAAGCCTGATACTGTGTCCTTAACACGTTCGTAGAGCATTTGAACATTGGCGCAGGCAAGAGAATCGTCAATGTAGACCGCGGTTATCGGGTCATCGTCTCCGTCAAGAGTTATATCAGCAAGCAGCGCGCCGTCACTATAGCTGCCTTTGACCTTAGTCTCCGTTGCGCCGAGTACAGTCACAACCTTATAATACAGCGAATCGGTTTCAAGCTGTTCGACCTTCATATCAAGATTTAGCTTCGCGCCGTCAGCGAGAGCCGACGCTTTCGTCGTGAATATCAGTGCCACAACGCATACGGCTATTATTATAACCGCAACCACAATGACAGCAATCAAAATTGCCAGCTTTCCCGCACTCGGCTTTTTTATCTGTTCCTCCATTTTTTCACCTCATTAGTATTGTTCATTCGTTAAAGTATTTGTTAAAAATCGCGAATTGTTCTTTACAAAAGACGCAAAATTTTGTATAATAAATCCTATATACGGATTTTCCGGCTCGGCACGGCTAAATCCGGGTGAAAGGGTGTGTACGGATTGAAGAAGTTATCGCCGCGATTTATGCTTGCTATCTCGCTTGTTATCAGCTTCACCATACTAAGTGCCGTAATACTGCTTTTTGCGCCGTCATTCACGATAGTGACATGGGTGGGATACGCCTTCATGATGATTGCTTTTATCTTCACGACACTCATGACACTTCTGAGCTATGGGAACACCGACAACGGCTTTACAAAGCTGCCTGTCATTCGCGCTACTATTGGCTACGTTATCATCACCGTCATAGCCGCCATTGTTGGCACGTTTGTTTTGTATGAGCTTGACTGGCACGATTTTCTGCACATTGAGCTTGTGCTGAACACCATATGCTGGTGCGTCGTATTATTTGTATTCCTTTGGACGCATAGAAAAAAGAAATAGCTGCACTCAAAATCTGAATGAGCTTTGATTCTGACGCGCTTACAGAGATTTTGAGCCACAATCATAGAATTTCACGGACTCTGTTACTGTGCGGATTTTATAATAAAAGCGGAAAAGATTTCAATTATAAGTGTTTCACACAAATCAGCGGCTGCCCGCACACGAAATTTCTGAAATATCTTTTAACCGAAGCCTCGAAGAGGGGCTTTTTCTAATTCAATATACCTTACGCGCTCCGAAAACTTACAATCTTGAACAATATACAGTAAACGACAATAGTTAATCGCCGTTTACTGTAAGATATTAAATTACCGTTTTGCTCCCGTCTCGCGGTGAAGCCGCTGACCGCCGGATATATTAAGCGGAATTATAAATTACGCTTAATAACATTGGCAAACGGCATGGCGCGGTTGTTGTAGTACGCTCCCAAAAGTACCGTATCTTCTGGGGCTTTTTATGTGCGTCTTCCTCGAATTGATTCGATTTCCTCGAAGCTCTTGCCGATCGTTGTTTCCTCATCCGCCTGCTGCTCCCTGCGGATACGTTCGACACGCTCTCTGGCAAGCGCGTTCGCCCTTCTTTTGCGCCGACTCCTGTTGATATTATACATGATTATGTAGACTATATAGAGTACGGCAAACGCCGCTATCGCTATCATGGCAACTCGGACGTATTTGTTTGAGAGTGTTTCGCCGATCTTATATCTCATATACGCCATTCTGTCAAGTTCCACGGCGGTATTTGCGACAAGCGACACAGTGCCGTAGTCCTCACCGTTGAGGGAGATCGACATCTCGCCCAATATGCTGCCCTGTGTAATCGGCGCGTACAGCGTCTCGCCGTTTTCAATGTTGTATATTCTCAGCGTCAAAACAGCCTGCGTAACATCAACATCGTTTGCCAGCAGTGCCGTGACACTCTTTGCGGGGCGAAGCACAACGGTGTTAGTCTTTCCGAGTTCCACCGGAATCTCGCGTATCAGGTTCACGGTGCTGATTATCTCCTGATAGCTGAAGTTGTCAAAGCCCCACTCCATAAGCCGTATAGTCTCAGAAAAGCTCTGAGTTTGCGTTGTGCCATCATCAAGCTCTACAGATTTTCCGCCGAGGACAACGGATATAAGCGTCCTGTTATCGCGTGTGGCGGTGCTTACAAGGCAGTAGCCCGCCGCGTCAGTGTACCCTGTTTTGACACCGGAGGCATAAGGGTAGTAATACACGGAATCGCTCAGTATGAGCTTGTTTGTGCTTGTGAGCGTTCTTGGCTCGGACATATTCGTCGCCGGAACGGTGTGCGTCGGTGTTGAGACGATCTCCTGAAAGAGCGAGAGATCGAGTGCGTTCTCGACAATCTTCATAAGATCGCTTGCTGTTGTGTAGTGGTCATCATTCGGCATACCATGGGCGTTCGCGAAGTGCGTATTCTCGCAGCCAAGCTCCAACGCTCTTGCGTTCATTCTCTCAACAAACGCGGCGGAGCTGCCGTCAAGATACTCGGCAATCACGTTACACGCCTCGTTTGCTGAAGCTATCATAGCGCAGTATAAAAGCTCCTCATAGGTGAGCTGCTCACCGGCTTTAAGGTCGCTTGTGCTGCCGTCCGCTGATATATCGAAGTAGGCGTTCTCACTGACGGTGACAATATCTGTAAGAGAAACATCGCCGCGTTCGTATGCCTCAATCGCGAGCATGACTGTCATGATTTTCGTAAGACTTGCCGGTGCGCGTCTTTCGTTCGCGTTCTTCTCGTACAGTATCTGACCGGTATCGGCATCTACCAAAAGAGCCGCAGCTGTGGCAATTTCCGGATCCTCAAGGGCTTTTGCCGACATTGGAAAAAGCTCCGCCAAGGCTGCAAAAGTGAGGACAGCGATCCACAAAAACAAAATCTTTCTATTTTGTAAAGTTTTCATTCCAATCCCTCAAAGTGTGATATAATAGTTGCGGTACACGGCACTCCCAATGCCGCACTGAACCAACGTATCCATTTTAACATAACACATCTTTTTTTTCAATGAAAATTGTTTGCTAAATTAAAACGTTTACATTTTATTCATTGACTGCCGGCAATCACAGGGATCCCGCTCCGATTTGCCGGTTGGTTCCGCGGGAGTCCGCGGGATATTCAAGGCTGAAAAGCTTTTGACTCTGAGTATAATTTCACAGATAAGTACATCCGGCAAAAACTCAAGAAAAGGAGTTTTTATGAAAATACTAATAGTTGACGATGAAAAAGCACTTGTAAAGGGTCTGAAATTCAATCTGACATCGGAGGGCTACGAGGTTATGACGGCGTTTGACGGTCTTGAGGCTTTGGAGCTTGCCAAAACAACGAACTTCGACCTGATTATTCTTGACATCATGATGCCGAAGCTGAGCGGTCTGGAGCTGTGTTCAAGAATACGCGAATTTTCAACCGTTCCCATAATCATGCTGACGGCGCGTTCTGAGGACTTCGATAAACTCATCGGTTTTGATTACGGTGCGGATGATTATATCACAAAGCCGTTCAATATTCTGGAGCTTAAAGCGAGAATCCGCGCTCTTATCAGGCGTTCAACTATCAAGGAACGTTCAAAAATGAGCAATGTTATCACTTTCGGCGATATTTCTATCGACTGCGACAAGCGCACAGTGACAAAAAACGATGAAAACGTGGAGCTTACCGGCAGAGAGTTTGATGTCCTTGAACTGCTTATGAAAAATCCGGGCAAGGTATACAGCCGTGAGAATCTTCTCAATATTATCTGCGGACATGAGTTCCAGAGCGATATAAGAACTATAGATGTGCATATTCACAGGCTGCGCGACAAGCTGGAGGATATTCCGACGGAGCCTAAGCATATCATGACTAAATGGGGAGTTGGGTACTATTTCAAAGAATAAAAGTACACGGCGCGGATTTGTAAGCATTCGTGTAAAGTATCTGCTGTCATATATATCGCTGATAGCCGTTGTAATCATTTTTATAAATACCTACCCGCTTGTCCTCTCGCGTGACGTAGTGCAGCGGTCAAAGGAGAGTACAATAAAAACGGGAGTTGTGCAGATAGGCTCGTATATTGAGGCTCTCGACCATATAACAAGCTCCAGTGTCGGGCAGGTGATGGCTCTTCTCGATACCAGCCAGTACACATACGTTATGGTTCTTAACTCAAATTACGAAATGCTCTACTATCAGGGCAGTACACTTCAGGACTACGATGAGTCGATAGCTCTTCGCCTCGCGGAACGCTCCATTACGGGGTGCGTTGATATGTTCGATTCCTACTACTCAAGCGGGGCATTCAGAAGCTACGCCGCCGCGCCGATTGTTTCAGGTGACACTATAATAGCTGTTGTATGCGTATATGAGTACGATTCCGCAAGCGGCGCGATGATCACATCGCTCAAAAACAATATGCTGAAGCTGTCAGCGGGGCTTTGCGTTCTTGCGGTGGCGATGAGCGTTGTATATTCGGGAACATTTACCAGACGGATCACGAAGATACTCAAAGCGATTGCGAATGTGCGTGAGGGCGAGTACACATATAGAATAAACGTCAAGGGAAGGGATGAGCTGTCTCAGCTTGCGGAGGAGTTCAACGACTTGACAACGAGACTTCAGGACACCGAGCAGAAACGCCGCCGGTTTGTGGCTGATGCTTCGCATGAGCTGAAAACTCCCCTCGCATCGATAAGACTTTTGAGCGACAGCATAATTGAGTCTCCTGATATAGACATGGACACTGTCCGTGAATTTGTCACGGACATACGCGATGAGTCAGAGCGGCTTTCGCGTATAACAACGCAGCTATTGAGCCTTACAAGGCTTGACAACAACCGCATGACGGTGCGAAAGCCGACAGATTGCCGTGAAACGTGTGAAAAGGTTGTGCGAAGTCTTCAGCCGATAGCGATGTCTAACGGAATAGAACTGCACTGCGATTTGGAAGATAAATGTTTCATAATGGCATCATCGGATGATCTATTTGAGGTTGTGTTCAACCTTGGAGAGAACGCGATAAAATATAATATCAAGGGTGGTCGTGTTGACATACGGCTTTATCGTGAAAAGGACAGCATCCTGATAACCGTTGATGATACGGGAATTGGAATACCCGCGCAGGATATGCCGTATATATTTGACAGATTTTACCGTGTTGATGAGGCGCGTGACCGTGAGGAAGGCGGCAGCGGTCTTGGACTATCTATAGTGAAGTCAACGGTTGAGCGGCATGGTGGTGTGGTAAAATGCAGAAAAAACGATTCCGGAGGGATGAAATTTATAGTTAATTTCCCCGTTTGCGTTACGAGCGGAAAAGGTGTATAATAACCTTTGACGCGGGTATGGCGGAATTGGCAGACGCGCTGGATTTAGGTTCCAGTGCCTTAAGGCGTGCAGGTTCAAGTCCTGTTACCCGCACCATTATTGGAAATCGGTTTCCGATATATATCGTTGAGCATATTGATTTGCCGATGTGTGCTATGTCGAAGGGAGCAGAGCTTGTAAATCCTGCTTTCAAAAGTATAATATACATTGGCAAATGCTGTAATCTGAAAGCAAAGTGATATTTTTAATAAGCTGTTGAGCGTAAATTTGCAAAAGGCGTTTTCACCTTATAAACGGGGCATGGTGTTATATTTGAAGCTGAAAAGCTTTTTGGTTTGGAATACATAAAGGAGCGGGTATCTATGTGACCCGTTCCTTTTTTGGTTTCTGTGCATGAAGTAACGACAATGACAGGGAGAGCGGCGCGGTTGGGCATAATAAGCAGTTGACAACGTAAAACGGTTCTCCGGTCGGCTTTTTTACAGCAGGGATTTTTCCATAAGCCCCGAAATTCACACTGGCTTACAGGTTCCGCAGATCCGAAGAGTCAGAAGGTTCACGCCCCGTTACACATTCCGGCATTGATATTTATTGAAAGATTTTTATACTCTTCCAAATATTCGCGCCTGAAACCATACTTATATAGTGAAGACACAAAGGAGGCGACACTATGACTGATTCTGACATAATAACACTCTTTACGCGCCGTGACGAGCTTGCCATCTCCGCTGTAGACGCGAAATACGGTTCCTATTGCCGCAAAATTGCCGTGAACCTGCTCACCGTTCACGAGGATGCCGAGGAGATTGTAAACGACACATATCTTGCCGCGTGGAATGCTATTCCACCCGAAAAGCCCAATAATCTCAAAGCGTGGTTAGGGCGCATAGTGCGTAACCTCTCCGTTGCGCTCTACCATAAGCTCAACGCCGAAAAGCGCGGTTCCGGTATTGCCAATGTCGCGCTGGAGCTGGAGGATACTGTTGCCGCAGCCGCTGACGAGTACTCGCAGACGGAGCTTTCGGAAATAATATCAGACTGGCTCCGCTTACAAACCAAAGATGACAGGACACTCTTTTTGCAGCGTTACTGGTACGGCTGTTCGGTCGCGGAGCTTGCCAAACTGCGCCGCATTCCCGCGCAAAAAATATCGCAAAAACTCTTTCGTCTCCGGCAGAATCTGCGAAAAACGCTTGAAAAGGAGGACATCACAATATGAACGATAAGCTTTATAACGCAATTACCAATATAGATTCAGACCTCATCGCCGAAGCAGAACCGCGCAAAAAATCCCCCCGCGTCACGGCTGTTTTGCCGCTCTGCGCCGCTTTCGCGGCTGTTATATTGGCGGCTGTGGTTCTTCTTCCGAAACTATCAGATAACGTCACGCCAGATACAGCCCCGTCCGAGGACGGCGGTCATAATACTGAAAGCACGGAAAATATCGGCAGTACCGACTCCGACGATAGTTCCAACACAACTGACGGAGCCGACTGCTACGTTGGGGAAGGCGACGGCACCTCCAACAACTACGCCGCTACCTCTGACAAATACTCCACACTTGATGAGCTTTTATCCGCTCTCAGCAAAAACGACTACCACTCAAACTCTGACGCTCTCGGTGTGAGCGCGATAAGCCGGAGCGGTTCCAACAGCGGAACAGGTATCAGCGGCGGTAAAACTGTAAGCTACAGCGGTGTTGTGTACGAGATTGCTGACGGCAAAGTTAAAATATATCGCGAACAGGCTCTTATCGGAACGCTTGACTGCTACGCTGACAGTCTCTTTGTGACAGGTGACAAGCTGATAGCCGCCGCGTCAGTTCAGACCGGCGGGGACGAATTAAATCAGGAGATAAGCGCGGTGGTGAACGTGTACAGTCTCGATAAGCCCGATTCTCCCGCACTGAAAACAACATTCACACAGCTTGGAAGTCTCACGGCTGTGTATCTCTCCGGCGGGAACCTCTATATTATGACATCCGACGGCGTGTGCGCCTGCGGCTATTCGCGTCTCGATGATCTCTCGGAATACAAGCCGCGCCTTGCGGTCGATGATGAGAC
>CAZKLU010000074.1:0-8419 GCA_964553775.1 uncultured Oscillospiraceae bacterium | reverse complement strand
GGTGAGCAGCCACCTGCCGAAGGTGAAAACGCCGAGGGTGAGCAAACTCAGGACGGCGAAGGGTCTAAAGGTAATAACGTGGAAAAAAAGAAACTCGGTTCGCGCCGTATTTTGCTGATAGTTGTGATAGCACTGGCGGTAGTTATTATCGCGGTGATTGCGGTCGTATTCCTGCTTCCCGGAAAGGCTGTCGGCGATGAGAACGAAGCTGATACTGACAGCACCGAGGATGTCTCACAGGATGAGCAGTCCGGAGACAGCGAAAACAGCGGCGAGGACAATAATGACAGCGCAAGTACCGGTATTATAAGTAATGACAGCACCGGCAAATCCTCTTCCGGCGAGTCGGTCAAATCTTCATCGGACGCGGAAAAATACTTCAAGAGCCTTTCGCCGCAGTCGCTTGGTCTTGAGGGCGAGAGCATGGACGAGTATAATATATACCGCACCGACGGCGCGGTGTATGTCGATAATCAGATATGCTCCAAAATAACCGTGTACCGCGTAAACGAGAGTACCGGCACCAACGAATTTGCGGGAACATTCTTAGTCAGCCGCGGCTCCGATAAAACAGTGTACCGTGAGCTTGATAACGGTGAAATTGAGGTAGTGGAAATTACTTCAAGCTCCCGGAATACCGGCTCCGGCAGCGAGGAATCCGAGGACGCTGAATCCGAGGACACGGAGGACACGGAAAGTGCCGCCGGGAAGTAGCTTACAAAAAATATTTTAGCCGAAAAACAAAAATTTAGGTAGACATTTTAAAATATTGTGGTAAAATATAAGAGAATAAATAAATAGCCGCCCGGCGTATCGCGGCGCGGTTTGTTAAAGATAAAGGAGAAGTGAAACCATGAAAAACATGAAGATTCGCACAAGAATGATTCTCTCATACCTGATAATCGTGGCGTTGCTGCTTATTGCCGGTATTGTCTCGATCGTCATGCTTTCGCAGGTTGGAGAAAACCTCAGCTCATTCTACAATCAGCAATTCCAGACCGTTGATAACGCACTGAACGCCAGACGTATGGTGTTCTCGACCCGCGCCGACTTTTTGCAGGCTATAGTTGATGATGATGTTGACGACATAAAGGAACTGACCGAGAGCGCGCAGAGCGACTTTGCCGAGATTGAGACGTATGTAAAGGCGGTTCAGGAGACTTTCCAGGGCGACCAGTCACTTGTGACGGGTATTCTCACAAGTCTTGACAAAGCGGAACCTTATCTTGAACAGATCTGCACTCTTTCCGAGAACCAGCAGAATGACGAGGCATATGATCTGTTCCTCAGTTCATATAAGCCGATAATGGACACGGTTCGTGACACTCTCGCGGAAATAGGCGAAATTGCGGACACCAACGCTCTTGCCAAAGTTGAAGAGGGCGAGGCACTCTCGACTACCGCCGACGCTGTTGTTATCGCGATAGTTGTTATCGCGGCAGTGGCAAGTATTATTTTAGGTCTTTACATGAGCGAGACTATCCGCAAGCCTGTTATGGAGATGCGTGATGTGTCTAACGCTGTTGCGGATGGCAACATACACAGCGAGATTACATACAAATCCAAGGACGAACTGGGCGAGCTTGCCGACCACATGAGAGTTCTCACAGACAAGCTGAGAAGGATCATTGGAGATCTGGGTTATCTCTTGAAGTCAATGGGTGACGGCAACTTCAATATATCCTCGAAAGACCCTGAGATCTATGTAGGCGATTATAAAGAGCTTCTGACAGCCATACGCGATATGAACGCTTCTATGAGCGACACTCTTGCTCAGATAGACGTTTCAGCCGATCAGGTCAATTCCGGCGGCGAACAGGTATCGAGCGGCGCGCAGGCACTTGCTCAGGGCGCGACAGAGCAGGCTTCTTCTGTTGAGGAACTTGCCGCTACAATCAACGAGATCTCACATCAGGTTGAGAGTACCGCCAGCCACGCCAAGACAGCGAAGGACGAAAACATCCACTCCCACGAGGAGATTCAGGTCTGCTCCGCTCACATGGATGAGCTTATGAAAGCTATGCAGGCTATTGAGAATAAGTCTCAGGAAATCAGCAGAGTTATCAAGACCATCGAGGATATAGCGTTCCAGACCAATATACTCGCGCTCAACGCCGCTGTTGAGGCAGCAAGAGCGGGAACAGCCGGTAAGGGCTTCGCCGTTGTCGCTGACGAGGTGCGTAACCTTGCCACGAAGTCTCAGGAGGCTTCCAAGAGTACCGCAAGTCTTATCGAGGAAACTGTTCAGGCTGTAAACGAGGGTTCAAGACTCTCCGCCGAGACAGAAGCGTCACTGCGCAGCGTTGTTGACAGCGCACAGAAGGTGCTTGACGCTGTAACGCTCATTTCCGACGCAACAGAGGAACAGTCGAGAGCTGTCGCACAGGTGACACAGGGTATCGACCAGATTTCAAGCGTTGTACAGACGAACTCCGCCACAGCGGAAGAATCCGCCGCCGCAAGCGAGGAATTGAGCGGTCAGGCGAACCTGCTCAAGGAACTTGTCGGACGCTTCACGCTCCGTCAGGACGGTATGAGTTCAAGCAGCCGTTCATCGTCAAAGAGCCACAGCAGCTCGGACAGCAGCTTCAAGGCTTCAGGTTATGCCGGAGCCGATAAGTATTGATTCCAAACTCTAAATTGCGAAAAGTCCTTTGACGGAAAGCCGCCAGATAACGATTTATAACATTCACCGTTTCAGCCGCGCCAGCCAATTCTCATTGGAATAACGATGTAACGGGCTGGTATCGGCGAAAGGTCATGTATATTGTAAGTCTCCCCTTCGGATTAACGAGGGGGAGATTTTTTGCCGCTATCAAACGGCGGCGCAGGGAGCGAAACCAATACGCAAAATATTTTTATTTTCGCTGTGACAATTTGTGCCGCTGCTTTGAGTTATTTATGAAAGGGGGAATTGCTTATGACACTGAAACCGCAGCGGACGGGCGGCGATGTGGAAGAGACAATCAATCGATACAAAAATTCCGTGTACGGTCTTGCACTGGCAAAAACAGGTTCACGCGCCGACGCTGACGATGTATTTCAGGAGGTGTTCCTCGCGTACTTTGAATCCGGCAAAACATTTCGCGATGAGGAACACAAAAAAGCGTGGCTGCTGCGTACCGCCATGAATATGTGTCTCAGAATCACCGCGTCAACATGGCGCAAGAAAACAGTCCCGCTCCCCGAAAATGACAGTGACAGCGGCGGCGCGATATTCATTGATTCCGAGGAAAACCGCGTCTGGGCGGCACTTTCGGAGCTTTCCGAGGAATACCGTCTGCCTATATACCTCCACTACTTTCAGGGACTTAGCACGGAAGAGATTGGAAAAGCACTCTCCGTTCGTCCGGGAACAGTGAGAATGAGACTTTCACGCGGGCGCGAGAAGCTGAGAGAAAAGTTATCATGCTATATGGGTGACAATGACAATGAGTAAAAATGTTCAGAATTTGAAGCGTTTCTTGGAGACTTCCGCAGAAAGGAGATAATTTAAATGAATAACCGTGATGAGCTTTTCAGAAAAATGCAGGATGAGCTTTCTCCGAGCGAGGAAGCCGAGAATAAACTCCGTGAGCGTCTGAAAACAGCAAAGCCGCACAAAATATCTGTTCGCCCCGTGTATGTCGCTGCCGCGGCGTGTCTCGCGATTATAGCGATTGCGGTTCCGACAGTTCTGCACTTAGCGCATAGCACCGAGGACAATACAGTCAAGCTGCACTCCTATGAAGTATCCGGCACGACTGGGACATCAACATTCACTGATGATACAGCAGTCGCTGACACCGGAGCCGGAGGGATAATCACTGACGATATTACTGACGATATTGCTGAAGACGATTTGGAGGTTGAAACGGAAGAGACAGCAACGGAGGCAGACAGCAATCTGGAGAAAGAATCGACACAGCCCACGATAACGACAGACGTAACCGAAGACTGGGAGGACACGGAAGCCGAATCGGATGAGCCAGATCCTTCGGTTGATATAGATATAGAGGATATGGAAATTGATATTGCCGCAGAAGAACCCGCGTATGACCAGGACGAGGCGTTGATGGCATATCTGAATCTCATGTCGAATTTTGCCGCGACCTACGGCGAGGACAGATACCCCGACTGGTACGGCGGCGCGTATATTGATAACGATAATCTTCTGGAATCGGGCGGCGGCGCGAGTATCGGAAAATCACCGCTCGTTGTGATGATTGCGGAGGGCAGCACCGATGATGAAAAAGCGTTGTGTATTGAGGTCTGCGAGATTGCGGGAACGTACAGTATCGTGTTCAGCGACGCAAAATATAACCTCAATTATCTGCGTGAGCTGCAAAAGAAGGTAGAAGCGCTGCCGGAGCTTGAGGGGCTTTCATGGTGGGGCTGCGGCTCGGATGAAAGAAATAACCGCGTGGAGCTTACTGTTCCGTCAGTCGATGACGCTCTCCTGGCGGCTCTCGCGGAGCTTGACCCCGACGATGACGCGATTCATGTAATTGCCGGAATCGAGTACCAGACAGTTGACGATGAGGAATACACAGTTGACGATGAGGGTTACACAGTTGACGATGAGGATTACGCTGAATCCGGAACAGGCGGAGCGTCTAGTCCGGCGTATGACCCGTTCGATAAGGGCGAGTAACAAAGGCAATGTGAACGCTCAGAGAATGTGTCCGTTCCTTTTGCCGTGGCGTGAAAATACAGTACCCCCGACAGATGTCGGGGGATATTTTTATCCGGATATGAATTTATGACCGTTTCACCGTTGAGTTCTCTTCCGGCGTGACGCTGCGCGGGAAAATTTAGCTTTTATTATAATTTATTCTCCTTTTTTCAATTACCCTCTTGACAATATGCGCCTGCGGTGTTATAATATCACTATGATATTAAATACATATCAAATACAATAACAGGGAGGAAAGCAAAATGAGGGAGACTGGTATTGAGGAACGGGAGCTGCACCCGAAAAGCGGAGCCGCCATGCTTGCGGTGCTGGTACTTTTGACACTTGTCAGCGTGGCTATAATAGTCGCCGGAGGGCTGTTTCTGGACGATGGAAACTACATAGCCGGAGGTATACTGCTCATAGTCGGGATAATTGCCCTGTGCGCGTTCTCTATGGCTTTCGCGGGGCTAAAAGTCGTGCGTCCGAACGAAGCGCGAGTGCTTACACTATTCGGCAAGTACCACGGCACAATAAAGACGTCGGGGTTTTACTATGTGAACCCGTTCTGCGTTAGCTTCTGTCCGCGCAGTGGGCAAAGCAGCAGCGGTATGTTCGGGGGGTTGACTGTAAAACCCGCCATTGGCGAAAAGAACACGGACACAAACGCTATAGTCATGTCCGCGCCGAAATGCGTATCGCTCAAAACCCAAACGCTCAACAACAACAAGCAGAAGGTCAACGATGTTCTCGGCAACCCCATTATAATCGGCGCGGTCGTAATATGGCACGTTGCGGATCCGACAAAGGCTGTGTTCGCGGTTGAGAACTACATGGAGTTTCTGAGTATTCAAGCCGATTCCACTGTACGCAACATCGCGAGACTGTACCCGTATGACAGCTTCGATGAGGACAGCGACAGTAAGCCTGAACATCAGGAGAAAACGCTTCGCGGCGGCGCGATTGAGATAGCCGACAGCATGAGAGACGAGCTTCAGAAGCGTGTTGAATCGGCGGGTCTGCAAATCGAGGAGGTTCGCATAACTCACCTTGCGTACTCCGAGGAGATAGCGGCGGCAATGCTCCAGCGTCAGCAGGCGGCGGCGATAATTGCGGCGCGTCAGAAGATAGTTGACGGCGCGGTCGGTATGGTGAAGATGGCTATAGATAAGCTCAGCGAGGACGAGATCGTTGTGCTTGACGAGGAACGCAAAGCGGCGATGGTGTCAAATCTTCTTGTGGTGCTGTGCGGAAACAAGGACGCTCAGCCTGTTCTGAATAGCGGGTCGATATACTGATGGATATTGACGAGAGAGAAGCGAAGCTCCGTGAGCGTTTGCGGCGGGTCGAGGAGCTTGAGCAGGAGGTAAAACGCCGTGAGCGGGAGGTCAAGACAAAGGAGAACGCGAAAAAGCAGGTGCTTCTGCGTCTCTCTCCGACACTTTGGAGCAAAATAGCGGCGTGGGCGGAAGAGGATTTCCGTTCGATAAACGGGCAGATAGAGTATCTTCTTGCGGAGGCTGTGAGGAAAAAAGAGGGCAAAAAGTGACTGACACATCGGTGAACCGAACGCCGTTTCATTCGAGCGCGGCAGCGTCCGCCAATCGTCCGCGCAGCATTCCCGTATCGCAAAGCACCCTCGCGCTATGAATAAATCTAAACCCCTGACAGAAGCTTCCGGTCAGGGGTCTTTTAATGCCATATTATACCAGAGGATGCTGATACTCTCCCGGTTCGGGACCGCAATACAGTCCGAAGCCGTCACAAATCCAATATGTACCGTTGAGGTTCACTCTTGCCCACTGGTGCGTCCACTGATTTTCGTTGACGTGTTCCCATTGGAACCCAAGCATACCAAGGCACATGCCCGTTGCTCTTGTACAACCGGCGCACGAGGCGGCGCGAAGCACAAAGAAGCCGTATGGGTCGTTATAGTGCGCGTCTGAATCGTTGTATTGCCCTCCGCCATCATCAAACATGGCTCTAATGCCGACAGCGATACCGATAAGCTGCGCCTCCTTGCTGAGATTCGCAAGCGGCTTTACTATTTTGAGCGCGGCATCGTATGCCTCCTGCATTTGAGCGTTAGAAGCGGATTTTTGCAGACTTTTCGTGTTGAACGAGGACAGAGACTTGATTTGCGCTTCTTTTTTCGTCAGGGAAAGAGTAACTCTCAGGTCAGACTCAAGAACACGGCTTATAATAGTTGCGGCTGATTTCCTGTCAATGTTTGAGTTGGGGGTGTATGTGCCGTATTCATCGTTTCCCGTGAGTACACCGGCTTTATAGAGCCTGTAAATGGCAGTCGAAGAATCAGACGCGGTGAGAGGACTGGAGTTTCCCGTGCTGTCAGCGTATGTGCTGATAATGTAAGAGCTGCTTGAAGAAAGGTTGGATGATATAACTCCGGCACCCGTCAGCGCACCGACAGCGTCCAGAGCCGGTGAACCGCTCGACACATCGGGAATATCACCCCACGACAGAGAATTTATCTGCGGCAAAACGCTGTCATGAAGCGAGTTGCTGATTAAAAGAGCAAACTCTGCGCGTGTGGCGGATCTCTTATAGTCGGGCGTACCGCTTGAAAGACCGTCAAGAATACCGTTTTCACTCGCGAATGTCACATACGGCTCGTACCATGTGCCGGAAGTCTCAAACGATTTGTCGATGTTCTCATACCCGCATTTAAGCCGTACAGCCATAGCGACAGCCTGAGCAAGCGTGATAGTGCCATCGGGGTCAAATGTGTTCGGCGCGGTGCCTGTCATGATTCCGTACTCTGTGGATATGCGTATACCGTCAGTGTACCAGCGGTTCTCCGAAACATCTTGATACATTCCGGCTGTGTACTCGTTTATCTTCTCGAAGGAGCCGCCGGTTGAGGATGTGCCGGAATTTCCGTTGGAACCGCTGTTAAAATGAGTGTCTGCGGTTACGAGAGGGCTGTTCGGATTGAATAAATACGCGCTGAAAATCGCGGTGTTCCACGCGCTTGATGTTCCGCCGTAATATATGTTTTTCAGCTTCGTGTTTTCCGACAGAAAGTTATAGCTTATATATGTAACGCTGGCGGGAATCGTAATGCTTGTCAGATTTGTCCATATTTCGGTTGAGTTTCCCACAGTGATTTCAGTCACGGGAAAAACGCCCTCCTCATCCTCGATCTGACTGAGGACAGTCACTTCTGTGATACCGTTAATAACGCTTGTGATGTCATACGGTACTATAACACCGATTGCGCTATAGTGATCCTCTCCGGCGTACCGTTCGTAATAGAAACCGCTGCCGGAAAAATCAGTCTGGTCGTAGGTGTATGTCGAGTATTCCGCAAGAGCGATCGGTGCCGCCATGCCAAACGCGAGAGACACTATGAGAATGACAGAAACTGGCACTTTGCAAATTCGGCGCATTATGATTACCCCCCTATAAGCCTTTACTTTATTCTATCATATCAAGATAAATTTGTCAAGATTCGCTTGCCGTGTTTTACGAACGCGAATATGGAACTGAGCGCGGCATATTCCGAAAACATACAGTTATTTACATCCTGTGTGCCGATACATTGCCATATTTTAGGCATAATGGTTGTCAGGCAGGACACGAGACGAGAATTTTTTTCTGAAAAAATTGAAATTCCCTGTTGACAAAACCCTCGCTCTTGTGGTACAATATCACTTGTCCGCAAGGGAAACAAAAAACCACGGACAGTCGGGAGTATAGCTCAGCTGGTTAGAGCGCCTGCCTTACAAGCAGGAGGTCACAGGT
>CAZKLU010000073.1:0-8489 GCA_964553775.1 uncultured Oscillospiraceae bacterium | reverse complement strand
TTCTGAGGGTCGTATTCATACGCGCTCAGAGTTTCAGCGAGCTTGTAGGTTTCGGCTCGTATAATGTCGGATGCTTCCGCTGCTGTTTTGGCATTTGCCGTATCCATAGCGAGCCGCCCTGGAAGCGCGAGCAATCCGGCACGGAACACATCTATCATATCGCCCACAACACAGCAAAAAACATGAAAATTATAATTTATTCAAAAAAGCTCTTTACAGACTCCTAAAAATATGTCATAATATATACATCCCAAAGAAAGTGGATAAAACGAGATGAAGCATAAAAAGAAGCCTACTAAGAACCAGTTTGAGATTCAGAAGATAGTCCTTACTGGTTTAGTAGACTTTGTAGTAGGGATGCTGTTAATCATCGCCGACAAGGTGATAGGCTGACAGCCCCGCGCATGAGGGAGACGCAAACTCCCTCGTGCGTAACAATTATACAAGTTTCGGCAAATGATGTCAAGAGAAAAGAAAGGAGTTAAGTATGAAATCTTTGTTAACCATTTTAGGAACCGCATTTATCTGCGTTGGAATTGTTAAAATTGCAACGGCCCTTATTCTCCTGTATAAAAGTAACCACAGTGAGTAAAACATCAACAGCGGTAAAACGCCGCACTTTTTATCATCAACACTAACCTCTGTTCGATTGCTTTCCCCCGCATGGCTTTTCTCCACTATCTTTGAAAGGGTGACGGTCGTTGACATTGGAAATGTCTCGTCCGAAAGAACACGCGCCGTAACAAGTAGTGTCAGCGCAGAAAATTGCTTATCTCCGCAAGTGGTCATGAAAAATCTACTTCACAAGTCGTGGCAGCGTAACTTTTCGTTTTGTGAGTTTTTTGTTTACCCCATTCACCCTAAAATCAGCTTACATATTCTACAGTATTTATTGTCAGGTATCGTATATTAAAGCTATAAATTTTATTATTTGCGTCAGGAAATATAACAATTATTACACGCAAGCGAACATCAATTCATAAGTGAATAAACAAAACCGGGCAAGGCAAAGCACCCTACCCGGTTCATTTTCTGAGACAATGTTTCACTTTTTCCCAACCCGCCAAAACAGCTTTATCGTTTCCCGACAAAAAACCGCAAAATAAAACAAAAACCGCCAAAATCATAAGACTTTAGCGGTATATTCTGGAGCTGCTATCCAGATTCGAACTGGAGACCTCATCCTTACCAAGGATGCGCTCTACCGACTGAGCTATAGCAGCAAATGGCGACCGAGATGGGGCTCGAACCCACGACCTCCAGCGTGACAGGCTGGCGTTCTAAACCGACTGAACTACTCGGCCAAGCTCTCAACACAATGGCTATTTTATACCATTCCGAGTAAAATGTCAAGTGGATTTTGTGATTTTATTTGTCTATGTTCAAAAATTCGTCAATATGCCTAATTTCCCGCTGTGTTACGCTATACTTTATGTGCAAATATTATATTCAACGCATGAAAACCGCTTTTGGTGAGACTTGGCTTCCGGGAACCGATTTGCGTAAACTCAAACATTCCCGCTTTGCTGTTTGCCAAACCTTTGTTTTATTTGTTTCCATATATTCGACATAGTTTCGGACTTTGCAGGCATAGCGGAAAAATCTCAGCAGCTTTGCGGAAACACTATCGTTTCACGCATAATATCACGATTATATTTTTAGCTGTTCCGCGAAAATTTGCGCTTGACCGCAAATAGCTTTTCGGATTTCAAATACAAAGGAATCATTATTGGCTGCCGTGAATGTAATTCAGATACTTGCTCGGAACTCATAATGTTTAATACAGAGTACCTATGCAAGATTTTCAGTTTCCATTTTATATATTGTCGTCAATTTCGGGAGTTTGTTTGGAACATCCTCCGCGCCCATAAAATCTTCATCCGAATTGTCCTTATCGTATTTCATGAGCGCGTAAATAATCAGACGATAAACCTCTTTCAGCATGGGTATAACATATTCAAAGTAATTGAACATAACAGCCTTATTGATAAATCGGCAAAATCGTTTTACCGTTCGCTGTTAGGCAGCTTGCCTGTTTGAATCAGCCTGTAAAACCGGCAGCGTTAGCCTTGTAATAAATATCGCCAAATACTTCGCCGTTTAATCCATATCCGAGTTTCTTAGTAATTCTGTGAAGATTCATGTAATTTTTCGCGCAATCAGCGGCTCACAAAACCGCCCATGCAACCATACCCTCGCTGAATGCTTCGGCACCCGTCTTGTGCGCCATCCCCGCAAACAAAAAGATTCAAGCAATCATCGTAACAGTCTTAATTCAGCCTTAGTTAGTCCAATCTAACCGAAGTGATGAATATAAAGCCGCGCATGACGGCTTTATATTGAATATTCCGCGTATTCGCGTTTCAGATACCCATAGCTTTATCGGTCTTGAAACGCAGTTCAATTTTGACAGCAATCTGATTTCTCCTTGCGTGTTCCGCGCCAAAACGAAAATATTATCTCAATCTCTTATCCATCATATCAGGATTTATCGCGTAAAGGAGCGCGTTTTCTCTCGATATTTTGCCTTTTCTGTATAATTCCGTAAGGCTCTGATCCATGCTCACCATGCCCTCCGCACTTGATGTTGAGATTACACTGTCTATCTGATGGAGCTTGGAGTCGCGAATCTGGTTGCGGATCGCGTTGTTGACAAACATTATCTCAAACGCTGGAACAACCGAACCGTCAACAGTCGGCACAAGCTGCTCCGACACCACCGCTCTCAGCAAATACGATAGCTGCAAACACACCTGCGACTGCTGCTCCGCCGGAAAAACATCCACTATACGGCTCACAGTCGCGGACGCTCCCCTTGTGTGAAGTGTCGAAAGCACCAAATGCCCCGTCTCAGCCGCCGTCATTGCCGCCTGTATCGTCTCCCTGTCACGCATTTCGCCAAGCAGAATCACGTTAGGAGCCTGTCTCAAACTTGCTCGAAGCGCGGTCAGATAGTCCTCCGTGTCTATTCCAACCTCACGCTGGCTGATTACGCACTTGTCGTTTTTGTACAGGAACTCTATAGGATCCTCAAGCGTGATGATGTGTCCGCTCTTTGTATGGTTGATTCTGTCTATAATACACGCAAGTGTTGTAGACTTCCCGCTGCCCGCAACGCCGCTGACGAGTACCATGCCCTGCGTCTCTTCAGCGCACCGCATTACGCCCTCCGGTATTCCTATATCGCGGTAGTCAGGTATTCCGAACGAAATAAGACGCACAACAGCCGCGTAGCTGCCGCGCTGCCTGTATACATTCATTCTCAGACGCGACAGACCTCTCACCGACAACGCGAAATCATCGTCACCGCTCTCAACAAGATGCGCTGTATCTCTGCCGCACATCTCATACGCCTCATGTATGAGCTTTTCAGCCGTGTCGGGCATAATTCTGTCGTTGTCAATAAGCGTCATTTTCCCGTCAACCTTGCAGGTCAGCGGCTGCCCCGATACTATGAATAAATCCGAAGCGTCAAGCTCCAAAGCACTGTGTATCGCTTCCATAAATGTCTTCATATACCGAAATTTCCTCCCAAAAACAACAAAATATACTGATGTGTATATCAATAATAAGCAGGGTGTTTCCGTGCGGAACCTTCAAAGGCTCCAAAGCCGAAATTTCCCGCCTTTTGGTAAACTCCCTTATAAGTTAAGTATTGCCGCTGCTTTTCTATCCGATACCAGTATAGAAAATATAGCTTAGTCCATGCTCTCTCCAAGTCCATATATCATGGCAAGTACGACAGGAACGAGCATAAGTACTCCCGCAATCAAAATAATGAACCATACTTTGTAATATTTCTTTTCTTTCTTTTTAATTGCGCCAAAGATAATCATTCCGATGGAAATAACCGTCAACAATATTCCACCATACAGGAAAATATCATACAGAAACAGGGGGAGCTTAAACAAATCACCGATTGTTACCATCCTCATACCGAGAACCCCCTTATTGTAAAACCTTCTTCAAAATATGGCTCTGTTGATATGAATGTAAAATCCTTAAAAATGTTCCGTGTTAATACTATTTCATGTCATTTGTCAGCAACACTTATCTTGAAAGGGACTTGATAAATTCCGACCGCGTCTCACTGTATAAACAAATCAAGCCCCATATCAGCGTCCCAGTCTCCGGTGTAAATCTCCTGCCAGCCTGTTACCCTGAACTCGTCGCCGATCTCCAAAGACACCGCAATAGAATTTGAGTCGTTTACAGGCTCCTCAAAGTATACATATATCACATTCCCGTCCTCGTATGTCTCTATGCCCTCAGCCGCTGCGGTTTCCAGAATTGCGGAGCTTCCCGCGCCCTCTTCCCAGAGCTTTCCAAGCTCATTCACAATTTCGGTACATTTTGCGTCAGCCGCCCAGTATTCAGAAACGGACTCGGCATACTTCTCCGCCAAATCCTTTTCCTGCGCCGCAGTCGATACTGACAGCACAGCGAAAATTGTCAAACACACAACGGTAAATATTACAGCTATTGATGTTATTCCGACGCTGAAGCCCTGTCTTTTACTGTCCATAGCTCACCGCCTCCACACTCAGGGAGTAAATTATATCCTCGCCATCCGTAACACAAACGGTGCCGTTTTCATCAACAGTGAGAATGTAAGCCCCGCCGTTCTCCTGCCAGTCCTCATCAAAGCGCAGCTCCACCTTGCCGTCTGAAATTGTGCCGCCAAGAATATCGGCTGTTGTTGAGAGTTCGCCGCCGGACGATTTATAGACCTCCGCCGCTGACTGCGCCCACATCGCGGCATTGGAAAGCTCCTTCGCGTCCTCAGTCATGTTTCTCGCGCCCGCGAACAGTCTCAGACACACCGAAGCGCAGAGAGCGAACACCAAAAGCATAATCGTTATCTCTATAAGCAGCATAACCGACTTTGAACGCTCTCTCATAAGTCCTCCCCGCAGTATATCCTCATGTACTGCACAGCCGTCCTGTTCTCCGCGGAACATTCTATTTTAAGAATCCCGCCGTCTATCGAGAATCTCACATAATCCGCCGGTATAACTGTCTCGCCGTCCTGAACTGACATAACCTGTGATTCCTGGCAGTACAATTCTCTCAAATAGCCGTTCCAGCAATATATGTATGTGACGTATCTGTCGAACTCATCGCCCTCGTAAATCATCATCGCGTCACATCCATCGAAGTCACCGATCTCAATATAGCCCTCAGCGTTGCCCTGCCTTGCGCGGGTGCTGAGATAACTCGCGACAGTCCGGACACTATATTGCTCCTCAAGACCGTTGCTCACATCTTTATAAATAAGGCTGCCGAACGCGAGGGTCATGAACATACACGCGGCAAATATGCAGACAATAAACAGTCCCCCTATAGTGCCGATGTCCACACCGTTTTTCTTCATCCGTTCGTCTCCCCTTTCGCGAGTACCGTTATCTCCGGCAGGATATTTGAGGCGAATATCTGGTAATCGACCGCGAAACGGCTTTCATCAATATAAACTCCGTAATTCTCGGTCAGATACTCAAGAGTCGGCGGATAGCACCCCTCAATCGCGTAGCAGCTCACAGCGGCGCGTGTCAAACTGTCCTCAAGTGTCTGTAGTGCCTGCTCGTCATAGGATTCCTCAGACGAATCTATTCCAAGACACACGCATGAAATAACGACCGCGATAATCACAAGAGAAAAGACAGCCATAAATACAGATCGTCCTGAATTTTTCATCATGACCACCCTCTACAGAGCCGACATAATTCCCACAAGCGGCAGCATTACAGAAAGCAGCAGAAGCCCCACGCAAACCGACAGAACTATGACAGCCGTAGGCTCCACCCGTCCAACGAGTTTTGTAAGTGCCGTCTCCATGTCGGACTGTGTTCTGTTCGCAACTTCAATCATCATAGTGTCAATAGAGCCTGTTTTCTCGCCTATACCAATCATGCGGCAATATACCGGCTCAAGCAGCTTTGTTTTCTCAGCGTGTTCGGCAAACCTCTCGCCGGAACGGACAGCCTCAGTACAGTCCTCCAGAGGCTTCTCAAACGCTGTTCCTCTCGCGAATTTAAGCGACAAGTCAAGAGCCTCTTCCATATCTCTCGTACCCGATACAGCGAGAGAAAGCGCGGATGTGATTTGCGCCAACAACACCTTGCGGCCAGTCTTGCTCTTATAGAATATCCCGCTCAAAAATCCTGACACCTTGCTTTTAAGCGGCGCAACTGTGAAGCAGCATATTACAAATACGGCAATAACTACCGCGATACCCAAAAGCACCCATTTCGCGCTTGCGAGAGCAAGACCGATGTTCATGAAAACCAGCGCGACCGATGACATTGTGGCACCTATCTGTGAGAATACGTTGTCAAATACCGGCAGCACCTCAATGATAAACACAAAGAATACCGTAAGAATTATAACAAGCAGAATAAGAGGATAGACAACAGCGGAACTGACGCTGCGTTTAAGCTCCGCCTGCCGCTTGTAATACGCTGACAACTCACGGAACACCGCTTCAGTCGCGCCGGTTCGTTCCGCGACTTCAATCATGCTGATTATGTGGTTCGGGAAAATTCCCTGCGCCTTCATTGACGAAGCAAGCTCCTCACCCGCGTCGGTAAGCCTGTAGACCTCACGGCAGGCATCGCTCAACGCGCCCTTTTCCTGTTCAGCTATCAGCATGAAGCTTTCACTGATTGATATGCCCGAACGTATAGCCTCCGCCGTCTCCAGACAGAACACCGAAGCTTCATCGTCCGATAGGATTTTTTTATTCATGAAGACCTCCCTAAACATTGGCTCACAACAGGTGTGATACCGTATTCCTTGCGTCCAGGAACGAAGCATTGTACACGATTTTCCAACGTACCGATCCTCGTCAGGCTTTCCACGCGTCAAAGGCACCGTGCGCCTTTCAATACATATACTTCGCCGAGTAATTCCCGCTGTTATTGATATATTCCATTATGGACTCGCTGCTGTTTCCTGTTGAAGCATAAGTCGGATCCATCAGCTTCCAGTTCTGACCGTCAAAATAAATCACCGATTCAACCCAGCCGGAGGACTTGGTGTAAACAGAAATCCATGCGTGGTACTGCGTACCCGCGTAGCCCACAACGAGCTTTGTCGGCACTCCCTGACTTCTCAGCATAGCCGTCATAGTTGCGGCATAGTCGAAGCATATTCCCTTTTTTGCCGCGTAAACCGTATCGAGTACCGGTCTGTAGCCGCTCTCCACGGAGCTTGCCTTGTCGTAGTCATAGGAGAAGTAGTCTATCACCCACGCATACACCTTCTGCACGATGTTAAGCTCCCCCGAAATTCCGGAACACAGCGTTTTCGCGTACTGTACACACTTAGTATTCGATGTGTAGTCCACAAAGAAATTCGGGCGCAAAAACGGTGAGAGGGAATCCGAAATTGAGACAGTTATGCTTGCGGAATGAAGCGTAGCGTATTTTGTCCCTGTTGTGTTTTTGTAAACTCCGATTTTATATGTACCGTTCCCCTCCGTAAGCGGGAAAGCCTCGTAGGTTCCCGCCGCACTCGTATAGAAATATTTGTATGTAGTGCCGTTCGGTGCGGCTATCTGCACAACGAGCTTGGGATTGCCGGACTGCGTTGTCTTTATCATCACATACCCCTGAGACGAGTTCGAGTAGTCGATAACTGTAACACCATCGGAACTTTTAGACACCTGTGTTCCGGGTGCGCTGTTCGTGTACCCGCCGGTTGACGCGACTGTAGTACCCGTTGTGCCGCTGCTCGAATTGCTGCCGGACGAAGAACCGCCGAAGTTCGTCTCATAGAGCGTCTTGTTTGAGCCGTTCATTTTTGTATACAGAGTTTTATAGCATACAATAGCTATATCGCCGCGTGTGAATGACTTTGTGCTGTTTGTGTAGCTGCCGTCAGATATTCCGACAGTTTTCGCGTAGGTACAAGCCGTAGCGTATGTAAAATTCGCGGAGGAGCCGGAATCCTTATATCCGAGTGCTCTCAGACACAGCGTCAGAAACTGCTGCGCCGTCATGTTGTCTTTTCCGCCGAACGAGCTTGAGTTATAGCCGTTCACATACCCGTTTGACGCTGCCCAGCCGACACAGGGCTGCGCCCATGAACTTACATCGCTGAATTTACACGACGCACCCGCCGCCGCGCTCTCCTTGCCCATAACGCGCACAAGCATAACAGTCGCGGTCTGTCTGTCAACCTGCGTGGTGAGCGCGTAATCCGGCGTTCCGTCAGATTTTGTACCCACACCGTTAAATAAACCCAACTTATTGAGCGCGTCCGCTGCCTGCGATGCCGTCACGGATGCCGCGCTGACCGGAGCAGTACAAAACATTCCAAGCGAAGTAACCACCATCGCAAGTGCAAGAACTAATGACATGATTTTTTTGTTTTTGATTCTCACAACAACCCGACCTCCTTATTTTTATATAGCGTAACGCTTTTTAATTCATGATTACTGCACTTTGCTCTGCGGCTTTATGTTATAATAGCATATATTATCGGAACTT
>CAZKLU010000072.1:0-8817 GCA_964553775.1 uncultured Oscillospiraceae bacterium | reverse complement strand
CTATAGAAAAACCGCAAAATATAATTCTCAAGTGTTCATAAAACTATATATTTCTGGCTTGTTGCGCGTAAAGGTTAATTAGTTACAGCTCCTGAATATATTTATATTAGTGTAAAGAAGGCTTGATAAGCGAGATAAAAACTTTCCGCTGCACAAAGCCTGAGTATTTGATACTTTATTTTCTTTGAAGCCGCAATAGGCAATAAAAAGGTAATAAAAAGCAGAATTGCCGCCTGAATGGCGGCAATTTCTACGCCGATTGAGAATCGGCAATTACTTAATTAGGTAAGCACTCCTCTTTCGGCTGAATGAAGCCCAGCGATGCGAGAGTAATTACACTATGCAGACGTTTATAGCCCGCATCTTCCCGTTGTCACGCGGGTCGGGTTCAACATCAAACGTTACATGCTGACCTTCGTTCAGAGTCTTAAAACCCTCAACCTGTATTGCAGAGAAGTGTACAAATACATCACCGCTGCCGTTGTCGTTCGAGATGAAGCCGTAGCCCTTCTCCTGATTGAACCATTTGACTGTGCCTTTGTTCATTTGTTGTGTGCCTCCACTGAGTAAAAATTTTAATGTCCTGATATTATTATTTATTTCTGTAAGCACCGTATGAGAGTGACGCAATAAATAAGTGCATTTCAAGACTATATATAATATATTCTATTTTTCTCAAAATGTCAACTGTCAAATACGAAAAAAATCAATTTTTTCCTGAAATCGTCGTGAAAAGCTGTTATCTCCATCAAACCTTCACAGATTCGGGGCAAAGTTGCCATTCACGAATACAGGGATCTCCGTTCCGTCATGTGTGACTCCGATTACTGACAGGTCTTTTGTGCCGACCATGAAGTCACAGTGAGTAATTGAGTGATTAAGCCCGTGCTTTTCAAGCCGTTCCTGCCACGAAAGATCAGATGTACCCTCAACGCACGGATATGAGTCTCCAAACGCCAAATGACACGCCGCGTTTTCATCGAACAGTGTGTTATAAAAGAGCAATCCCGTATTGGAGATAGGCGAATCGTAAGGCACGAGCGCGACTTCTCCGAGATAGGAAGCTCCCTCGTCAACGGTTGTTTCGGTTCTCAAAATCTTCTCATTTTTTTCAGCGTGCAGTTCAACAATTTTGCCGTTCTCAAACCTGAACCAGAACTTATCAACTATATCGCTCAGAACAAGCGGCTTTGAGGCGTAGACTATACCGTTTACGCCGTCACGCTTAGGCGCGGTATAAAGCTCTTCTGTCGGTATATTGGGTAAAAACTGTATGCCTTTCTCGCTTTTTGAATCTCCGCCCTGCCAGAAATGACCCTCCGGCAGTTCCACGGTGAGATCTGTTCCGAGGGAATTGCTGTACTTGAGATACTTGAAATTATATTCGTTGAGCTTCGCTGCGCGTCTGTGCAGAGTATCGATGTGTTTGTCCCACTCGTCTATCGGGCTTGTTTCCTCGTAAACTCTTGATGTTGTTAAAATAGAATCCCACTGCTTCTTGAACGCTTTTTCCTCTTTCATATCGGGGAACATTTTTTTCGCCCACTTCACGTTCGGAACAGCTGCGACACACCACTGCAACTTGTCTGACATCAGTGCTTCACGGTACGGCGCGGTCGCTTTACTTGCCACAACGCTTTTGCGGCGCATCCTCTCGGGGTCAACACCCGCCATCGCTTCGGGGTCGCCGGAGGTCAGGTTGAGAAACGCCGCACCCTCGCTTGCCAGAGTGTTGGCTTTTTCAGCTTCCCACGGACGTATAGTGTCAAATATCTCGTCGTTCGCGTGCAGCCACGTTTCACGCGATATAGTATCATCGCCCCAATTCATTATAACCTCACGGCAGCCCGCTTCGTAGGCTTTTTTCACGCAGCGTCTCGCAAAATCCGCGTTATCCACATGGCAGCTCACAAGAAGTGTCTGGTTCGGCTGAATGTTAATGCCCTTGCGAATAATAAGTTCAGCATACTTGTCTAAAAGTTCTTCCATTCTTTCATTCTCCCATTCATATTCAATTTCAGCAAGCAAACGCTTTTCCTGTTTTGTCTCAAAGCGCAAGCTGTTATACATATCAGGTCTGCGCGACTTCGTTCGGAAAAGTGATTGCTTAAATCTCCATCTCTTTATTTCAGCGTGATTGCCGGAAAGCAAAACAGTGGGAACCTGCCGACCGTTCCAAACCTCCGGTCTTGAATACTGAGGGTACTCAAGCAATCCCGCCCAATGGCTTTCTTCCGTGACACTCCCTTCAGAAAGAACATTCGGAAGGAGTCTCGCAACAGCGTCCGCGACCGCGAGAGCAGGGATCTCGCCTCCGGTGAGAACAAAGTCACCGACACTGATCTCCTCATCAACGCACTCCTCGATAAACCGTTCGTCCACACCTTCATAGTGACCGCAAACGAGAATAATCCCATCAAAGCTGTTGCTCAATCGTTTCGCGTCATTCTCTGTAAAAACCTTACCGCATGGGGAGAGGTATATGGTGCGGACATTTTTGCCGTCACGAAGTTCTCTGATTGCTTTCAGGCAATCACAAAGCGGCTGGCACTGCATAACACAGCCATGTCCGCCGCCGTAAGGATAGTCATCAACCTGCATTTGCTTGTTTGTTGTATAATCTCGAATCTGGTGGCAGCACACTTCAAGCAGTCCGCGTTTCTGCGCTCTGCCGATAATGCTTGTACCAAGCATAAGAGCAACCGGTTCCGGAAAAAGTGTCATAATATCAATAGTGTACATAAGGTACCCCTTTGCGGTATAGTAACGGAAATCAATTTTCAATTTATTCTCGATTGACATCGCCTTGTGCGCTCGAAACTTCACACTGCGTTTGATGACAGGTTATTACAACGCAAAGCAGCGGAAAAAATGAGCTTGAATTATGTTTCGAGCTTTTCGGAATAAAACTCCGTGAGACGGAATACAGATTCTGTCACAACTGATTTCCGCGGCGGCATATTACGCTCAAAGCCAAGAGGATATTTTGCGGGACAAAAAATCGCCGAGAGAAGCAGCTTTTTACGGTTCACGATGAAAAGATTGAAAAAAGTACCGCAATCTCGCAATATTAAATATCAGAATCCGGCAATGATCAGACATCGCTGAAAAATTGATAAATTATAAATTCGCAGTAATATATTAGCATAGCAAGGTTTCTGTCAAAGAAGCACACTGTTTCCGGATAGATACTCGATAACTATGCCATATATAGAACATTTTCAACTGAATTTTATTTGCGGCGGAATTAACAAAGTGAGGAAAGATTCAAAAAAGTTCTATAAAAGTACTCAAAATCCTGAATTGCTGCCGCAAAGGACTAAAGAAGTAATACAAATTACGCATATTATTATCGTCTTTTGTTAATTATGGGATCCGTGGAGCGTGGAGCTTTTGCGGCAATCAGAAAGGCACTTGAAATAGAGGGCTTTGGACTAAAGACATCTGTTTATTTTGAGTGCAATAATATTATATTATATCTTATCGATACATATTGACTGTTCGGCTGAAACAGAGCAGCGTTTGTGAACGGCATTCTACTGGAATAAATTATATTCCAATATTTAACCACTAAAAGATTTCGGGTATTGCGGTTTCAGAGAAAACTTTGGTTTAAGGTTTTGCGTAACAAACTGAAAGCCAGTCAGGCGAGAGGAATCCAAATCTGAACAGTGTTCTATTATTTTATATGAGCAGATACGGTGATGAGTGTTTCGGCTGGTGAGAGACAGCAGCTCTACATTCCCTCGATAAGCTCAACAGTGACAGTATTCTCAATTAAGTCAACATTTTTGATAAATCCACCGTTTACAGGAACAAGAATCTCGCGTTCGCCGCTTATGACAAGCACCTCGCCGCCTGGGGGAGTGAGGATCTCGGCAACAGAACCAAGAGTGACACCGGTTGCGTAGTCAAGAGCAGTCATATGTTCAAGATCGGCTATAAGGAACTCACCGTCTTCGAGATTCAAGTCATCTCTCGAAACAGTGAGTGTCTCACCTTTGAGTTTTTCAGCATCATCGATAGTATTTACGCCGAGGAGCTTCAATATTATAAATTTCTGAGAAACTCGGGCATATTCGGTTTTATACTCAATTCCGCGTATAAAAAACCGATTATATAATAAAAGCTCCTCCGGCGAATTTGCCCATGGCTCAACTTTAAGCTCACCTTTCAAAGCGTGAGTATTGATAATACGTCCCGTTTCGGGATAGTTCAGCATATGTTAATCTCCTATGTGTTGTGTTGTATTGTGTTGTGTATCTGTGTGTTTACCCATCGACCTGAGCTAACGCAACTTTCAGGGCGGCGCGTTCCGAATCAGGAATTGACAAAACATCCATTGCTCTATCTAAAGTCAGCTTCATGTTTGCCATCAGGTTTCTGACATTATTGAGTGTTGCTCGTTTTTCACCTTCCGCTCTGCCTTCCGCCTTGCCTTCTGCTCTGCCTTCTGCTCTGCCTTCCGCTTCACGTTCCGCAAATTCCTTTTCAAAAAGGCTCTCTACTGCCTTGTTCATGTCATCAGCCTCCTTTTTGATTTCATCAAATATTTGCTTATCGATGGCAATGGCTACATCCATAACCGATTTTATATACTCAGTGTATTTCGGATCATTCACCTGCCTTGCTTTCGTCAGAATCTGCTCAACATTTTCTTGCCTGAAGCCTTTTGCGAGAAGCTTAAACTCCGGATATGTGTCTTTTTTCAATTTTGAAGTGACAATTACCTGAGTCTGTACGCATAACGCTCCGGTAATGTAATATACACCCGGATATTTCTCTGTTATCTGCATCTTGCTTTGTTTGAGCCTTTCAAACATCTTTCTCGGATATGAGTGCCTGAAAATCGAAACAGCCAAATCTTCTATCGGAATCTCGTCAACTCTTCTGTCAAGCCCTTTATAAATCGATGCATAACCCTGCGCCTTGTAGAAATCATCTACGCTGAGACTGTCCTCCGGCGACTTGTATTCAATTACATTGTAAGTCTTGAAAAACTGACCTATATCATCTTTAAGAACATCATCAGCATTATGCTTGATAATAAGCATATCAACTCTGAGCGGTCCGTTTCCAAGTTCAAGTTCCTGCAAGAATGTAAAATCGTTTTGCCAACTATACCGAGCCTTAACCGCTCCATAAAAGCCTTCGTGAAATTGAATCTTTCCGGTTTCCTCTACCATTGGCATTCTCCTCTTTATGAGCGGTGATTCTGCAATCGATCGGTGCCTTCCACAGCCTGAAGCTGTTATGTGAGCCGTGACATCCGTGCCGTCAAGCGGCTTTTTATACCGCCTGCGGCACTTTATGGCGGCAGACATTGTCAGCCCTCCGCACTGTCCTTTATGTTTACAACGACACGCTTGCCCTGACGTTGAGCGACAGAACGCATGAGTACCCTTATCTCACGCGCAACCTTGCCATGCCGACCTATTATCCTGCCCATATCGTCTGAAGCAACATATAGGTCGAATATTACCTTACCGTCATCTTCACGTTCCATGACAGTTACATCGTCCGGTGATTCCACAAGATTTTTCGCTATATAGAGCAAAAGTTCACTCATAATTTCTCCTTAATTATATTACTCCCGCGTTTTTAAAAAGTCTCTTGACAGTATCTGTAGGCTGTGCGCCGTTCTTTATCCACTGCGAAGCGCGTTCGGCATCAACCTTTACTGCTACCGGTTCAGCGAGGGGGTCGTATGTTCCAAGTTCCTCGATAAAGCGACCGTCACGCGGAAATCTTGAATCTGCCACTACGATACGGTAGAACGGCGATTTCTTTGCGCCCATTCTGCGAAGTCTGATTTTTACCATTGTTTTATTTAACCTCCAAATTCTCGTTTATTATTTATGCAAATATCCTAATCGGATATAACTGCCGGTTATTGTCATGAAAATCAATATTCAACTGATTTTCACACTGAGTAAGTGCCGCAAAAGAATTTATCTTAAAGGACTTTGCCCTCGCTTTTACATATTAAGAAGCGGTGAGCAAATAACCTGTGTAGTAAAATACTCAAAAGTCCGGAAAATTCCGCGCTTCCGGTTCATAATATATTGCTTAAAGAAGCTGATCGGTTACAGCTCCAGAATAACCGCAAGCCTGAATTTTTATCTGTTAAATTATCCTGACTGACCGGTTTTCACGCGGCTTTTAATCACGCGGTACCGCGTATTACGGATCAGAATCCACGGAACCCTCTTTTGGATTTGCCGCCCAAAAATGATGGTAACTTGCCCTTTGACAGCTGCTTTGTCATTTGCTTCATGAGATCATACTGCTTTATGAGCCTGTTGACCTCAATTACACTGGTGCCGCTGCCGGCGGCAATTCTTTTTTTGCGGCTTGAATTGAGTATCGACGGATTATCACGTTCGCCCTGCGTCATTGAGAGAATAATTGCCTCTGTATGTGCAAGAGCGTTTTCGTCAACCTTCGCGTCTGCAAGTGCTTTTCCGGCGTTTCCGGGGAGCATAGCGGCGATGTCGTTCATGTTGCCCATTCCTTTTATCTGCTGGAGCTGGTCGTAATAGTCGGTGAGCGTGAACGAGTTTTTACGGAGCTTTTCAGCCATTTCACGGGCTTTTTTCTCGTCAAGACTCTGCTCCGCCTTTTCAATCAGTGTCAGCATATCGCCCATGCCGAGTATGCGCGAAGCCATTCGGTCGGGGTGAAACGGCTCAATAGCGTCAAGTTTTTCGCCTGTGCCGCAGAATTTGATAGGTTTACCTGTGACCGCACGAACCGAGAGAGCCGCACCGCCCCTCGCATCGCCGTCAAGCTTCGTGAGCATAACGCCTGTTATATCGAGAGCATCATTGAATGCTGAAGCCGCGTTCACCGCGTCCTGACCTGTCATAGCGTCAACAACAAGCAATATCTCGTCCGGCTGAACCTCGGATTTTATTTCGCGAAGCTCGTCCATAAGTGTCTCATCTATGTGAAGCCGTCCGGCAGTGTCAAGGATAACCATGTCGTTTCCGTTCTTTTTCGCGTGTGATACACCGGCTTTTGCTATATTGACAGGGTTCTCCGTTCCCATCTGAAATACGGGAATACCAAGCTGCCCGCCGACTGTTTCGAGCTGCTTTATAGCGGCAGGTCTGTATATATCACACGCCACAAGCAGCGGACGTTTGCCGTTTTGCTTTCGCATTAAAGCCGCGAGCTTTGCGCCATTTGTGGTCTTGCCCGCGCCCTGAAGCCCCACAAGCATAACGATCGTAGGTCCCTTTGAGGACATATTCAGCTTTGCGGTCTGTGAACCCATGAGCCGTATAAGCTCCTCGTTCACTATTTTAATCACCATCTGTGCCGGAGTGAGACTTTCCAGAACATCCGCTCCGACAGCCCGTTCACTGACGGTCTTTACAAAGTCCTTGACAACCTTGTAGCTTACGTCCGCTTCTAAAAGTGCCATACGCACCTCGCGCATTGCGTCTTTTATGTCCTGCTCCGTAAGCCGTCCCTTGCCGCGAAGCTTTTTGAACGCCGCGCCAAGTCTTTCGGATAACGACTCAAATGCCATAGCTTTTCCCGCCTTTCGTTTTATAGTGAAATACTGTCAATTTCGTCAAGTATTTTCTCCGCCGTTTTGCGTTCATCTCCATCGGGGAGAGCGCGAATCAGCATTTCGGTCATAGAGTGAAGCGACCGGAGCTTCGATTTCACGCCGGAAAATACCGTCACTATGCCTGTTTTGTCCTCATACTCTTCAAGAGAAGATACAGCGTGAGCGATTCCATCTCGGACACCTTGACGTGAAACACCAGTCAGCGCGGATATTTCGGAAAGTGAGAGGTCATCGTTATAATAAAGTTCAAAGTACTCGCGCTGTTTCTGAGGGAGCAGTTCCCCAAAGAAGTCATATAGCAGCGCGGTCTTAGTTCGCTCTTCCATAAATAATTGTGTTCACCCCGCTCGGCGTACATTTTGCCGCACTCACTGTCTTGCGCGTCAAGGATTATTACTTTACAGATTATAATACAAATATAAGCGTTTGTCAAGCGGCATATTTTAAATTTTTGGGCTACGCCAAACTAACAGATATGGATCAGATTTTCGAGACAGATGTGTAACTCACTAAATATCGGGTTGACACACCTCGCACGATTCTCAAAAGCGTCTGTACCCCGGACGCTTTTCACGTTCCTTTTCGTGGACGGCGAGAGTAGGATAATCTCAGAGGTAAACAAAGCATGGCACGGGAATTGATGGAAAATTAAGCAATATATCAGGCTCTGAAAGCGGGACAGCGGAGGGTGATGTGAGTTCCGCGAAAGCAAACTGAGAAGCGGCAAACAAATATCTCTTTATTATATATATTTTAAAACCAAATTATATATTTACAAATCCTTGAGAAAATGTTATTATAGACTTGTCAGAAAACCAGACACCAAGGCACGGGAAGCCCCGCCCTGTGGCAGAAAATCTTTATACCTGGAGGTAGATGTTAAATGGCGAACATTCCCAATGTGAGACTCGGTATTATAGCCGTTTCCCGCGACTGTTTTCCGATTTCCCTGTCAATACGCAGACGCGAAAACATTGTTGCGGCGTATAACGGAGAAATATACGAATGTCCTGTTACCGTCGAGAATGAAAATGATGCTCTTAAAGCCCTTGATGATGTAAACGCGAACGGCTGCAACGCTCTCGTTGTGTTCCTCGGCAACTTCGGTCCTGAGACGCCGGAGACAATAATCGCAGAGAGGTTCGCGGGTCCGGTTATGTACATCGCGGCGGCGGAGGGTGACGGCGACCTGATAAACGGGCGCGGAGACGCATATTGCGGTATGCTGAACTGCT
>CAZKLU010000071.1:0-8957 GCA_964553775.1 uncultured Oscillospiraceae bacterium | reverse complement strand
TCATCTGTCATCGCTTGAAGATACTGAGAATAAACAATGATCTGAAGCTGTGAAGCCGAATATCTTTATGGTTTCATCTTGAGTATGGCTGCCGCCAATAAGCGGAGAACAAAACACTCACAAAGGGGGAATATGATATAATGTATACCATAATGGCACGCGCTAAGATGACACTTGCGGCAAACTACAGCGCGTGGAAAGACGCGCATAAGCTTGATACGGAGCTTATTAATAAGACGGAGACGCTTTTGAAAACGGCATGGAATGAGGTCTGCCGCGAGTACCCCGAAGAGCGTGAACAGTGCCGCACACAGGAGGACGCGCTGAGACTTGTTGACCACGCCGCATGCCTGTCCTCAAAGTATACAAGCTTCAACACTAACGGTCCGTGTGTGTACGTTGGAGGTGAGTACGACTACAGAATGCTCGCGTCTACCCACTGCTTCAACGCGCTGCTCTTCGCGTTTCTCTTCAGAGGCGCACCGTCTGTACTCGTTGTGCCGGAACACTTTCTTACGCTTCTTGACTGGAAGACGGAGCTTAGTATAATAGAATCAGGGGAGTTCGATTTAAAGCGCGTCGTTTACGCGATAGACAGGGATATGGATGTACCGTTCGATGGAGGAAGAATGACCGCGAAATTCTACGGACTTTCAGACCATCGTCTCTACGCTCTCAAGGAGACGTATACCGATACATCGGAGAAGCAGGATTTTTACACCTCCGAAATTGTGGAGCTTCCGGAGGACAGCGAAATAACCTGCAAAATGAAGGCACTTTTCGAAAATGAGGAGAGCAGAAATGTACCGGAACGCTGACAACGGCAAAATTGCGGATCTTGACGCGATATTGAAAGAGTACGGCAGGGATAAGGGAAACGGAAGAAACAGCCGCTTAGAGCTGGAATGTCTTAGCAATATCGGCAGAGAAACCGACACCATAAAAGTGGGCGGAGTTCTCATCGGCGGTGACAACCCGATTTCCGCGCAGTCTATGTGCAGCACAAAGACGGCGGATGTTGACGCTACCGTGCGGCAGATAGAGGAGCTTGAATCGGCGGGGTGCGATATTGTGAGAGTTGCTGTTCCGGATATGCGGGCGGCAAAGGCAATATCAAGAATCAGAGAGCGTATAAAAATACCGCTTGTCGCCGATATACACTTCGATTACCGCCTCGCTCTTGCCGCCGTTGAAAACGGAGCCGACAAGATAAGAATAAATCCCGGAAATATAGGCGGTGAAAACAATGTCCGCGCTGTCGCGAGAGCGTGCGAGAGTGCCGGAATACCAATAAGAGTCGGCGTGAACTCAGGCTCTGTCCCGGCGGAAGCGATTGCGGCGGCGAATGGCAAAATGTCAGCCGCTCTTGCCAAAGCCGCTCTTGATAACACCGCGCTTCTTGAAAACTGCGGGTTCGGAGATATATGTATCTCGGTAAAGGCATCAAATGTGTACGATGTTATCGGAGCAAACATCATCTTAAACGCTATGACAAATCATCCGCTGCACCTTGGCGTAACCGAGGCGGGAACAAAGCATATAGGTATCGTGAAATCTTCCGCAGCTCTGAGTACTCTGCTGCTCATGGGAATAGGGGACACGATCCGCGTCTCGCTCACCGATGATCCCGTTGAGGAGGTTCGCGCCGGTATAGATATACTTAAAGCACTGAAGCTGCGTGAAGGTGTCAATATAGTCTCATGCCCCACCTGCGGGAGAACCGAAATAGACATCATAGGACTCGCGAAAGAGGTTGAAAAGCGCACCGCCGGTATAGACCGTGATATAACCATAGCCGTCATGGGCTGCGCGGTGAACGGTCCGGGCGAGGCGCGTGAAGCTGACTATGGAATTGCCGGAGGCAAGGGCGAGGGGCTGCTCTTTAAGCACGGCGAAATTGTGAAGAAGCTTCCGGAAAGTGAGCTTGTGGACGCGCTGATGGATATGATAAAAGAAGATTGATCCCCCACGCCTGACGCTGAAGCGGCGCCGGCCTGAAAAGCCGGCACGCCCCGCCCTGTCAGGAAAGAGACATATCATGCCGGCGGGTGAGAGCGGTACAGGAATCGTTTGCCTTCAGGCTGAACGACCGACTTTTTATATACCAATATTGAAGAAAGAAGATAGATAATGCCAGTTGCCGTACCATTATTGGAGATGTTCCCGGAGTGTGAAAACCTCAGCGGCGCGAAGTCCGGCAGTGTGCTTGATGCCACCGTAAACAGTGCCGACAGGGTAATCGAAATGCGTGTAAGGTTCGATACACGCATTCCCCCGGTCTATATAAATATGATAGAGGACATTATAAAAAGAGAATACGCGCTGAATGACGCTAAAGTAATACCTGTCTTTCCCAGTCCGCCCCCCGTCGCGCCTTCAAACAAATCCGGAACCGCGATATTCGGCAAGCCCTGCAAGCATACCGTCATCCCGATGAACGAGGTGACAGAAAACAGCGGCAGAATAGCCGTTACCGGTCGAGTCTTCGCCGTCAATTCCAGAGAGGTGCGAAACGGCGCGTTTGTACTCAGCTTCGACATGACAGATGATCGCGGCTCGGTCAGAGTGACAAAATACATATCAAAGGACAAGCCGGATATGCAGAGCGGAGCGAAAAAGATAGAGATCGGAAAATATTACACCGTTTACGGAGATATGGATATAAGCAAATTTGACGGGGAGATACTTGACCCGATTTCGGTCATGCTCGCGGAGCCGCCGGAAAAACGGCGTGATGAATGCGCCGAAAAGCGTGTTGAGCTGCATTTGCACACAAAAATGTCAGCCATGGATGCCACAACCGACACAGCCGCCGCTGTAAAACGCGCCATAGAGTGGGGACACAGGGCGATTGCCATAACAGACCACGGTGTCTGCCAGTCGTTCCCCGATGCCATGAAAGCGGCGGGAGATAAGATTAAGATACTCTACGGAGTTGAGGGCTACTTTATAAATGATGTCAATGACAAGCCCGTAGTGTGCGGTAAAAATATGAACGATCCTATACCCGATGAGTTCGTGGCGTTCGACCTTGAAACAACGGGTCTTAGCAGTGCCAAAGACGTGATAATCGAGATCGGGGCGGTCAGATTCAGCGGCGGCAGGGAAGTTGACAGGTTCCAGACATTCGTAGACCCGAAACGCGGAATACCGGACAGTATTGTGAAGCTTACCGGAATAACAGACGAGATGGTTTCCGGCGCGCCAACTGAATCGGAGGCGGTGAGATCGTTTCTCAGCTTCGCGGGAGATTTGCCGCTCTGCGCCCACAACGCCCCGTTCGACATCGGATTCATAGACGAAGCGTGTACGCGCTGCGGATATAAGTTCGACCCGACATATATCGACACAGTGCCGCTTTCACAGGCACTGCTGCCGGAGATGAGGAGCCACAAGCTGGATCTCGTCGCGGGAAAGCTGGGACTGCCCGAATTTAATCATCACCGCGCCTCGGACGATGCCTTCACCTGCGGTCTTATACTTGTGAAGCTGCTTGAAAGATTATCGGACGAGGGGATCGCCAAGCCCGATGATATAAACTCATTCGCTCAGGCAAAACGCTCGGAATCGCGCTCACGGCACCGCGTTCGCCCATATCATATAATTATAATCGCTAAAACACAGACCGGAATAAAGAACCTTTATAAAATTATTTCACAAAGCCACCTCAAATACTTCCGGAAGCCTAACCCGATCATTCCGAAAAGCCTGCTCATGGAGTACAGGGAGGGACTTATAATCGGTTCAGCCTGTGAAGCGGGCGAGGTGTTCAGGGCGGTTTCCGACCACGGATCGAAACTTGAGCAGAGACGGATCGCGGAATTTTATGATTACCTCGAAATTCAGCCGATATGCAACAATATGTTTATGCTGCGCGGCGAGAAGCCGAAAGCGAGAGATGAGGAGCAGCTCCGCGACTTTAACCGCCGCGTTGTGCAGCTTGGGAAGGAGCTTGGCAAACCAGTAGTAGCTACCGGTGATGTACACTTTCTTGACCCCGAAGACGAGATATTCAGGCACATACTTCTCACCTCAAAGGAGTATGATGACGCTGACAAGCCGCTTCCAATATACTTCAAAACAACGGACGAGATGCTGAGGGAGTTTTCATACCTCGGCGAAGAGACGGCGCGTGAGGTTGTTATAACAAATACAAATATGATAGCCGATATGTGCGACACGTTAAGACCCCTTCCGCCCGCCGGAAAGCTCTTCGCGCCGAAAATCGAGAACTCTGAAGACCAGCTGAAGGAACTTGTTTACACGAAAATGCGTGACCTGTACGGGGAGAACCCGCCGGAAATCGTCACCGATCGCGTTGAACAGGAGCTTCACGATATACTGTCAAGACACTATGACGTTATATATATGTCGGCTCAGAAGCTTGTGCAGGACTCGCTTAAACACAACTACCTCGTCGGCTCCAGAGGGAGCGTAGGCTCGTCTCTCGTCGCGTTCATGTCGGGAATAACGGAGGTAAATTCTCTTCCGCCGCATTACAGATGCCCAAAATGCAAAAACAGCGAGTTTATAACCGACGGCAGCTACGGGTGCGGTGCCGATATGCCCGATAAAATCTGTCCTGTCTGCGGAACGAAATACGATAAGGACGGGTTCGACATACCGTTTGAGACATTTTTGGGCTTCGGAGGCGATAAGGTGCCGGATATTGACCTCAACTTCTCCGGAGAATATCAGGCGAACGCCCACAGGTACACAACGGAGCTTTTCGGAGCCGACCACGTTTTCCGCGCAGGTACAATAGGCGGCGTGGCGGAGAAGACGGCGTATGGATATGTGCTGAAGTACCTTGAAAAGACGGGAAAGACGGCGAACAAAGCTGAGGAGCAGCGTCTCGCCCTCGGCTGCGTTGGAGTGAAGCGTACTACCGGTCAGCACCCGGGAGGGCTTGTCGTAATACCGCAGGATATGGAGATTGAGGACTTCTGCCCTGTACAGCACCCCGCCGATGATGAGGGTTCGGATATTATAACCACTCATTTTGAGTACCACTGCATGGAGGAAAATCTTCTGAAGCTCGATGAGCTTGGACACGATGACCCAACCATGATACGAATGCTTGAGGAAATGACGGGAGTTGACGCGAGGAAGATCCCCCTTGACGACCCTGAGACGATGGGTATATTCAAATCTCCAAAGCCGCTCGGTCTTGACGATGATGACCCCATAATCGGAAAAACCGGAACTATCGGCATACCGGAGTTCGGCACCGGCTTCACAAGACAGATGCTTGTCGATACAAAGCCGGAGGAGTTCAGTATACTTGTGAGACTTTCCGGATTCGCTCACGGCACCGATGTTTGGCTTGGAAACGCGCAGGATTTAATACTGTCGAACACCGCGACTGTAAACGAGACAATAGGGTGCCGCGATGATATAATGCTGTTTCTGATGTCTAAGGGTATGGAGCCGAAAAAGGCGTTCAAAATAATGGAGGCTGTCCGCAAGGGCAAGGTCAAGAAAGCGGGCTTTCAGGATGACTGGCTGCCGGAGATGAAGCGTCTCGGCGTTCCGGACTGGTATATAGAGTCGCTTGAGAAAATTGCCTACCTGTTCCCAAAGGCACACGCCGTAGCGTATGTTATGATGGCGTTCAGAATAGCGTGGTTCAAGGTACACTATCCGCTGCAGTTCTACAGCGCGTACTTCTACAGAAGAAGCCAGAAGGGTTCATTTGACGCTTCAATAATGACCGTTGGCGCGGCAAAGGTTCGCGCCGCTATAGATGAAATCAAGGATAACCCAAACCCCACAGCCAAGGACGATGATATTATGACAACACTTGAGGCGTGTTGGGAGTTTTATAAACGCGGGTTCCGTTTTTTACCTATTGACTTATACAGGTCTGATCCTGTAAAATTCACAGTAGAGGACGGAGCGCTGCGGCCGCCGTTTGTGAGTGTTTCAGGCTTGGGAGACGCCGCGGCATACGATTTGGCGGCACACAGGGGAGATACGGAGTTTGTGTCGATAGAGGAGCTTGCCTCAACGTGTACGAAGGTATCGAAGGCGCACATTGAGCAGCTCAGCGCACTCGGTGCGCTTGGCAATATGCCGGAGACAAGCCAGATGAGTCTCTTTTGAGCTTTTTGCGGCGATGCCGTAAAATCGCCCTTTTCATAACCCGCAAGGGGGCGTTTTACAGCCCTGACGGGCGGAGAAAAGAACAGCCCGCCTTTAACGGCGGCAAACAAATAATAAGGGGATGTGAGATACTGCCATGGAAAAGGAAATCGAAAGCCTGATGACCGGCTGGACGATTGAGGGTGTTCTCGGCTCAGGTCCATACGGAACCGTGTACCTTATTCGCGGCTCACAGGACGGCGCGGAGACGTTCGCGGCTGCGAAGATAATTAAGGTACCGCCCTCGGCTGAGGCGGTCAATAACGCTGTCAGCATGGGTGTCAGTGAGGAGCTTCTGAGCACATACTTCGATAAGGTCAAAAACGATCTCAACTGGGAGCTTACCATGTACCGTACAGTCAAATCGCCGCACCTTGTCACAGTCGATGATATGACAGTCGCTGACGACAAGGGACCGGGGTTCACCGCGCTTATACGCACGGGACTGTATACGCCGCTCTCAGTCTACTTCCGCAAAACACCGCCGACACAGGACGATGCCGTGAGACTCGGACGCGACATCTGCTCCGCGCTTCAGGCGTGCGGAGAGTTCAACCTCATACACGGGGATGTAAAGCCGGAAAATGTACTGATGTCAGACTCCGGCGGCTACGTTCTCAGCGACTTCGGTATAAAAAGGAGCCTTGAAAAAGCCGGTGCCAATATATTCGGCGATGTAAAGAGCGATTTTGACGCGCCGGAGCTTGCCAGAGAGCGCAAGTACACACAGAAGAGCGATATATATTCGCTCGGTCTTCTTATCGCCTATGTAGCGAACGGGTGCCAGATGCCGCCTGCGGATAACCGCGCCCATATTCCGGGTATCGATAAGAGCCTTTCCCTCGTTATCCGTAAAGCAACCGCTCGGAACCCGGGCGAACGCTATCAGAATATGTCGGAGCTTCGTCAGGCACTTGGGAAGGTGTCGCTGAGCAAAAAGCAGCCCCGCCGCGCTATCGCTTCTGCCGCTGCGTTCGAGACTGTCAAGAGGAACGGCGGAGCAATAAGAAATATCGCTTCAAAGAGTTCCGCCCCGCCGCAGGATTCCGATGCACCGAAAAAAATCGACAATCCCAAAGCGGCGGACGCTCCTGAAAATCCCGATGTCAAAGAAGCGGTTCCGGAATCCGCTGTTACGGAGAGGATTGAGCCAATTCCCGTGACTACAGTTCCGATAGATTCAGGCTCTAAAATACAGGATATTCCGCCTACAACGCCGCTGGAGACGCGGAGTCAGTCTCAAAAGCCGTCACAGCAGCTTTCCAAAGCTCAAACGCCTGCCGGAGCAAATAAAAGCATTGGAGCGAACGCGGCAAACGGAGCGGGAAAGAATACCGCCGCAAACGGAAAGTCAGCCGTCCCGCTGACCGGAGTAAAGCCAAATACGCGGAGCAGTCAGGAGACTGTCCGCAAGACACACCGGAAAAAATATGTTTTCAGCGAGAACATCTATAAGTGGATAAAGCCCATAATCGCGGGACTTGTCGTTCTGGTGCTTGTGGTTGTGCTTCTTATCATGGAGCCGTGGAACCAGGAGGACAATATCAAAAAGAACGAAGACGAGCAGACCGATAATCAGGGCGATGTAAGTAATACCGGCGATACCGACGACGACGGTGAGCCTTCCAATGATAACCCCAACCAGATGACAGTCGGCGATATAATAGGCGGAGACACCGGAGATAAAGATGACACCGATAATACCGCTGATGATCCCGATTCGCAGGACGATGATACTGCTGACTTGACCGGTGACGGCACGGGTGAGGAAAGCGGTGAAACAGGTGAGGGAACAGGCGAAACAGGTGAAGTAACCGGCGAAGGCAGCGATGAAAACGCGGAAGGTACAGAGAACGGCACCGGCGAGGGTACCGGAAACACAGGTAATACCGGCAACACTGGCAACACGGGCAACACTGGCAACACGGGCAACACCGGCAACACGGGCAACACCGGCAATACGGGAAATACCGGCAACACAGGAAACAACGGTAATACAGGTAATACCGGAAATACCGGTAATACCGGCAACACCGGCAACACGGGAAATACTGGCAACACCGGCAATACGGGTAACACTGGAACAACCACCACGCCAACTACGCCAACAACACCCTCAACGCCCACAACACCTACAACACCCACGGGAACGCGCAACGACACATTATTCCCATCGGACACGACGGCGATAACGAGGGCTGATCTTGAGGGCAAGACGCGTGATGAATCGGCGATGCTGATAAACGAGCTTTACGCGAGGCACGGTATGATATTCCGCCACGCGACGATACAGTCCTACTTCAACGAGCAGAGCTGGTACACGCCTGTGACGAGCGATATAACCGAGGTACTTGCGGGATTTTCGGCTCTTGAGCGTGAGAATATGATGATGCTGGTCAACTACCAGAAGGAGATGGGCTACCGCAAGGGTACTCCGACAAAAGCGTATCTCGCGATGCTTGAGGAGTATAACGCCGATACACCTGATGATACTGATACACCGGACGATACAGAGACACCGAGTGACACAGATACGCCGGACGATACAGAGACACAGGATGTAACCGACACGCCGGAGGATACGGGAACACAGGATGGCACAGGGACACCGGATGATACCGAAGCTGCGGGTGGCACCGACACGCCGGATGAGGATAACGCCGATAGCGTAACCGGTGACAGCGGGGAGACATCAGGCGATACTGAAGCTCAGAGCGATACCGGAAGTTCAGACAATGCTGATACGCAGGAAAGTGGCGGTTCGGCAGAAGGTAATTGATTGAAGAAGAATAATGCCCGCCTTACGGCGGGCT
>CAZKLU010000070.1:0-9113 GCA_964553775.1 uncultured Oscillospiraceae bacterium | reverse complement strand
GGTCGGATGAAAAGACGGCTGCACCTCAGAGTGCAGCCGTTTCTTTGCTTTTTGGAGCAGATAAAGGGAGTGCTGTATCGCCTGTTGCGGTAATAACAGCGGATGGTACGGCATTTTTTAGCCCGCAAGTCTCGCATATCCAGATTCTATGCGGAGCTGCCGGTATTCCTCCTTTTGTTCAAATACATCGTTTATGGTTTAGTATGTGCCTAAATCCTCTTTGATGTACCTCCTGTGCCGGTAGTCCATCGTCCGGTTAAAAAGCCCTTCGGCTTTTTCTCCAAGTCCATCCTGCTGCGGATCGATGATGAATAGCAGATACTTTTGACAATCATTTATTTCACACTGTATTTTGCGTCTTTTGTAAAAACCGTTCTCGCTTGGATGGCAAACCGGCAGAAAAACGTAAATGGACTGAAAATGCTGATATATATGCAAATCGGTCTTCCTACGCAAACAGGAAGACCGATTCTTGTCAAATATTTGAACTATAGAGCAATACTCCGTACTGCGTCAAAGAGTTTTACATTTGGGCAAAAGCAAATTCATCCAGCATACATATTTTGCCCTCATCATTAGAGCAAAAGACGAAGTAAACGCCATGAACGCCGCTTACAGCTTCGGTCATTTCGGCTGTCAGCAGACTCCACTCCACGCCGTCCGTTCCTGTTGCGGAGACTCCGGCAGCTTCAATGTCTGCGGAAGTGATACTTACGCTGCCTATCTTTGTTCCGCCCTTTTCTGCGCTTGGAGCGTCAATATATATGTCAGCCGTGCCGTCAACGTAATCATCCTCACGCGAAACAAGCAAGCTCAAGGACACGTTCGTCTCCGCGTCGCCAAAGTTCAGATACTTGAAGCCAACCGTGACACCATTCTCAATGCCAACGATGGGGGTACGATGTGCCGCGTATTCAGGGTCGTCGTAAACAAAACCGCCGTTATTCTCGTCACCCTTCAGACTTTCAATGTAGCAGACGGGCGCAACATAGTTTTCATCCGCGTCCTTTTCACTGTAACTCTTAGCTGGTGTGATATAGCAGGCAATAGCAGCTTGCCAGGTTTCGTAAGCGTCAATGCTGTTGCCAATGGAAGATGTGTATTCTGTAGGCTCAATAGTCAAAACTCCGTCAGTATATGACATATTTACCTTTTCAAGGAATCCCTGACGGCAGGCGTGAACAGCGGTGTGACGGTGGTTTGAAAGATACCACTCGCCGTTGATTTTCACCAATCCGCCGTGGTTGTTATCCCATGAGTAGCTTGCCTCGCCCGTGTTCTCCACAGCACCGGTTTCGAGGTTCTTCTGATAAAATCCTCCGTTGTCGCCGATAATGCCGCCCCAGTGCCATGTGGCGTTCTGCAAATCCTCATCGCTTGTGTAAATATACGCCAACGGGTAGTAGCCAGACTGTGAAGGATCCTCATAGCTATACTGTATGACATATACACCATATTCCTCGATATAGTCAAATGTATTTGCCTCATAATTGTTTGGGTTGTATCCGCCATCGTCCATTGTGATTGCTGTGGACCACTCCACGGCAGTGCGGTCGGCATTCAGTTTAGTCAGCTGGCAGTGCTTCACATCGTCAGTCGTTTCATCATAGACAACATATATAGAGCCATCGTCCTCGATATAGATAGCGGGGTCAAACTGCATAGTATCATCAATAGTGGGTATGCCTTCTTCGCACAGCGGAGTATCAAAATACGCTCCGGGGTCGCTTGTGCCGTTCACCCAAAGACGGTGGTCATCCTCGTTGGTAAAGAAGGGGAACGCGAACAGTATAACTCTGTCTGTTTGAAGATCGTAATCAAAGTCACTGGCAAAATACCAGCCGCCGTCTCTGAGAACTCCCTCATAACGCCAGTCGCTCAAATCGTAGACAGGAGCTGACCAGCAAACGACATCATCGCCGCACCACGCTCTTTCGGTGCTTGAATCGTGGGAGCCTGTCGTATAAACGCGCCACTCACTGTCGTTCTTTGACCAAAATACGTGCATTTCATTATCGGGCATCAACTCATATGTAGGCAGATAGGGGTTGACAGCGTAGTCAAGCGTGACCGCTTCGCCGGTCTTTGGGTTTGTTTCATAGATCATTGGATCTGTCTCGTAGCTATACTCGTCTCCGCACAGCTGGCAGGCATAATGACGGTAGCCGCCTTCCGTATCTGTCGCTTCATAGCTGTCATCCTGCAAAAGATAGCTATGCTCACAGTCTGCTTTTTCCTCTTCGGAAGTCTCGTCAGGTGTTTCATCAGGGGTATCATTGGGTGTTTCGTCAGGTGTTTCGTCAGGAACTTCTTCGGGTGTTTCATCTACAGGTTCTGTTGCGGTATCCTCAGTACCTGTAACAGGCTCCTGATCTTCTTCTGTATTGACATCCGAGTTGGCACACGCCGCAAACGAGAGAAGCATCGCGGCTGACAGGATCAGTGTCAAAAGCTTTTTGACTGTTGTTTTCATTTGTACTCTCCTTTTCAAATTTCTATTTGTTTCCTCTTGTGAATTATTTGCTACGCGGGACACTATAGCTTATCCTTCATCTCTCCCTTCTTTTCTGGCTTTATCAATGCCTTTGTCTGCTTACTATATTATACTATATGTTCAGCAACATTGTCAACATTTTTGCTTAAACCGCTGTAATATTTTCCTAAATGTTTGTGTGTTTCCGGTGACAATGACGCAAATTTGCGCGGCTGCGAATGCGCGATATGAGACACAAACCGGAAACCAAACTGAAATTGAGTTTCTCAGGAAAGTGTTCGCCCGCAGATAATTTTCCTCAAACGCGGTATAAAGTTTCAAAGAGAAAGAAGAAGCGGAAACGAGAAACGGCATAAAGGATGAGAATTTACAGTTTTTTGAAGAAAGTGCCGGAGCATATATCCGGCGGCGAGTTTGCGTATATGCTATTCGTAGCAAATTTAGCAATCTGGAAGGTCATTCGGGTAGTTGGAAAGAATATAAAACAGTCAGTGTAATAAAAAGCTCAAGAGTCCGAAATATTTTGCGTTTTAGGTTTATGGTAAGACCGCGTCTTTGTCATGGGCAGCAAAAGTATATTGCCCGCCCATGGAGTGACAGGTAGTTACAATATTATCCAAGTCTATAAAAATAAGCCTTGAATCATATTTGTGAACTCCACCACGAGATCTTCATTCGTGATACCGGCACCGCTGTAAGCGGTTTTGTTTTCATCTCATATCCCGAATCAAAATCACTCACAGAAACAAGACACTCACATGATTACAGAAATATACAGTCATGGTTGGGTTCGGGAGAAATATTATTTTGAGATATGAGGTATAAAGAAATCTCTTGAAGTACATTGATATTGCAGTTTGCAGACTCAGACAATCGTTTTACAAGCGGTTTAGCTATTTGAATGTTCAGTATAAAGATTTTTCCGGTCATTATATGAAATATACACGCTCATTTATACTCAGAGCGCAACGCTAAATCTCAAAAACGCAACAAAACCTCAGTCGGAGTTTTCCGGGCTAAATGTTTTTTGGACTATTGTTAATTAAATCTGCAACCTCTTGCAGCCATTCTTCCATAATATCAGCGGAGGGTGTCTTTTAGGAGGAACTGTCGCAACAAGTAATTCGCATTTTTGCTGGTGCCATGTTGCCATAGCGAATATGGATCGCAGAAACAGGCTGTCATACCGGTTGCTTTCATGAGTTTATTGTGTTCGGCGAATCGTTTTCCGTTGTGCTTGTTCGGCAGCTCCGTTATAGCACAGACCTAGGCTTGTGTCGCTATATTTCAGTGGATTAGTCAATCGTTTTGTTTAACAGCAGTAAAATCGAACGAGGATTATTACAGCGCAATCGAAGAGCGAGCCGCAGCCGTCAGTGCGTGGTAAAAGTGTAATAAGCGCGATAAAAGCTGTCGAGATATAGGACAAGGGGATTGGAAACGTTGTGTTTCCAACCCCCTTAAAATGCTGTCAGGTTACTTTATAATCGTTTCACTTACCGGAGAACTCTTCGATAGTATATGTTCCGTACTCCGCAAGCTCCCCTACATCATCATCTTCAAATGTGTAGTTGTCCTCGTTATCAACAGGCGTATCGAACCCTCCAATAATCTCCGCAGCTTTGACAGAATCAGCTTTCGATTTGTCAACGTCAAGCGTAAAGAGTACGTTCAATCCGTCGTAGCTTTCGTCAGGCGTAATTGTCTCGGTCGCTTCGTCCCATACGAATCTGCCGTTCTCGTAAAACCATCCCGTTGTCACGCAGAGATAGATATTGCTGTCGGCAAAGCACTCTATGTTCTCGCTCTCGATAAGGCGATAGAGTACGCCGTCCTCTATAAACTGACTGTACCCGCCGTTGAAAGTGACAATATTGTACAGTGCCGGATTCAGGCTGCCGATTAAAGGAGATATGAACAATTCATCGTCGTCTGTCATCGGTGTTCCGTCCGTATGTTCAACAGCGACGGCAATATAGGTTCGATCGGTTCTGAGTTCGCCGTTATGCCTAAATTCAAAGTCTGACAATCCTTCTCCTGAAAGCAAACCAAAATACATTACGCGATAGCCCGCGTCTTCAACCGTCACCGGTTCAGGATTCTCTCCGGAGGATATGAAGTTCTCGGAGAGAGTTGCGTCACCAAGATGCTCCGCTATACTGTCCGCGCTGAAGTATCTGACCGCCGCGACAGCTGTTACGGATGTCACCGCAATAACAGCGCAGGCTGCGATTGCGATAAGTCTTTTTGATATTACACGTTTATTCATTTTATCCTTCTCCTTTACTTTATCTATGATTTTCCGGTTCAACGCTTCGTCAGGCTTCTCTCTCGGCGAGAGTGACTGAAACAGCAGCTCATCAAACTTGTTCATAAGGTTCCATCCTTTCCTTCAGCAGTTTTCTGGCGTGGTAAAGGCGGCTTTTAACCGTCCCAATGGGCTTTTTTATCACCACGGCTATCTCGTCAACGGAAAGCTCCTCCATGTAATAGAGAAGTACTATCAGCTTGTACCGTTCCGGAAGTTCCGAGACGAACCGCCGGACACGTTCCTCAGTCTCACGCTCTATTACAGTTTCCTCCGATGATTGCGCTTCTGACGGTATATCGTAAAGCTCCGCACTGCTCTCTAATGAGGTTTGCGGTGCTATTCTGCTTCGCCACGCGAATTTGCGAACGCGGTTCTTCCAAAGTCCGGCAGCAACTGTCAGACAAAAGCTACGCACGTTGCGGAACGCATCGAGTTTCGAGACGTTCTCCGTTACCTTCAGCCAGACATCCTGATATAAATCATCAGCCTCCTCCCGATTGCCGGTGAGATATTTACAGAACGAGTAAATATCCCGCCCGTACAAATCTATGTATCTCTGTAATTCGTTTTCGCTCATAGGCTTGTGCTCCTTGCCGTGTTCTTCAATTTGACGTCACTTGAAGAGAAAGGACACTCTCGCACTTACAACCCACCATCCCGCCCGCAGAGCTTTCAGCGGAAATTCAGCCGATACCCGTGCTGTAAGCGTGACTATTGCTATCTCGGCAAAATCAAGTCACTGTACAAACTTCACGGCTGCCGCAGTTCGCTGTGTCCCTTCACTTGTATATTGTAATGATTTTCTGCTCGGTTCAAAATTTCACGAGAAAAGCCCTCTATGTATAAAGCATGTCATAGAGGGCTTGTTTATTCAATTATATCTCACATATTAAAAGTGGGTTTCGAGTTAATCGTTTACGTCACCGTCTGTCTGCACATCGTCACTTTTCTCCGCCTGCTCAGAGGATTCAGTATTTTCGGATTCCTCATTTGTCTGCTCATCATCAGCTTCACTCAAATCATCAGGCGGTGTCGTTTCAGTTCCTGTGCCTTCGGGTGCTTCATCGTTCTCAGGTTCCTTGACATCGGTTTCACTGTCATTTTCCGGATTGTCGTAACTCTCTATAAGATTCTGCGTTCTCAAAAGCATAGCGGCGCATTGAGCGCGGTTAGTATTTTCTTTGACCGCGAGTTTGCCGTTGCTATCACCTTGAAGAATCCCGTTGCCTATAGCCCAGACTACAGCGTCTCTCATGTAGTCGGGAATCGGCTCGTCAGGCAGCACCACATCATCAGGAAGTGTCGTATCAATTCCCAACGAGGCGGTAAAGCGGTAAATCATCAATATCATCTGTCCGCGTGTCAGCAAATCGTTTGGAGCGAAATGTTCACTGTCAACGCCGGTAACTATGCCGTTTACTGCCGCCCAGCGCACAGCGTTGTAATACCAGCTCCCCTCTTTCACATCCGCAAATGTGGGAATAGTTGTCTTGTCAACCTCGCTCTCTTCATTGGCACTTTCATCGTCACTCGGAGATTCCCCGCTGTCGCTTGAAGTTTCATCGTCCACTGTTGTGTTGCCGCTTTCCGGTGCGTCAGCGTTATCAGGCACCGTTGTATCTTCACCTTCATCTCCCGATGTGTCCTCGGTTGTATCAGCACCGTCAGGAGCGTGGGAACCTGTGTTGACTTCTTCCTCTGGCTCTTCTCCGCTTTCGGAATCAGCGGTGTCTATGGATCCTGTTGTACTTTCAGGTTCTTCAGTGTCCTCAGATTCAGTGGTATCCTTGGATTCTTCGGTATTCTCATATTCGGTGATGTTCTCAGAACCACTGGTATCTCCGGCTTCTTTAGTGTTCTCAGATTCAGTGGTGTCCTTGGGTTCTACTGCGTCCTCGGTTTCCGGTGAAGTTTCAGGTTCAACTATTTCAGGAGAACCGGCGAGACGATAGAGAACAGTAACCATCATAGCGCGGCTGGTAGAACTATTTGGGTCAAATTGGAAGTTGCCTACACCATTCATAAGACCGCTGTCAACTGCCTCGCTCACTACGTCGTAGTACCAATCACTCTCGGTGACATCAAAAAACATTGTACCTTTCGGAGTAAATGAACACGACACCACACCGCTCAAATATCCCGTTTTGCCAACAGCAACAGCCTTGACAGTTCCGCTTGATATTTCAAACGGTTCAGTGTATAGTGTGCTGCTCGCGGTTGGAGCGGAGCCGTCGGTGGTGTAGCGTATTTCCGCGTTTGCTGTTTGAGCCGTCAGCGTCATTATTTTTGTATCATCGTTGTATGAAATTACAGGTTCCAAGGGCGGAACGGCTGCCTTTACGGTGACGGTAGAAACCGGTGTTCGAGTGCCGTATTTATCCACTCCAATTACTGTGAAAGTTGTGTCCTTAGTCACTTGAATGGGTGCGGAGTATACGGAATCGTCTAAGTATGGGTAGCTGCCGTCAGTGGTGTAGTAGAACGTCAGACCATCCTCACCGGAAATTGTCAGCGTTACAGCACCATTTTCCCTGTTCTCGTTGGTTTCAAATTGAGGAGCGGAGTAGGAGGATTTTATCGTTGAGGGGCTTGCCTGAGTATAAACAGAACCGTTCGAGAGCGTTACACCCTTGCGTCTCATAAGCTCTGCTACGGTAACAAACTCATAGCCGCGCGACTTGAGAGTGTCTATTGCCCTCAATGCGGCATTACAGCTTGTCTTATACAGGTCATGCAGAAGAACAATTGAGCCATCCTTTGCGTTGTTTATTATGTAGTTATAGACGTAATCGGAATCCTTGTATTTCCAGTCATTGGTATCAACGCCCCAAAGGATAATTGGCATTCCGGCATAGGTTCTGACGGTTGAACCGACGGCACCGCCGGGGGTGCGAAGCATCATCTGGTAACTTCCGCCAAGTTCCTCGTATATGACGGAACTTACGCCGTTCAACTGTGATTTAAGTGTTTCAGCGGAGATAGATGTCACGGTGACATGGCTGTATGTATGGTTTGCAAGCTGGTGACCTTCCTCCCACATACGATGGAGAAGACTGCGGTAAAAGGTGACACCGTTGTTACCGTTCACGCCTGTCATAAAGAATGTAACATGAGCGCCACGTTCTTTAAGACCGTCAAGAAGTGACGATGTATAAGCCGAGGGACCATCATCGAATGTGATAGCGATAAGCTTCTCACCTGCGGCCTCAGTGCTGGTAAACCTCGGCAGTAACGACACGAGCATCGCGGCAGTCATAACCAAAAGAAGCAATTTTTTCCATGTGTGTTTAGACATATACATTTTCCCCTTTCTCATTCAGTAAGCGATATAATATTATTGTATCAGTGTTTTGGAAAAATGTCAACGGGTTGAGAAAAATTAACATGGGAATCGGGTTAAAATAGATTTTCAAATTGTTTAGTGACTCCGATGTATGGGAGACATTACAAAGCCGGTCTTTTCAAAGCATATTATGCCTGTTTTTGAAGTTGAGAGAATGCCATGAATTATGCAATATTACAGGGTGCCTTGCCAACTTTGGAAAAAACTAACTTCCGTTTGCGCTTTGTAAAAGCGAAAGTTAATTTTTCACTTCGTCGAAGAAATTAAAGCTTCAAATTTGAAAAAAATGCTTGCAATTTTTCGGAAGTGGTGGTAGAATAGAAAAGCATATAATGAGGTTTATACAAGGAGGTGCAGGAAGGTATGCCCAATATTAAATCCGCGAAGAAACGTGTGGAAATCGGAGCGTCTCGTAACGCACGCAACAAGAGCAACCGTTCGGAGATTAAAACGGTATTGAAGAAATTCAACGCCGCCGTTGAGAGCGGAGATCGTCAGCAGGCGGAGAATGCCTACAAGGTAGCCGTCAAGCGCGTAGACAAAGCCGCCGGCAGCGGACTTATCCATAAGAACAACGCGGCGCACAAAAAGAGTGCTATTACTCAAAAACTTAATAGTATGGCAAACTGAGAAACACGGAGGGGACAGCACCCTCCGTGTTTTGCGTTCAGCCCGCATTCTCCGGAGCAGCGTTGATTCTATCCAACTTCAAAGATTATGCTGCTCTGTCCGCGATAATGGTATTATATGTCATAAGGGCTTGGCAAACTTGCGTTCTCAGGGCTTTATCCAATGTATCAGGCGTATGTATCAGCAAATAATTTATCTCTAAATACATTAAAGCAAAAATGCAGAATGAAATGCTAAAGGGCTTGCCACCTGCAATTCACAGACAGCAAGCCCTTTCAGCAGTTTGAACTGTTTTATTTCCAATTCTTTTGTCTAACTTTTCGGGGTCACTTCAA
>CAZKLU010000069.1:0-9137 GCA_964553775.1 uncultured Oscillospiraceae bacterium | reverse complement strand
CTTGACGTAACTCCGCTGTCACTCGGCATTGAGACGCTGGGCGGCGTGTTCACAAAACTGATTGACAGAAACACAACAATTCCGGCGCAGAAGAAACAGGTATTCTCAACAGCCGCCGACAACCAGACTTCAGTCGAGATAAACGTCCTTCAGGGCGAACGCGAGATGGCGCAGTACAATAAGTCGCTAGGTCGTTTCCACCTTGATGGTATTGCTCCGGCAAGACGCGGCGTTCCTCAGATAGAGGTGCAGTTCGATATAGACGCGAACGGCATAGTGAACGTATCGGCGAGAGATCTCGGAACCGGTCGTGAGCAGCATATAACAATAACATCATCGACGAATATGTCCAAAGAGGACATCGACAGGGCTGTGAGAGAAGCTGAACAGTTTGCCTCTGAGGACTCGAAGCGCAAGGAAGAGGTTGACACCCGCAACAACGGCGACCAGATGGTTTACCAGACTGAGAAATTCCTCTCCGACAGCGGCGACAAGCTCGACGCATCAGACAGAAGCGCGGTTGAGAGTGCGCTTAAATCCCTGAAGTCAGCACTCGCTGGCTCCGATACGGCTGCTATCAAGTCCGCGACAGAAGCCCTTACAAATGCGTTCTACAGCGCAAGCGAGAAGATGTATAATAACAACGCCGGAGGGCAGAGCGATTCCGGTTCATACGGCTCATCGAACGGCACAAACAATCAGGACAACGGTCAGCAGTACTACGACGCGGACTACAACGTCGTGGATGATGACGATAATAAATAATTATATATAAGGTACAAACCCGCCGCTCCCCGCGATTTTCACATCGGGGGAGCGGAAATTGAAAGTCGTTGCATGAAAATCGGCTCAACCGGTTTTCAGTATGCCACGGCAAAGCCGCGGCGAAATGGTTTGAGCGGTAAACGGCGATAGAGAGCCGACCCGCAATATTCAGGCTTTTGCCGCGAAACTTAGCAGGATGGGAAAGTTAATTTCCCTGAGAGGTGGTTTTTTAATGGCGGATAAACGAGATTATTATGAAGTGCTTGGCGTAAACAGGAACGCCAGCGACTCGGAGCTTAAAAAAGCATTCTACAAGCTTGTAAAAGAGAACCATCCCGACCTCCATCAAGGCGACAAACAATGCGAGGAGAGGATGAAGGAGATAAACGAGGCATACGAGGTGCTTTCCGACAAGGAAAAACGCGCAAAGTATGACCAGTTCGGTTTCGCGGGTGTCGATCCGAACTACGGCGCGGGAAGTCCGGGCGGCGGATTCAGCGGATTCGGTGACTTCGATTTATCTGATATACTGGCGAACGCATTCGGAGGATTTGGAGGATTCGGAGGCTCCTCTTCAAGGAGCAAAAACGCCCCTGTGAAGGGCGCGTCAATACGGGTGAATCTCAATATTAAATTTGAGGAAGCTGTATTCGGCTGTGAAAAGGAGATTAAAATAACGCGGCAGGAGACGTGCGGCGAGTGCGGCGGCAACGGGTGCGAGAAAGGCACAACGCCGGAGGTGTGTCCGCAGTGCCATGGATCCGGCATGGTTATGTCACAGACAAGCACGATGTTCGGAACAATGTCATCCTCGCGTCCGTGTCCAAAGTGCCGTGGAGAGGGCAAAATCATACATCAGCCGTGCAAAAACTGCGGCGGCTCCGGAATTGAGAAGCGTCAGAAAACTGTCAAAGTCAGCATACCCGCCGGAGCGGATGAGGGGCAGACTTTCGTACTCTCCGGAGAGGGGCATTGCGGCAAAAACGGCGGTCCGAATGGGGATCTTCTCGTTACGCTGACAGTAAGAAAGCACGAGTACTTTGTGCGTGACGGGAACAATATACTCTATGAGCTGCCGATTTCGGTAACACAGGCGATACTCGGAGCGGAGATCGAAGTTCCCACGGCGGACGGAGAAACAGTTCTCAGTATACCGGCGGGTACACAGCCCGGAGACAGGTTCACGCTCAGAGGAAAGGGTGTGCCTTATATTCGCTCAAAGCGCAGGGGCGATGAGATAGTTACCGTGAAGGTCGTGATACCGAAGGAGCTTACTATAGAGCAGCGCGGGCTTGTTAAGAAGCTGGATGAAACGATGGACGATTCCGGCAGAGCCAAAAAATCCCGCAAGAAGTTCCTGTAGAGCGGGTAAAAATCGCGCCGTCCGCGAAGGGCGGTTCCATATAAATAATGATTCGCGGTACACAAAATGCTGTGTACCGCGATTTTGACGCGATGGTTCGCCACAAGAGTTTGCGCGTTCTACGGCGCGAAAAAGGAACCGGAGAAGTGTCCGGTTCCTTGTAGGGTGCGTGGGTTATTCGATTGTGGGGTCGAGAACAGCGTAGTATGTTCCGCAGTTATCTACTTCAATCTTCATCTGCAATGCATTATTTAGCGGTAAATCATAATGTGACGGAACACCAGATGGCACCATATTTATTGTGTATGCAATTTCGCCATCTAAATATATTTTCAATACCGAGTGAGACTCATTGTATCCATCCCTATGCCCAACATCGAACGACATTGTGGTGTACTCACCGTTGAGATTGTAATATGCGTATCCATTTCTTTCCATATAAAAACTCTTTGTGTATGTTTTGCCTTGCACTGTCACCGATTTAGGTTCGTAATAATACGCTGACTGATATGGTTTAATTACATCTATAAAATATGCAGGGTCTGTATATGTAGAGTCTGTCACACCTGAAGGATCATCCGGATTCGTACCGATATATACGCTTCTTGTCGAGCCGTCCCATTCGACTTCTTTGTTGAACGCTTCGCCAACCGCACGGAGCGGGATGTAGGTTGTGCCGTTGTAGATGAACGTTTCAACCGTGTTGCCGTTCGCGTCCTTCGGGATAAGTTCTTCCCCATCGATATAGATTGTCACATCCGAAGTGACCTCTATGCTCTTGCTGCTCACAGCGAGAGCCGTTGTTACGAGACTTACCAGAACGAGCATTGTTATCATTCCCGCCCAGAAGCCGCGTCTTGTGCTGTTGTTTTTCTTCATTTGTTTAATACCTTCCTTTCTGAATTTTCGATTTCAATAGTTACCTGATGGGGAGAGAAGAAATGCTCCTCAAACAGTTCATAGATGGAACCGCAAAAAAACGGTACCGGGCAAGAACCGCTGAAGCTGTTATATCCGCCGCAATTATGACAGAATATTAAGCCTTGCGTTCCTGTTATCACTCAACACCGCCGGAAGATAATTCCAGCTAATGCACATCTCAAAAATTTACGCTAAATGTTTAAGTAGCCCCTTGCAAAATCGGGTCGAAGCGTGTATAATGAGTCTGTGGCGTAACTGATAAGGTTACTGTGCTGAGTGGTGACTTCACTCTGTACATGGCTCCAAGGTATTGCTGCTGCCGGGGAGCCTGCCGCTTTTTTGCGTCTCCGCCATTATTGTACATCGTATTGACGGAAAAATCAAGGGGTATTTTGAATATTTTTAAATCTTTTTGCGAGACTGCCGGAAACCGTCGCGGCTTGCGTAAACGGCGGCTGCCGAATTTCCGGACACTTACAGTAAAAAGAGGTAGACAAGCAAAAAATCCGTGTTATAATATACATATAATTATTTTGGAGGAAGGAATAAACACAGATGCAACCACAAACAGAAATACGCGGACGGGTATTCAAGGAGGAACGCGCTTTATTCTATCAGCAGAACCTCAATATATCCGACTGCGTATTTGAAAAAGGGGAGTCACCGCTCAAGGAGTGCGGGAACCTCAATATAGAAACGACGCTGTTCCGCTGGAAGTACCCGCTGTGGTACTGTAAAAATGTTGCGCTTCACGGATGTACGCTCTTTGAGATGGCGAGAGCCGGAATATGGTACACTGACAACATCTCTATTGAGGACACTATCATAGAAGCACCGAAGAATTTAAGACGCGGAGCCGGAATCACGCTTAAAAATGTCTCGTTCCCGAACGCCTCTGAGACGCTGTGGAGCTGTGACGGCGTATCAATGGAGAATGTCACCGCCAAAGGAGACTATTTCGCGTATAACACAAACAACATAAAAGCTGACGGTCTTGTCCTCGTTGGGAACTACTCGTTCGATGGGAGCCGGAATGTTGAAGTTCGCAATTCGCGTCTTATATCAAAGGACGCTTTCTGGAACACCGAAAACGTGACGGTGCGCGATTCGTTTATAACCGGAGAATATCTCGGCTGGAACAGTAAAAATCTTACGCTTATAAACTGCACTATCGAGAGCCTTCAGGGAATGTGTTACATAGACAACCTTGTTATGAAAAATTGCAGACTTATAAATACTACACTCGCTTTTGAGTATTCGGATGTTGACGCTGAGATTTCAAGCGGCATAACGAGCGTTCTCAACCCGAAGAGCGGAACGATAAAGGCTGAACATATAGATACTCTGATATTGCAGAAGGATTTCAATAAAGACGGCAGTGCACATATTGTGTGCGGCGATATAGGTGAAACTACAAATATTATAGATTGGCAGGTGTGACATGACAAAAGAGGAGAGAGCATGGTTCGATGAGGTAATCGACAGAAGCGGCACAAATTCGGTGAAATGGAACGTGGCGGAAGGAGAGCTTCCGATGTGGGTTGCGGATATGGATTTCCGCGCCGCACCGTGTATTCAGGAGGCTATAATTAAACGCGCCGAACACGGTGTATTCGGCTACTCCGTTATATCGGATGAGTGGCGTGAGGCTGTGACATCGTGGTGGGAGAGACGGCACAATGTGAAGTTTTCAAACGATGAGGTTATATTTACGACAGGTGTTGTACCGATACTGTCAAGCGCGGTTCGCAAGTTCACGACACCGGCGGAGAATGTAGTTGTGCAGTCTCCGGTTTATAATATGTTCTTCAACTCTATCGTTAATAACGGCAGAAATGTTCTCAATTCGCCGCTTGTCTACGAAAACGGCGAGTACCATATGGATTTAGACGACCTTGAAAAGAAGCTTGCCGACCCGCAGACAAGTTTAATGATACTCTGTAACCCCCACAATCCTGTAGGCAAAATCTGGGATAGAGAGACACTTGCGAAGATAGGGGAGCTTGCGGCAAAGAACGGTGTTATAGTTATCTCGGATGAGATACACTGCGACATAACGGATCCGGGGTGTGAGTACATACCGTTTGCGTCTGTCTCGGAAACGTGCAGGTATAACAGCATAACGTGTGTGGCTCCGACCAAAACATTCAATCTGGCGGGATTGCACACGGCGGCGGCGATTGTTCCGAACCCCATACTGCGCCACAAGCTGGAACGCGCACTCAATACTGACGAGGTAGCGGAACCGAACGCTTTTTCAATTCAGGCTGCTGTCGCGGCGTTCAACGGGGGAGAACAGTGGCTTGACGCTCTGAGAGAATACATATATGAGAATAAACAGCTTGTTGCGAGGTTCCTCGCTGAAAGACTGCCGGAGCTTCATCTCACGCCGTCCGAGGCGACATATCTCCTGTGGCTTGACTGCTCAAAGGTGTGTGACAATTCAAAAGAGTTTGCTGACACGTTACGCGCCAAAACGGGTCTTTTCGTTGCGGACGGCGCGAAATACGGCAGCGGCGGTGAAAAATTCCTGCGTGTCAATATTGCGTGTCCAAAAGCGCGTGTTGAGGACGGACTGAGACGGCTTGAAAAGGGAATCAGATAAATGAGTAATCTGTGAGCTTTACGGCACCGGCTGAGGAAAAATAGCGCGTAAAAAAGCACTCAAGGGCGATTGTTTACAAAATAAACTTTTCTTACAGCAAAAAACATCTTGTAATTATCAGAAAAATGATATATAATGAGTATACAGTACGGACAAGACACTTGACCGGCAAATAATTATTGGGAGAAGGTACTACATTTATGGGCTATGCTTTAGAGAACATCCGCAATATCGCTTTACTCGGACATCAGGGTAACGGAAAGACGACTCTCGCGGAGAGCATCCTCTTTACCGCCGGTGTTACCGACAGACAGGGCAGCACGATCGACGGCAATACGGTTTCGGACTATGACGAGCAGGAGATTCGCCGTAAAATCAGTATTTCCGCTACCACCATGTATGTGGAATATAAGAAACACAAGATAAACATAATTGATACTCCGGGTTACTTTGACTTTGCCGGTGAGATTTATGAGGCTCTTCGCGTCGCGGATGCTGGCGTGATAGTTGTTGCCGCCAAGGAGAGAATAAACGTCGGCACGGAGAAAGCGTGGAAATATGTGTCCGAGCGTAATCTTCCGAGAGCGTTTTATGTATCTAAGACGGACGAGGAACACGCGAGCTTCCATAAAACATACGAGACGCTGCGTGAGAAATTCGGCAAGAGCGTCTGCGCGATGGTTGACCCGATAGTCGAAAATGAGAAAGTAGTCGGCATTGTCGATGTTATTTCGCAGAAAGCGTACAAGTTCAGCGGCAGTAAGCTCACAGAGACGGCTGTTCCCGCTGACATGAAAGACAGAATAGAGGAGCAGTTCAACGACCTCACGGAGAGTGCCGCCGGCACGAGTGAGGAACTTATGGAGAAGTATTTCGATGAGGGCGCGTTGTCTGTTCAGGAGATACGCGGCGCACTTGGTGCCGGTATAGCTATGGGTGAGATTTGCCCCGTGTATTTCGGCAGCGCGATTACCAATACCGCAACCGGCATATTTATGGATGCCATAGTTGATATGTTCCCCGCGCCGACTGAGATGGGGGAGAAGATCGACCCGAACGGAACGCCGAAGGTTATCGTGTATAAGACTGTTTCAGACCAGTTCGGCAAATACAGCTTGTTTAAGGTTATATCCGGAAAGGTAACGCCGGATCTGACACTCTATAATCCCCGCAGCCAGACATCCGAAAAGCTTGGTCACTTGTATCTCATGCAGGGCAAGAAGAATGTGGAAGTCAAAGAGATATTAGCCGGTGACATAGGTGCCGCCGCGAAGCTTGGCGCAACGAAAACAGGCGATACACTCTCGCTTGACAAGAATGCCGATGCTGCGCCGGGTATTGAGTTTGATGTGCCGTGTTACTCAAGGGCGATTGTTCCGAAAGTCAAGGGGCAGGAGGACAAGGTTGCTCAGGGTATAGCGAGACTGCGTGACGAGGACAGAACGCTCACGTTTGAGAGCAACAAGGAAACTCACCAGATGGTACTCTCCGGCATGGGTGATATGCAGATTGATGTTGTATGCTCAAGACTGAAGAGCCGTTCCGGTGTTGAGGTTGATCTCTTGCCGGTGAAGGTTCCGTACCGTGAGAAGATACGCAAAAAGATTGAGGCGCACGGTCGTCATAAGAAGCAGTCCGGCGGTCACGGTCAGTTCGGTGATGTGTGGATTCGCTTTGAGCCGCAGGATGAGAGCGAGGAGATGATATTCGCCGAGGAGGTATTCGGAGGCAGTGTACCGAAGAACTTCTTCCCCGCTGTGGAGAAAGGACTTCGCGAGAGTACACAGCATGGTGTGCTTGCGGGTTATCCGATGGTGTATCTCAAGGCGACACTGTACGATGGTTCATATCACCCCGTTGATTCGTCCGAAATGGCGTTCAAGACTGCGGCGTCACTTGCGTATAAGGAGCTTATCAACGCCAGCCCCGCGCTTTTGGAACCGATAGGACTTCTCAAGGTCACTATTCCTGATGTGAATATGGGCGATATAATGTCAGATCTGTCGAAGCGTCGCGGCAACCCGATGGGCATGAGCGTTGACAAGGACGGCAATCAGGTTGTTGAAGCCGAGGTGCCGATGGCGGAGATGGGCAACTACGCGATAGATTTGCGTTCCATGACGCAGGGCAGAGGTTCATTCACGTTCAATTTTGTCCGCTACGATGAAGCACCCGTGAATGTTCAGCAGAAGGTTATCGAGGAATCCAAGGCAAACGCGGACACCGAATAAGATTATATGCCGAGTGCCGATTAAATTACAGTTGGCAGCAGGCAATATACTATACTCAAGGCTGAAAATTTTTCGGCTTTGAGTATTTCTTTTTATAAGCTGCTTTTCGGCAGTTCTAAAATAGCTCCGCAAACAATTTTGTAAAGCCAACGATAACAAAACAAATCTCGTGTGCGCGATATATGCGGGTTAAATCTATTTACACCAAAGAGCCAAAGATTTTTTCGAGGGTGCGACATGAGCGGGGGAAAACTCGTCTATATAGGTGAAACGTTTCAGTGCCGTAAGCGCGAACGGTACTATATACATTATCGCGGAGGTGAATGTGTGGAAGATAGAGAAATAGTAGAGATGTTTTTCGGGCGCGATGAAGCCGCGATTGGAGCAATTAGGCTGAAATACGGCGCACTGTGCCATAACGTAGCTGACGCGGTACTCAAAAACAATGAGGACGCTGAGGAGTGCGTGAATGACGCTTACCTCGCGTTGTGGAACAGAATACCGCCGGAAAAACCGCAGAATCTCTGCGCGTATCTTATGAAAACGGTCAGAAATATCTGTATTGACCGTCTGAAAAGCCGTGACGCTCAAAAACGCGGCGGCGGTTCGGTCAGTGAGACGATAGACGAGCTTGCGGAGCTTCTGCCGTCTGACAACAGCGTTGAGAATGAGATTGAGACGCGGGAACTTTCACATGAGATTAGCGCGTTTCTCCGCACTATTACGAAAGATGACAGACTCATTTTCACATACCGATATTGGCTTGCGCTGCCGACAGCCGAGATAGCGCGGAGACTCGGATTCAGTGACAGCCGTGTCAGGTCAAGTCTTTCAAGAACACGGAGGAAGCTTAAAAAGCATCTTGAGAAAGAGGGCTTTCTGTAAAATGACGGTTCCTGGACGGAATGGCGCGGTTAGGATGGCGGCGCGTGGAGCGGGCTTATGTAGAAAGGAGTGGCTGACATGAAAGACAACAGAGTGTTTAAGGCGATAGCGGAATTGGATGATGATATTATAATGGAGGTTTGCGACAGTATGAAGGACACAAAAAAGCACATAAACCGCGCTAAAATTATTAGAACGACACTAATTGCGGCGGTTGTTACCGCGCTTTTGGCGGTGACGGCTTACGCGGTTGGAACACACGCGGGATTTTTCAACACCGCGTTCGGTACAGGCGTTGAGGGTCACGACGCATATACAATACCGAAGGGGAGCGACAGCTATGAAAGCTACCCCGCCGTTGAGCGCG
>CAZKLU010000068.1:0-9150 GCA_964553775.1 uncultured Oscillospiraceae bacterium | reverse complement strand
ACTCTATGTCGCTCACGAACGCGCAGCGCAGATACGCGCCCTCGATTATGTCGTGCGACAGGACAAGATTGTCCGGTATTGTGCGGTCAGATGATTCAGTCTGTGCTGTGCGGCAGCCGCTGCTTGCACCGTCAAGGAGCCGTCTGTAAACCGGCACGTTTATAAGCCCCTTACCCATGAACGTACCTTCTCCGCATACATCCTGATAAACGCTTGAAACGGTGCCGCCGTAGGGATCAACACCCCCATCGCCAAAGAATATGCGTGAGAAGTCAGAACGGGCTGATGATTCGAGGGAGACAGATATTCTCGGCTCGTATATCGCGTAGCCGTTTGTCACAACTCCGCGTTTTTTGTCGATTTCCGGCACATTCAGCGGGTGCAGAGCCGTTCCGATGAGTTTACCCGCGCTCTCGGCTGTGAGACGAGTGTCGCTGTCAAGCGTGAGAATGAAGTTTACATCCTTGAGCTTTCTGCTGTTGCCTGCCGTGACGTTTACCGCACTCACGCCGCCTGTGAGAAGCCTGACAAGCTCAGTTATCGCGCCGCGCTTTCTCTCGCGTCCCATATATATCCCGTCGGAATCGTTCCACTCTCTGTCACGAAGGAGAAGATAGAAGCCGCCGCCGTATTTGCGGTTCAGATCCTCGATAGCGTCTCTCGCGCTCTCAACGATGTCAACATCCTCCTTGACCCGCGGTGACGCGCTGCCCGCAAAATCAGCGAGAATACCGAACAGCAGATTTTTACCGCAGTCCCGGCTGAGCAGCGCGTACTCCTCCAAAAGCGCCGCGTATTTTACTCCATCCTCCTCGTTTGTAAGAAGCGCGGATATAACGCATATTGTTCTGCCGCAGTTCGGAACTCCATCCTTGAGATCCATTCGCGGGAGACGCGCAGGGGGCTTTATCTTGAGACATATAAAGTCTATAATATTTTTCGCAAGTTCCGAAGCCGGAATAAGCAGCAGCAGGGCGATTGTGAAGGAGTGCAGCAATACACCGGCGCACACCGCAAGAGCAAGTGTAAACAGCACGTTTGCCGATATATAGAGTACGCCTGTCGGCTTGCGGCAAGTCTCTCCGAGCGGTTTTACAAGGATGTAGTACCCAACGTGGTTATTGTCGCCCTCTTTCGCGAGACGCAGCACTGTACGCGCCGCCTCATGTTCAGATATGCCGTGCTTTTCCGCAAGCTTTGATAGCGTAAAACGATAATAGCGGCGTGTCTCATCGTCCATTCTCGTGTATATTCCGGCGGGATCCTTGGAAAGAAGCTGTTCTACGGTGCTTTGACGCTCTAAAAGCTCCGAGAGATCAGCGGTCGCAAGAAAGCGTAACGATGTGAATGACGCTTTAAGAAGCTCCGGCAGTTCATCAGGGTTGAGATGCTTTTGTACAACGCTGTCAATAAATCTTGTAAGCTCCATTTTTAGAGCGGGAACTAACAGCGACAGCTCCTTTTCCTCAAGCGGTGTGCAGAGCTGAAACTCTGTAAGAAACAGATCGATTCGCTCCTCGGTTACTTCGCCGCGTCCGGAGCGTACAAGGGCGTTCGCGATTTCTGATATTGCGGCGTGGCTGTCAGCCGCTCGCGGGAGTTTTTTTACAGCGGAGAAGCTACGCATTGCGTCACGTCCCTCACGTTCGGCAATGTAAAAGTTATCGGAAAGCCATTCTGCGGCTTCGGGTGAGATGTCGTTTTTTACCGCTTTTCGCCGCAGACTTTGAAGTATTTTCAGACCGTCTCCAGCCGCGGTCCTGCCGCTTATAAATCCCTTGCGGACGAGTGCCGAAGCTGTGTTCCGTGCGAAATTTCCAAGCGTGTCGGATTCCATATATAATCCGGTGTCGTTTATGTTTATGGTGCATCACTCCTAATATGCTCAAAGCCAATATGAATTTCAGCTTTGAAGATGTAGCGGAAATTATTGCGATGTAAACGCGCAATAATTTCTTAGAGCTTATCTCAAAATTAACAGTGTGCCGATCTCGCCGTCAAATTTTGCGCCAGACGAAAGCAATTCAACATCGGCGTACCGGATGTACGCCAATGAGAACGGATGAAGTATGGCACAAAATTCGCAAGCGGGCGGTGTGCCGGTAATTTTGGGATAGGCTCTTAATGTTTTTGACGAAATAGCGCGTTAAACAGGTTCCTTGCTTCTGTACCCTCTGACGGTGCGGCAAGATGCCTGAACTGCGGCAAAAGGCTATTCAGCAAACGCGGCAAGCGTGTGAACGCAATCTTGAACCGCAAAACCGGAAATCAATTAAAAATGATTTCCGTGCGGCTATACCTCCGCCTCGTCTCTTGCGGGGAACAACTCATTTGGATTCTCCGCGCCGCTGAAGTAATCGGATATGCAGCCTGTAGTAGTCTCCGCTATCGCCCGTAATGCCTCATCCGTGAGATACGCCTGATGGCTTGTGACAATCACGTTCGGCTGAGACAGCAGAAGATTCAGAGTGTCATCGCGCATGACCTTCAGCGATACATCCTCATAAAATACGTCCGCTTCCTCCTCATATACGTCAAGCCCCGCCGCGCCGACTTTGCCGCCCTTGATGTTTTCCAAAAGTGCTTCACTGTCTATGAGTGCGCCGCGTGAGGTGTTGATAATATACACACCGTCCTTCAGCTCATGAAATGTTCCACGGTTGAGTATATGGTAGGTATCCGGCGTGAGCGGGCAGTGAAGAGAGATAACATCCGATTCGCGGAAAAGCTCATCAAGCCGGACATATTCAATTCCGGAACCCCAGACGGGTTGTGTATCGTAAGCGATAACGCGCATACCAAGACCTTTCAGCATAGCGCAGAGCTTCATTCCGACCTTACCGGTACCGATAATTCCGGCGGTACGTCCCTCAAGATCGATCCCGCATAGACCCTCAAGGCTGAAATTGCGTTCACGGGTTCTGTTATAAGCGCGGTGCGTTTTGCGTGTCAGCGTCATGAGCAGAGCTAAGGCGTGTTCCGCAACAGATGCCGGTGAATACGCCGGAACGTGATACACGGTTATTCCGTAATCGTTCGCCGCCTTCAAATCGACGTTGTTGTACCCCGAACACCGGAGTGCGATGACCTCAACGCCAATATCCGCAAGCGTTCCCAGCGTCTCGCGATTCGCCGTGTCGTTTACAAACAGACAGACGGCGCGTGTACCGTTCGCTAAAATTGCGGTATCACCTGTGAGCCGCGTCTCAACGTAACGCGGAGTGAGATCGGCATGGCGAAAATATGTGTCAAACCATGTTTTGTCGTAGCTTCGGGCATCATAAAATGTCACTGTTTCCATATTGTTCCTCCTTAATGAGCTTGAGCGTTATTTAGAGTATTCCTCAAAGCAGGGAGAATTATACAGTGGCGTACAGTTTCTCGGCATAAAAACAGCTTCCGGTGATAAACCGGAAGCTATGGTGATTGCGATATTCAGATTATTTCGGCAAGCATAAGATTTGCTAAATCAGCAAGTCGCGGTATACTTGCAGGAAACGCGGAAACCTGTTATTCAGTGAAGCTGCTGCTTTTTGCTGTATTTCATAAATTTTGTGCGTGGAATTTCAATTTAATATCTAAAGCATAAATCTGTTCCGGATTTGAATAAAGTCATTCGCAAGCTGTTACTCGGCGGCTTTATCAGGTTCGGCAGCTTCCGGTTCAGCTTCCTCAGAGGGTAATTCAGGCTCCTCAACGCGTTCAGGCTCGGAGCTGTCTTCAACCGGCGTTTCCTCCTCTTCCTTCTCCTTTTCTGAACCAGAGAATTTGGCATCGAATTTATGCTTTTTCTCCTCAAGACGTTCTTTGATTTTCTGCCGTCTTTCAGCAATGTATTCCGCGCTGAACGGCGCGGGATCGGCACTGTCATCTGCGGCAGCATCAGCTTTCGCGGCAGCGGCTTTGTCTCCAATGTAGCGGTACAAGCCAAAGACAGCTGAGAAGATGGCGGCTTTAATAATAAGTTTTTTTGTTGAGTCTTTCACTGATGTTTTGTCCTTTCATAATATATTTTTTGCGCTTTTGCTGTTAAAGTCTCAAAACGCTTCGTATCTTAAATATTTTTACGGCTTATATCTTTTTAAGCTATTATAGCCTTTTAGGAATCTGTCATATCCTGCTTGTGTCTTTCACGAATGTGTGCGGGAGGTACTGAATTTATTCAAAATGTTCAAGGCAGAAAACCGTTTCAGCTCTGAGTATAACCATCGCCTTTCACCAGCTTCTCCGCCAGCTTGCATATTTGCGACGCGGCATCGCTTGGTATACACTCATGCTGCTTCGCGACAACGCCGTTCCAGAACAGTGTATCGTTCATCATCGCAAGAACAGCCTGGACATCATCTTTCCTGTCCGCCATGGTTACGCTCATGCCCCGCGATGAGAAGAACTCGGCGTTTTTAGTCTCGCACCCCGGTATTGGCGGCAGATGTATTAAAGGCACTCCCGCGACAGCGGCTTCGGTTGATGACAGTCCGCCCGGTTTTGTCAGAAAAAAGTCGCAGGCTTTCACCCAAAGCTCCATGTGCGGCGTTTTATGCAGCAGACGCACGGACATCCCAAAACGCTTCTTGAGACGCTCATACAGCTTGTCATTGTCCCCGCAAATGACGGCTATTCTGTAGCCGCTGTCGATATGTTTCAACAGCAGCGCGATTACTTTTTCGAGCGGTCCCGCTCCAATGCTGCCTCCGGATACGACAAGAAGGCGGCGGTTTTCATCAATTCCCAAAAGCGTTCTCGCTCTTGTTTTAGAGATATTCCCGGTAAACTCCGCTTTTACAGGTATACCGAGAGGGTACAGCTTGTCCCTTGAGATACCGCGTCCCGCGAACTCGTCAGTCAGGCTCTCATGCGGAATAACATACCCGTCACACTCCGTCTCCTCAACGAACGGTATACAGGTATAGTCAGTAGCCACGAAGAGGATTGGAGGGGCGGGGATATTGTGATTTCTCATGTTTGTTACAATTTCGGCGGGGAATGGGTGCGTTGTAATTATTATATCGCAGCCGGAGCTGTCAAGGTGTGCTTTGAGATTGTCAGCGGCTTTTCGGTTCAACAGATAGACCGGGGAACGCCACGGGAAATGTCGGTAAATGTCTCCGAGACGGTATATGAAGCCGAAGAGCTTCGGCGCGTTCTGAACAAGCGAGATATATGCGTTATCTATGAGCTTTTCGCGTTTTGCGGAATTAAGAGCGTAGGGGTTCAGAACCGCCGCGTTGTGACCTCCGCGTTCAAGCTCCTGCGCGAGCGCGAAAGCGGCGGCGTTATGACCGCCTCCTGTTCCGCAGGTGAGTATCAGTGCATCCATAGAAGCCTGACCTCCGGCTTGGCGCGTTTTTCCTCACTGAGGCGGAAACGGATCATAACAGCAATCGTTATAAGAATAAATCCGACCGTGACTGCTATTCCAAGATGGAACACGAACATTCCGGCGGCGGACGAAAGATATGACACTATTGTGCGGTGAAAGTGCGGGGTTATTCGCAGGACAAGCGAGTAGAACAGAAACGCTCCCGCGAATACTATCACAGGAGACAGCAGCGGCAAAAGACCCAAAAGGCACCCGAACGTAACTGTGATTCCCTTGCCGCCGTGAAAATTCCTGTAAAGCGGGAATATGTGTCCTATGACAGGAGCCGCGATTACAAGTGAACAGAGAAACGGTACCGCGATTTGACCATAACGATGAAAATATAAAAACACGGGTATAAAGCCCTTCGCAAGATCTCCGCAGAGCGTAAACACTCCTGGGAGAAACCCTCCATATTGGAAAGCGTTCGCGACACCGGGATTGCCGTCTATGCTGTCCTCAAGTATCTCCGGTTTATCAAACACCCGCGCCGCTATATTTGCGAAAAGTATACTGCCGCTCAGGTATCCTATAATTATGTATATTAACGTGATTTTCATAAAAGCACCTCCTGAAAAGCAGATATACCGAATATTCGGCTTTGACAGCAAAACATCGCTCCCTGATTTGTATCAAAAGACCGATATGTTTTCATTTTTGAGCATAATAACGATTCAGCTCGAAAGATTTAATTCCTTGCGGAGACAGAAGATATATTTCTCAAGCATTGGTATAAAATTCCGAGTTTCAGAGATACCGGATTTTCCCAATGCCTCACGTTCCGCTGTAAAAATCCACATTACCCTTTCGGAGCCGTATATATATCCCTTGTCTGTAAGATGTATAACCTTACGGTTACGGCTGCCGGGAATATGCTCTAAAAGCACATAGCCCTGTTTCACCATATTCCTGACAATAGAGTTGACAGTTTGCCTCGGCAGATAGAGCATTTTGCAAAGCTCCTGCTGTGAGTACTCATCATCAGAGTTCAGAAGAGCCGACCATATGCTTATCTCCGCATCGGTTATTCCGGATTTACACGCCGCCTCATGGTATAGCGAGTTTATCTCCTTGAATTTCTGGTTTATGGCATCGATTAGCCCCTGAACGTCCGCACTCACTTTCCATACCCCCGTACTGTAGCTGTCAAGGAGTAGTATAAGCTGATTTCGGATTTTTGTCAAGACCGGATTATGTAAAAATAGTGTTAAAACAGGACTATTAGCGTGTATTTAGCCGACAGAAATTTGCTTTTCCCTTTTAAGAAAGACGCACTCGCAAGCCCTGACCTTAACGGAAGCGTGTTATGCCCGCAAAAGCAGACTTTGCGCGGTTCGGAATCTGGAATCAAATTTTGGAAACAGAAGGCGCGAATCCGGCGGCTTTCCCGCTCCTGAATACAATTCAGAATTTATATGCGCGGATAGTATTGCTGAATCCCGCGCAAAAATTGCAAAGCCGAGAATCCTTCCGGCTCCGAACACAATTACGCGCTGACCGCCAATCTTATCAGTCCCAGCACAAGCAGATGTACGGGGTAAAAGAGATAGAAAAACCACTTTGAGAAGTTTTGAAGCTTCTCAGCCCTTTTGCCGTTATAAAACACAAGAATTGCCATGGCAGAGAGAACGATTCCGGACAGAGTACCGAGAGAATAAATTATGCTGTTTGCAGTTGACATATATCCTTGAACGCTCACAAAGAAGAAGATAAAAACCGAGACAGCGGAGACTATGTACGCTATAATGTTTTTCCTTTGCGATCCTCTTGCCCAATAAAACGAGAGTGTAAAAACCGGTGTCAAAATAGACCAGTCGCAGAAATATGATATGAAGGCAAGACCCGAAAGCGCGAGTATTCTGAGCGGTATATTATCCACATTCTCCATAACGGCTATAATGCCGAAGCATACAAGCAGAGAGAACATCATGTTAAGCCCGTGGAAAGAAAGAACACCGTCTGTTGTAAACGCGAGACAGTAAGGTATTTCGGATATTACCGCGAAAAGCGCGAGTCTCAGCGCGTATTTTGTTTTTGACCTTGTGTAATAGTACCCTTCAACGAGAAAATAGCACATTGTTATCGCGGTAAAGTAGCCTATATCAACAAGAAGCAGTCCTGTAAACGTCCATGTATCCATAAGGATCTGCGAAATATGGTTCAGAAGCATTAAGAGCATGGCGAGATATTTTATCGCGTCACGATTCAGAACCTTGTATGTTTTTGTCTCTGTCATATTTGAAATTTCTCCTTACCTGTGAATGTGCGGCAAGCTTCACAAATTCCAAGAGCCTTTCAGAAATCCCGATACGCACGGATTTTGAAGCAGTTTTCCGCGATGATACTGTATGTGTTTCAAAGAATATTAACGAAGAAATACGCAAAGGCACAAGCGGGATGTGCGCGGGAAATTCTCAAAAGACTCCAAGCCTGAAGGTTATACATTGAGGAACGCGCAGATTTTGAGTAAATATATTATACATCGCGATCTTAAATATGTCAACCTGCGCGGAAATCAATTTTTCAATCGGTTCCCGATCGGCATCATTTCACGCACCCATATCACATCAAAAATTCTCCAAAATCCCTTGACAAAACGCGCCAATATGGTATAATATATTTTCTGCTCATATGAAAAGAGAAGATATACTCTGAAGCCTGAACCCCTGCCGTGGCATATTGTGTTCTCAAAGGTATGATTCGCGGAATCAGAAAGTCATGCCGAATTGAGAGGGGCAAAATCTCAAATTCTGTGATTGCCGCCGTAAATGAAAGACGGTCAAATATCCGGAATATGAAGCGTTGTTTTTGCGATGTCGAGGCTAATCTCATCCGAATACATACAGAAATTTTTGTCATCAGGCACCGTACCTGAAAATTTCCGTAATGCCTTGCGATCCGGCAGTTTTTCGGCCTTGAGTATAACAGCTTTTAAGAATCTCTTTGTACGCATATCGCATTACTCTTTTTGTATTTCATTGTTAATTTTCCTAAGATACAACAGGATTCTCACGGAAAACCGCCTTGAAATTCGCGCTGAGATTCTTAAAAGACTAAAAAAGAAAGGGTGACAGGGACACTAATGGACAATCTACGCTTTGCCGGTCGGTATGTGCGCCGATACTGGGCAGCATATCTCGGAGGTATTATCACTCTCTTTGTCGTTGATCTGATGAATGTTTATATTCCTCAGTACACGGGCGATATTACCGACGGACTTGAGGCACAAACAATCACAATGGGCGGTGTTTGGGATCTCATATTACGCATACTTTTAATGAGTGCGGTCATGGCTATAGGGCGGTTCTTCTGGCGGTTCTTCCTGAACGGCTGCTCCCGTTCAATCGAGAGAGACATACGCGATGACCTTTTCGCTCACATCGAAACGCTCTCCAACCGCTACTTCACCGAACACAAGACCGGAGATCTCATGGCGCACTTCACAAATGACCTTGGAGCCGTGCGCTCACTCCTGGGACCGATGGTTGTAACGGCGTTCGACGCGAGTGTCATGCTCGTGATGGTGCTTTGGAAAATGACAATGTATGTGAACATCAAGCTCACAATAGTCGCTGTCCTGCCGCTTGTCGCTATTATAATCGGAGACTGCGCTTACGGTAAAGTCATGCACCGCAAGTTCCTCGAAAAACAGGAGGCTTTCTCGACACTCACCGATGAGGTTCAGGAGACAGTGTCCGGTATCCGCGTTATTAAATCGTTCGTTCAGGAGCACCGTGAGCTTGCGGCGTTCGCGAAAACGAATCTTCTCACTAAGGACAAAAACCTCGGCG
>CAZKLU010000067.1:0-9409 GCA_964553775.1 uncultured Oscillospiraceae bacterium | reverse complement strand
ACACCTACTACGTTCACGGATGTGGATGATGAAAGCTACTATGCGGCGGCAGTAAGATGGGCTTACGCGAATGGCGTGATAAAAGGTATCAGCGAGACAGAGTTTGCGCCGGATGCTGAATGCACAAGAGCGCAGATAGTAACAATGATATTCCGTCACTCCGCTGGAACTTCGGATGGCAGCGCGAAAAGCTTTGACGATGTTCCTGACGATGCCTATTATGCCGCAGCGGTCAAATGGGCGGTTGCAAACAGTATTGCGTATGGAGTGTCTGATACGACCTTTGCTCCGAATGATGTCTGTACACGCGCTCATGCTATTACTTTCCTGTATCGTACCTATGCTGAGTAAAGCAGAATCTGACTGAAAAGTAAAATGCAGATGGGCAGGGAACTTCGTGTTCCCTGCCCAGTTTTTAACAGAAATAGTGTGTGGTGTATTTGTGGAGTGCGGTATGGAGATATTTTTCGGTACACGGTAGAAATCATTTTGGATCAGAGTATAACGATGGACAAAAAATGACCTCTCCTTATCTGGAGAGGTCAAATTATGGCAGCGGGAGAAGGATTCGAACCCTCACATACGGAGTCAGAGTCCGCTGTGCTACCTTTACACAATCCCGCTAAACACAAGTGTTATTATAAACCTCTTTTAGCTGTTTGTCAAGTGTTTTTTATAAAAAAGTTTTTACATAATTAACCAATGGGATGTTTTTCAAAAGACGGCGGATATTGCGGGAACGCAGCCCCCACGCAACGATCCTAAACCCAGCGGCAGGTTCCGCAAGGTCATTTCATCGTATGAGCAGCCCCCGTTGCGGCAAGTAAACAGTAACTCTTCGGTCTTATTCAAGAAATTTTTGATAATATTGATAGTGACAAATGAAAAGAAATGTGTTATTATAAATAATGAGCAAGTATAGATTATTCTACACGGAATTTCACTGTGTGTAGGTATGGCTGATATTTATGCTGACGCTATTGTCAGAAGACAGCGGTGAGATCTGTAAGCTGCATTGAATTTGTTAAATTGGTGCGCCTATATTCGGTGACTTTGCCAGTGCTGAATGTATTCATAAATTCGTGTGACGGTAGCCCCGCTAATATTTCGAACCAAGTAACCTTTATGGTTTTGAGTATAAATCACGCAACACTCTGAAGGAGGAGTATGGATTGTACCTGAAATCACTTGAACTTCATGGCTTCAAATCGTTTCCGGAAAAAACTGTACTGTCCTTCGATAAGCCTGTTACCGCTATCGTGGGACCAAACGGAAGCGGAAAATCAAATATTGCTGACGCGCTTCAATGGGTCATGGGTGAGCAGTCAACCAAGGCACTTCGCGGCGGCAAAATGGAAGACGTTATATTCGGAGGCACAGAACGCCGCAGTCAGGTCGGTTTTGCGGAGGTGACTCTGACTCTTGATAATACCGACAGAAGACTTCCGGAGGATTCCGACAGCGTGAGAGTCTCAAGACGTTTCTATCGTTCCGGTGACAGCGAGTACCGTATAAATACCCGTCAGGTTAGGCTTCGCGATATTAACGAGCTTTTCATGGACACCGGTCTCGGCAAAGAGGGTTATAGTATCATCGGTCAGGGAAAGATAGATTCTATCCTGTCAGCTCGAAGCACTGACAGACGTGAGATTTTTGAGGAAGCAGCCGGAATTTCCCGTTATCGTCACCGTAAAGAAGAAGCTGAAAATAAGTTAGAACGAGCCGAGGAGGATTTGACCCGTATAGGTGATAAGATTTCGGAGCTTGAATTGCAGGTCGTGCCGCTGAAAAAACAGGCTGAGACAGCTAAGAAATATCTTCTCCTCCGAGACGAGCTGAGAGGACTTGAAATATCGCTATGGGTACTCGATCTTGAAAATATTGCCGAACGAACATCCAAGTTGCGTGAGGATAAGCTGACAGCTGACAGCGATCTCAGCCGCGCAAGAGAAGAGCTTGAAGAGCTTTATAACCGAGTTGAGGAAAACTCCACGCAAATGAGAGAAAAAGATATTGAGATTGAAAAAATGCGTGAGCGTATGTCAGCAGCAGAACGGCGTGTATCCGAAAACGAATCTGAGATGGCTGTACTGGAGACTACGCTGAAACACGACATTGAGAACATCTCCCGCATCGAGAGCGAAATAGAGCGTCAGCAGACGCAGAATGCCGGTTTGCAGGAGCAAATATGCGAACACAAACAACGTATAAGCGAGATAGAAGCAGAGAAACGGAATGTTCTTTCCGAATACGAGTCGATGTCGAGGGAAATAGATACGCTGCTTAAAAATGAGGACGGTTCCGATACAGAGCTTTCAAATCTGTCAAGACAGTCTATGAATTTAAGCGATGAACTTTCGCACAAAAAGGCGGAGCGTTCCTCTATAAATGCCTTGCTTGAGGAGATGTCCCGCCGTACCGCTGCCGCAGAAGATGAGCTTGAGAAGCAGCGTGAGGAGTTTGCGGCAGCGTTGAATAACGAAACAAACGCTATGGCGGAACTGAAAGAAACCGGAGAAAATCTTATCGGACTGAAAAATATCCTTCGCGGCTACGAGTTGAGAGCCAATGGTATAAGACAGGAATCTGAGGATATAGCTAAAGAACGAGCCGCAGTCGAATCTGATCATAATGGAGCGGTTCAAAGACGCGGCATATTGCGCGAGATGGAACGCGAGTATGAGGGTTACTCAAAGGCTGTTAAAACTGTTATGCGCGAATCGGTAAGAGGTACTCTTCGAGGAGTGCGCGGTCCTGTCGGAGAACTTGTCAAGACACCTGATAAGTACGCTCTTGCGATTGAGACAGCCCTCGGTGCGGCAATGCAGAATATTATAGTAGAGACAGAACAGACAGGACGGAGCGCGATCAATCTGCTCAAACGCCAAAGTGCCGGTCGTGTGACGTTTATGCCAATGTCTGTAATGCGCGGCGGCAGATTACAGGAGAGCAATCTTGAAAACGAAGAGGGATTTGAGGGTATTGCGTCAGACCTTATAGAATATGACAAACAATACGAAAATATATATACAAACCTTCTCGGCAGAACTGTTATAACCGATGATCTTGATAACGCGATTCGAATTGCTGGACACTATAGACATAGATTCAAAATCGTGACACTTGACGGACAGGTTCTGAACGCGGGCGGCAGTATGACGGGCGGAAGCGCGTCGCGGAATACAGGGATCCTTTCAAGAGCAAACGAGTTAAAAGCATTGGACAAAACGGTTGAGGAGCTTGCCGTTAAGCTCCGTAACGCAGCCAGCCGGCAGACTGAGGTATCAAGAAGGCTTGCGGAAGTTGAGTATAATATTAAAACTGCCTCCGATGAAGTACGTTCCATTTCGGAGACAGAGGTGCGTTTGAAAGCGGAGAGCGAACACTACAGGGCGGTAACGGAATCGGCGCGATTGGGTATTGAAAAGCTTGCTAATGAGCTGAAAGAAGCCGCCAAAAGGAAAAAAGAGTCTGAAAATCGAGGCTTGGATGTTGACGCGGCTATAGCGGTTCTAGAGGAGAAGATTATTTCACTCCGCGATGAGATAGACAGAAAAACAGGAGATCGCGAACAGCTTCGCCGCACCCGTGAGGAACTGAACAGAAAGCTTTCAGCATTCAGTGAGCGGCAGACATCTCTTGACATGGAGAAAGCGGCTCATGAGAAATCGGTATCAGAGCTGAACGAGCTGCGTGAGAGCCTTTCGGGTAACCGCGAGACACAGCTTGCGACAATAACAGCGTTGCGTGATAAATGTGTTGAGACAAAAAATTCAATAACGGAAAGGAAGTCGCTTCGAGAGAAATTAGAGGATGAGATAGCAAGCTATAAGTCCGAGATTACTGCGCTTGCGGAGAATAAACTGCTCATAGAGGGTGAGCGTACACGGAATGACAGAGCCGCGCAGGAAAAGAACCGTTCTCTTCTGTCACTTGAACGGGAGAGTGCAAGAATAGAGCAAAAGCAGCAAACAGCCGCGATGGAAGAGAAGCAGATAATTGAGAAGCTATGGGACACTTATGAACTTTCTCGTTCAGCGGCAATAGCGGCGCGAAAAGAGCTTGAGAGCGTTCCGGCTGCGAAAAAACGAACAGGCGAGCTTAGAAAAGCGATGTCGGCACTTGGCACGCCAAACCTCGGTGCTATTGAGGAATTTGAGAGAGTTAATTCGAGATATATGTATCTGACAGACCAGCGCGGAGATATAGCAAAGTCAAGAACAGAGCTGCTGAAAATCATTGACGATATAACCGGCAGCATGACCGACATCTTTGTTGCGGAATTTCAGCGCATTGGCGACAGCTTCAAAGAAGTTTTTTTAGAGCTTTTCGGCGGCGGCAAGGCTTCTATTGAGCTTGAAGATGAGCAGCACCCGCTGGAGAGCGGTATTGAGATAAGAGTACAGCCGCCGGGGAAAGCTCTGAAGACGCTCACTCTGTTGAGCGGAGGCGAGAAAGCGTTTGTGGCGATCGCGCTGTATTTCGCGATACTGAAAATACGCCCCACACCATTCGTGGTTATGGACGAAATAGAGGCGGCTCTGGATGAGGCAAACGTCATAAGAGTGTCCGAATATATGAGAAAACTCTCGGACAAGACACAGTTTATAGCTATAACGCACAGGCGCGGCACGATGGAGGAAGCGGATGTTCTGTACGGTGTTACGATGCAGGAACGCGGCGTGTCGCGGGTGCTGATGATAGATCTGGATGAAGCTGAAAAAACTATAGGAGAGAATGTATAATGGGATTATTCGATAAAATCAAAAACGGGCTTATAAAGACAAAGCGAGCTATGACGGAGCGACTGAACGGTGCTATAGCGTCGTTCACGAGCTTCGATGATGAGGAGTTCTTCGATGAGATGGAGGAGCTTCTTATACTCTCTGACGTTGGTGCCGATGCTTCCGCGAGAGCCGTTGAGGAGCTTCGTGAGGTAGTTCGCGGCAGAAACCTCACATCACCCGATGAGGTCAGAGAAGCACTCAAGGAAATACTTGTAAATATGCTGGGTCGAAGCCCAAGCATGATGCTCTACTCACAGCCGTCAATAATATTGATGGTCGGTGTGAACGGTGTCGGTAAAACAACGACGATAGGGAAACTCTCAGCACTTTTGCACAGTGAGGGCAATAAGGTACTCTTAGCCGCAGGAGACACATTCAGAGCGGCTGCGGCAGAACAGCTCAAAGTCTGGGCAGAACGTTCGGGAGCTGATTTTGTACGTCACGAGGAGGGATCTGATCCCGCCGCTGTGGTGTTTGACAGTATAAGCGCGGCAAAGGCGAGAGGGACTGACGTTATTATAGTTGACACGGCAGGGCGGCTCCACAACAAGTCAAACCTCATGAACGAGCTAAATAAGATAAGCCGCGTTATAGACAGGGAACTTCCCGATGTTGACCGTGAGACGCTTTTGGTGCTTGACGCAACAACGGGTCAGAATGGTCTAGCGCAGGCTGAGGAATTTCAAAAATTCGCTGGACTTACTGGCATTGTTCTAACAAAGCTGGACGGCACAGCTAAGGGCGGTATCGTGTTCGCGATAGCCGACAGATTGAAGGTTCCCGTGCGGTATATAGGTGTCGGAGAGCAAATAGATGACCTGATTCCGTTCGATCCTGAAACTTTTGTGCGGGAGCTGTTAGGATGAGAATAGTTTTAGCGTCTAATAATAGGGATAAACTGCGCGAAATATGTGAAATCCTCAACGGCACCGGCGTTGAAATAATCTCGGAGCGGGAAGCCGGTCTGTCGCTCGATCCAGAGGAGAACGGCACAACATATGAGGAGAACGCAAGAATAAAAGCAATCGCCGCCGTAAAAGCGTCCGGTCTTCCGGCTGTCGCGGACGATTCAGGGCTTGAAGTTGCCGCAATGGGAGGCGCACCGGGAATTTTCAGTTCTCGATTCTGCGGAGTGGAACAAAATTACAATGAAGCCTGTCTAAAGATTATAGACAGCGTAAACAGGAGCGAGACGGGCGATAGAAGCGCGGCATTCGTATGCGGCGTAGTGTGTGTTTTCCCAAACGGTGATGAGATTACGTCACGCGGGGTGCTTCAAGGAAAGATAGCCTTGAATATGAGCGGTACGGGCGGCTTTGGCTATGATCCTATATTCATTCCTGATGGAGCGGACAGAACCCTCGCAAGCTTTACAGACGATGAGAAGAACGCCATATCTCATAGAGGGAGAGCATTTCGTAAATTTTCAGTAAAACTTAAAAAATATATGGAAAAAGACATAATAAAGGAGTAAAATATATGCTGACAGGAAAAGAACGCTCGCGACTCCGTTCAAAGGCGCAGACGATTGATTCTATAATCATGGTTGGCAAAAACGGAGTGACTGATAACCTTGTCGCTGAGACACGCGCCGCGTTCAACAAAAGAGAATTGCTGAAGGGTACGGTGCTTGATACTTCCCTGCTTGATTCCGACATCGTTGGACGGGAACTTGCGGATAAGACAGATTCTGAATTTGTACAGGCTATAGGTTCTAAATTTGTACTGTATAAGGAAAACAGGGATCTGCCTGACTTCAAAAGAGCGTTGTAATATACAGATATTCAAGATGGGGTTTATTCTGATTTGAATATAATTCCCATATATGAGAGAGAAGATGTGATAACTGTGAAAATAGGAATATTCGGCGGCACTTTTGACCCGCCACACAAAGGACACATAAAAGCTGCCTCGGCGGCGGTAAAGGAGGTTGGTCTTAATAAGCTGATAATCGTACCCGATTACATTCCGCCGCATAAAAGCGAATTTGGTGCGGTTCTCCCGCCGGCAGCAAGATTGGAGCTTACGAAGCTGGCAATGGATGGAATAGATTGCGCTGAGGTCAGCGACATAGAAATAACCCGCGCTGACAGAAGCTTCACGATCGATACTGTAAACGCCATTTCCGCAAAATACAATGATGCGAAGCTGTATCTTCTCATGGGTACGGATATGCTTGAATACTTTGAGCGGTGGAAGAGTTTCCGAGAGATACTTGACAAAACAACGCTCGCGGTCGTAACAAGGCGTGATGGAGATTTGAAGAGAGTGCGCGAGTGCGCTGATAATCTCACACGAAAGTATGGAGCGAAAGTACAACTTGTTCCGCATATTGAGGTGGAGATTTCGTCTACAGATCTTCGCGCTATGCTGCCGATGAGACGCGGATGTGAGTATCTCAACGACAAGGTGTATTCGGAAATTATAAAGAATCGCTTTTACGGAGCCAGACCATCATATCAGTGGCTTCGCGAGAAAGCGTATGCGATGCTGAATCCGGCGCGTATACCCCATGTAAAGGGCTGTGAGGAGATGGCGGAAAAGCTTGCTTCACGATGGGGAGCTGATGTTGAAAAGGCTCGCGAGGCGGCAATACTGCACGACATTACGAAAAAGTACGAGTTGAAAGAGCAGCTTGATTTCTGCGAGAAGTACGGCATAAAGATAGATAATATAGAGCGCGAGGAAAACAAGCTCCTGCACTCCAAGACAGGCGCGGCAATAGCCAGGTATGAGTTCGGGTGCGATGATGAGGTTGTCAGTGCTATCGAATGGCATACAACAGGAAGATCCAACATGACGCTCCTTGATAAGATAATGTATATGGCGGATTATGTGGAGCCGAACAGAGATTTTGATGGAGTAGAGCAGTTGCGTTCTTTGGCGTTTCAAGACCTTGACGTTTCGCTTGCTAAAGGTTTTCAAATGTCTATAGATGATATGCTTGAAAGAGATATAACGCCCCACAAACGTACAGTTGACGCATATTTGTGGATAACAGAAATTATAAAGCAAAGGGGTAGGTGAGGTATGAAGATATTCGGTAATCGAAAAAAATCACAGCACGCGGGGTCCTCAGCCAAAAACTCCCGCGAGGAGCTTTCCGGCAATGAGGAACTTGAAGCCTATGGGAAGTCTCAGAAGAGTGATGAACTGGAGGCGGAGACGTTTTACGACATTGAGAAGTCGATCTCCAGCAGCGTCTCCGAGATTATGAACAGCTCCTCTGATGACAAAGTCTCTGATTTACAGACCTCAGAGCGGCAAACTTCACAGCCGGAGCTTGCGGAGAATACTGAAAACGCGGGAAAAAGAACGGAAGCTGATAGAATGAGTGTTTCAAAAGGCAGAAAAGGCAAAAAGAAAGCGTCCTCACGCCGTAAAATAGTAATCGGAGCAGTGGCGGCGGTACTTGCCGTTGTACTGGCGGCGGGAGTAGCGTTTGCTGTGTTCTGGAGCGATGTAAAACCGCCGGAAGTCACTACCACGCTGCGCCCGTCAAGAGGCACATCAGACGGTGACAACGGCGAGACACTTGTCGATACAGACGGCGATGGGGAGCCTGACACAGCGGCGGTTGGCAGCGCGAGCGGAAGAACTGTTACTCGTGTAGGCAAGGTGTATACATTTCTGATTGTAGGTACTGACGCGAGCCGAAGCAATACTGATACAATAATGGTTGCGAAGTTTGACACTACGGATTATTCGCTGAATGTTCTCAGTATTCCGAGAGATACGTTGGCAAATGTCTCGTGGAGCGTCAAGAAGGTCAATTCTATTTACGCAAACAGGGGAATAGATGGGCTTCAGGACGGCATAGCCGATATTTTGGGCTATTACACCGACTTTTATGTACTTGTCGATCTTGACGCTTTTGTGGAACTTGTAGACGCGATTGGCGGCATATATTTTGACGTTCCGACAAATATGTTCTACAACGACCCGGCGCAGAATCTTTATATCAGCATATCTGCCGGATACCAGCACCTTTCGGGCAGCGATACCATGAAGGTATGGAGGTTCCGTAATACCTATGTTCAGGGCGATATAAAGCGTATACAGGTACAGCACGACCTCATGATGTCCGCAGCAAGTCAGATTCTTGAAAACAAGAGCAGCATTCCGATAACGACACTTGCGGATATAGTTATGAACGATGTTGATACAAACCTGTCTTACGGAGAGGTGACGTGGCTTGCCAAGGAGCTTCTGAAAGTCGATCTTGAAAATATCAATATAATGACAATGCCGGAAGATTATTACGGCAACAGCACTTACACTGTTATCTATATAGATGATTGGCTTGATATGCTCAACACATACTTCAACCCGTTTGAGGAGCAGATCGAGGAAACTGATCTCGGCATACTCGTATGCGGCAGTTCCACAGGATACGCATACTCGACCGATGGTTATTACGCAAGTGATGCCTGCCGCAGAATAAAGGCAAGCACACAGCGAAGCGGCGGCACCTATGAGATTTTGACAAGCGAGGGAACCGTCACAAACGAGGGCGAAACCGTTAAAAGCAGCTCCGGCGGTATAGTTTCGAGCGGCAGTTCGGGCAACGGCAGTTCGGGGTCAAGCGGTTCATCGGGCAATTCAAACTCCGGCGGCTCAAC